>CAZSVU010000553.1:0-4403 GCA_964610275.1 uncultured Polyangiaceae bacterium | reverse complement strand
CTTTGCATTGGATTTTCAGTCCATCTGGTATGGTTTTGATGTAATCTGATTTCAGGAATTCATCACAAATCAGTTCCGCATTGCTGTCAACCCATTTGCTGGCTTTCCTGTGGTCAATCGAAACACGAAAATCTAAGTCTGGAATCCCAGTTATAATGAATTCCTTATCACGAAACAACATCCTTTCCAATGCCGTCAGAACCCTGCCTTTTTCGATGTACTTAATTGTTTCATAATGGTCATCCAGCAGGTCTGAATTAATTCGGTATCTGATACCTACCTGTCCATCCTGTTTACCTCTGGAAACATTATTTTTATCGGGAAATGTACGGTAGCCAAAATCATGGCTTTCGATAATCTTGTGTTCATTCAGAAGTGGTGCTATTACTCTATCATGGTAATTTCCACCAAATATGGTTTTCCAATAATCTCGTCCTAATGGCACATAGTTATTTAACCCAATACCCTGTTTGACCTGATGATAATATATGATTTCAATACACTGAAGAAAATTATTCTTTGTGGTGTACTGGTACTTGTTATTATTAAAAATACAGTCCTGCAATCTCCTTGTTAGTTTAGCAGGTAGATACTCTTGTTTAACGTAGTTCTTTCTATTTGTGTTAGTTTTCATTTACTTAGTTATGATTACCCCATTTATTGACCTTAACCTTTGTTCTAATCCGACCTTAACGCTTTTTTTCTCAGTTCTCATTACATGTAACCGTACCCCATTTATTGACCTTAACCTTTGTTCTAATCCGACCTTAACCCTTTACTTTAAATATAACCCATATATATCTTACCCCATTTATTGACCTTAACGCTTTTTCTAAGTTCTCATATATTATGTTATAATACCCCATTTATTGACCTTAACATTTGCTGAATTGCGACCTTAACGTTCTTTATAAAGTTAAATTTCAGCATATTACATCATTTATATAAAGTTCGGTAAGTTCCTGACCCTTGACGCATCACCTTCTTGAAATAAAACGTCAGATGCTGGAATAATCACACAGTTTGCCTTATGATAATCTCCACGTGGTTCTGATTCAGCGACTTGAATTCTAATTGCATTTTTTCGTGGCAAATACCTCATGTCTTCAATACAGCCATTCTTAACCCAGCATTCTTCTATCTGGTAACCATTGGCTTCTAATTGTGATAATCTCGTTTGTACCCAGTGGGTATTATTGATGATATCTCGAATCTCTTCCAGCACTTCATCAATTGTTCTCTGATTTGGATTTTCGATTTCAGGTCTGCGAGGTTGTTGTCCTGAATTATTTTCTGTGGTTTTCATTTTTCCTAAGCGTTAAAGCGATTAATAATTCAAGCACTCTTACGACCAGTGTCATCAGGCAGAATTATTGCACTCCTTACAGTAGACTTTAATCCGACTTCATTTCCGTTGAAAAACTGTTTAAAATTTGGGTAGCACTCATGTAAGTTACGTGGGATTTGACTTGGACGAGTTTTGTCCCACCACTTTAAGTAGTCTTCATATGTTTTCAGAAATAAACTTTTTATTATTAATGCAACAATCTTATAATCTACAAATGATTCTTTCTCTTCTGTTACGATTGTTTCAGTGATTTTGGAATCAGTCAATTCAATGGCTACCCTTAGATTACCAAGAAACTTCTCTGCTTCCGCTTTATTATCGAATGATGCAGCAGAAACGACTCCAATAACATTGGAATTGTCTGGCTGGAATTCCATTGAAACTGAAAATGTCAAATTGATGTCATCTTCTTTTGGTTCTCCAACACTACTGGTTACAGTATTCTGTTTTTCAATAAGTTTTGCCCTTTTCCATTCTTCCATTGAACATTTCTCGCACCCCTGTCCATTTAAATGTTGCTTGATGCTCTTAATAAAATCACCATGAATTTTACATGTGATTGTAATATTGTCTTTTTGACCATTTTTATGGGTATATGTGCATTTTGAATAATCATACTTATCACCATATAATTTAGTTACATATGCCATGAATTCTTCTCTTGTCATCCGTTTATATTTACAATAAATGCAACCATGACCTTCAAGGTGTTGCGTAGGTGCTTGCAAGAAGATGCCATGTTTCGGACATCCTATTTTAACTTTTTTCGATGAACTTTTGTATATTACATTGGTGTAATCATACATGTTATTGTGAACGAATTGAGCACGTTCAATGAACTTCTGCTTTTTTAATGTATTGATTTTCATAATTGTATGTTTATATTAGTTATTATCAAATTTTAAATAATCCTCGTTTTCAACAAGACCTAATTTTTTAATTTGAGTCTCCATCCATTCTTCGAATGGTTCTTTGATTTCCAATAATCTGTGCAGTTCTCGTGCATCAACAGTTTTCTTATTACCTGTTAAAATTTCGATGAGAGGGTCTTTTTCTACTTTTTTCATTTTCTTATTATTAAATTTTGCCTACTCTATCACAGGTTTTCAGCATCCCCTGTTTGTCTTAATTCTTCCTTTTTACTACTATCCATCAATCGTTGTACTTCCCAAAGTCGATATGCTTTTTCATCCATGATTTTCCATTTTGCATATAGATTCGGACATTCAGTTTTAATGTTTTCAATTTTGAATTCCCATTGCACTTCAAAATACTGTTTCTCAGTGTCAGGGTCGTAACCAACAGTTACGGTTTTATACTTAATCTTAAGTGTGTCAAGAGCCAAGTCAATCCAATGGGAATCAGATACTGAGTCTGCACTGATAGTAATGTTACCTTCACCGTCAGCATGATGCGTGACAGTTAATTTGTCAAGAATCCATTCTGGAGAAATTTCAATTTTTTCCATATCACGTATTTTTAATTGTTTCGAATTTGTTCGTCAAAATGTGCCAAGCATTTATTGGCATGATAGTATAACTCTGCTGCTAACCAATTTTGGAATTCATCATGGTCTTCACTGTTATCTATGTCTTCAAGTTCGCTTTCATGAGGATAATTGCTGTGCTTTATGAGATAACCACCTGACCTATCCTGACCCTCTACTTCTTCCCAGAAATATTGTATGCCATTAAAACCTACTACGGTGTCGCCTGACATAATTGCGTTGCCAATTGCACACAGAATAAGGTCTATGAATTCGTTATCAATACTGCTTTTCTTTTTCATCATCTTCAGTTTTAATATTTACCATCCACTCTACAGAGCAACAGCCATTTTATACTGTGTGAAAGTTGCTTCCCAGAGAAAATGCACCAAGGCATATGTTTCAGTTTCGGATTCCCTTAGAGGTTTGAAACTTGTTTTTTTGATTCGTTTCTCGATAAATTCAAAACCACATGGATAGGGTTTGTAATCAGGTGATATATAAATCTGGATGTAACCCTTCTTATCTTTATTGGCTTTCCAAATCTCTTTAATTTCATCATGATGCCTTTCCATGAAAGCAATTTGATACATAGCGTGCTTCTTTGGAAATCCATTAATCATTTCTTCCTCTTCTACTTGCTTACCATTACAACTCAAACACAAGTCAACAAATTCCTGAATTGGCATTTTCTCATCCCACCTGACCCATTGGTCATCAACAAACATCTCAATACCTTCCCAGTATCTGCTTGGAATTCCAGCAAACTTGCAATACCACTGGTTTACGGGACTTCCGATGCTCCTTGAATGTTTATCAAGCGCATAAAACATTGGCTCAGAGATTCCGCTTACATGCTTGAATTTTGCCCATGTCACGGTTGATACATTCTCACTGACAACAATTCGGCACATACCAATTTCCTTTTTCATGTAATTGTTGTTGCATGGAACTATATCAACTTCATCACTTGAGTAAGTTTGACCACTAACTAAGTTGTCAGCATTTACAACATGTCCAACATTACATGCGGGTTCCCATTTTGCGCTCGTTGTCAACCAGACTGCTGGTTTTTCCTTTTTTTCTATCAGAGTTTTGGAAGTCCTGATAATTCCTTCGTTTACGATTTTTGCCAGATGGCATCCTTTTGTGTAGTGATAGTAATTCATGATATTTAGTTTTTATTTGTTTCTAAAATTGACATACCTCTTCCATGTAGGTGAATACACTTCACCATTTAGTTTTTAAATCCTTAAAGAGTTGTTGATTGTTGTTAAAGGAATACCTTTCCTTCAAGCAAATTAGTCTGGAATCAAATCTTAAAGAACGTATTGCCTACTATTGTCTACGACATCTTTGCTGTGGCAACATTTGATTATACGACATTTTGCGTAATTTGTTACAAAATATAGTAATTAATTACTATTCATTTAATGCATGTACACCGATTTTGGTAAATAATTATCATGATTTGAGTAATGTTTGAAGCAAATTACAGTTGGTAAATAATTGGGAATATTCCTTGAACCTTTCATTAATGGTTGAAGTTAACTCCCAACCATCCCACTA
>CAZSVU010000552.1:0-4409 GCA_964610275.1 uncultured Polyangiaceae bacterium | reverse complement strand
GGCCCCCCCGCCCGCGAGCGAAGCTCGCGGGCTTCCCCATTCCCCCTCCGTCTCCACGCCGTCGCCACCCCAACCAGCGCCACACTTGGCTAGAGTGGGTGACCCGCAGCAACGCGTCTGCACGAGTCACCCGCAGAATCCCGTCGTGCCGCTTCTCGGGGTCGGTACGGCAGAATGACGGCTTCAGCGAGCAAATCCCGCGAGCTCCGCTCCCGGGATTTGCTCGCCCTACCGGCGCGGCCTGAACTTGAAGTCGCCGTCGATGAGGTGCTCGACCGTGTCGAACTGCTTGTCGAATGGGTAGAACTGGACCTTGAAACCGTCGTTGAGCTGGTAGTCCCCCGCCAGGCCCAGGGCGGTCGCAATGGCCCCCAGCGCCCAAACGTGCGTCGGCGCACGGCGCCCCGGTCGGCTCCGAAAGTAGCGCTTGAAGAACAGCAGGCTCAACAGACCCGCGAACAGGGTGATGGCATTCCAGCGGTTCCAGTCCCAACCCACCAGGTTGAGGAAGTGAGCCGAAATCGTGACGCCAACGTAACCGATGGCAAACAGCCAGGTCAGGCGTCGGGGCAGTCCGGGCCGACTGATGGCCCAAACGCCGTAGTACAGAAAGAAGGCGAAACCCGGGAGATATGCAACCCAGGTCCGGGTGGCGAGCTCGCGACTGGATTCCATTTCCCAGTACCAAGGCATCAGCTTGGTGACGTTCTCGCGGGAGGATCGACCCAGCGCCTCAAAGGACTCATATCGGATGGGGAAGTCGGCGTGTTGCCGCAAGAAGCGCTGCAGCGCTCGAATGCGCGCCGCATCCTCCGAGCCGAGCGTGCTGACGATCATGGACACGACGAAGATGAGCGCGGTGACCATCACCGCGTGGGCGATCAAGCTAGCCAGCCTCGAAGGCTTGAGCCCGTACCGTCGCGTATCGTGCACGATGTGGCAGGCGAACGCGAAAACGAAGACCGGTCCGAACATCACCACCAGCACCTCGTGGACGAACGCGAAGAACAGTCCAAGTACGAGGATGATGTGGAAGATGGCGTAGCGATTCCGAATCCGACGTACGAGTAGGATGAACGGTAGGATGAGCAGGATTGCCAAATCTTCGAAGTAGCCCACCGAGTGGACGAAGAACACAATCGCAGGAGAAGCGGCAAAGGCGAGAACCGCCATGCGAAATCCATGGTCGCCCGGGTCGGACCTTAGCGCCTGGCGCGCGGCGAAGCCGAGCAACACCGCAATCCCCAGCAGCGCGAGGAACGAGACCACGGCAAACGGGTTGTACTGAAATACGTCGTCCCCGCCGATCTGTCGCGCGATCTCCCCCAGCAGACCACGTCGCACGAAGCCCTGACTGTAGTTGAATGCGAAATGGGTGGCCGCCCAGGCGTTGGGCATCCTGAATCCCTTCAGGAAGGTGACGAGGGCGACGACGATGGCAATGGCGGCGAACGCCCAGTCGAGCTTCCTACCTTCTCGCAATTCAGTTTCGCTCATCGTTTCCTCGCGGCAACCAACTCTCAGGCGACACGCTCCGCAGGCTGCTTGACCAGGCAGGCTTGATAGTGGGCGCTGAAGCGCCGCAGTGGTGAGCGCTCCAAGCGGCGCTCGGTCCCGCCCAGCGCTCGCATCAGCACGCTGGGCACGAAGTCGGGCAGGAAGGTGAAGTGTTCGATGTCCGGGGCCCATTCGGCCCCGGACACAGTGGGCAGCGCGGTGGGCAGCACCCACTCTTCGTTGCCCTCGTCGATCCGCTTGAGGAGTGGAAACAGGTAACCCATGTAGAGGCGAAAGATCGGATTGTGCACGTTGATTTCGTGCAGCAGAAAGACCCCTCCGGGGCGCAGCACGCGGACTACCTCGCGGAACGTCGCGAGCTGCCCCTCGACCGAGAGAATGTGGTGCAGGGCGTTGATGCTGTAGACGAAATCGTAGGATCCGTCGGCGAACGGCAGGGCTTGGGCGTCGGCGCGCACCAAATTCGTCTCCCCGACGCCACTCGCACTCAAGTGTCGCTTGGCCTTCTCCAGTTGTCCGGTGGAGTAGTCGGCGCCATCGACACGATACCCGCGCCGGATCATCTCGGCCAGGTACCACCCCTGACCACAGCCGAGGTCGAGACCGCGCGCGCCACGCTCGACACCACGCAACCCGAGATGACGGTCAATCATGGCGACTTTCTTGAGCAGCAGGCGATCGCGCACGTGGACGGGGATCTGCTCTTGGTACTCGTCGGCGAGCTCATCGAAGTGGGCTTCGCCCTGACCCCGCAGCAGGCGTGCCAGTCGGCCGCGATAGAGCACCAGCGAAGTGAGTCCGAGAATCACAGCGTACCAGGCCGTTCCAGCTCGGTGGACGAGGATGCCGAGCACGCTTGCCCAGTCCGAAACCCCGGCGGCGACGAGCTCCGCGATCATGGTCGAGCCCGTGACGAACACCCCCAGGGGCAGACCGGTCGCACCACCGAAAAGCGTGCCGGCGGAGAAAGCAGTCGCCGAGGCAGCGAGACTGGTCGGGCTCGCCAGGAGCCGAAGCGTGCCCCAGAGCGCGACCACCGGAAACGCCCAGGCCAGGGCGGTGGAGCACACCGACGCCGCTGCAACGAAACCGACTTCGCGCTGGCGTTGCGTCAGCATAGCCTGACGGAACAGCAACCACGCTCCTGCGCCGAGTAGCAGCGTGGCGACCACGCCCCACTGGGCGGACGAAACTGCGACGTAGGTCGTCGCCAACACGCCGACGTCGAGCAGTCGCTCCGCCAACCAGATGCGGACCAGATAGGAGGCAGGCGTGCGAAACCGCCTGCGGAGAATGAGCACGCGTACCAACTCGCCCACGAAGAACGGCGTGACGATGGCGGGCAGCGTCGCCAGGTACACGGCCAGACTGTCGCGGGTGACGAGCTCCGGAGTGAACCGTCGGATCAGGAAGTGCCACCGGAACCAACGGATCATCAGGTTCGCCGTGGTGAACGCCAGGCACAGCAGCAGAGCGGTCAGCGCGGGCACCGAAACGACGTGACGCTGAAAGCCCGGAAACTGGACCGCGCTGATCCACAGCGCCGTGCTGGTCGCTCCGACCAGAAACAGTGCCAGCGCGAGGGCGGCCAGCTTTCGGCCGGGCGCGCCACGTCGAGGGTGGGTCGGGGGGCTCATCTCAGTACGCAAGCGACGGTCCTAACCAAAAAGCGGGCGGTATCGTAGCCCACGCTGGAGAGCCACCAAAGACCACTTCCCGGCCGTGGGCCGGACCGTTCCGACGCCAATCGGATGCGCCCGGGTCGCCGCTTCTCGTGCGTTCCCGGCGTCCGCTGGCCCCTGACTTGCTGCGGCTTCCGTGCGCGACGGCCGGGCATGGTGCGAGCACCGGACTGGCCAGCGGACCTATGCACCTTCTCGAGGGGATCCTGCCGCGAAACGTGCTGAGCCCCGGGGCCACTGAGGCACGCTCGCGCCGGGTCGCTTCCGGCAACGGGCGCTTTCGGCCGGCAAGGGTTATCCCGCTGCGCCGGCAGGCCGTTGATCCGTTTGAACTCGATCCGGGAGGAACGCGTGCAGCGTGGGCCGGTACATCCAAAGCGGCGGGGAAAGCACCGACCGATCCGCGAGCGATCCGAGGCGCCCGCTCCTGCCAGACGGCCGCCGTTTGCCGCTTTCCGCGAGCGGCAGCGCCGCCAGCGCATCGCCCAGGAAGCACCCGCCATCGAAACGCGGGAGTCGGAGCTGCCGGCTGGGATCACGGTGTCCGCAGGAGACTCCGCCGCAGCACCAGCCGTGCCCTCGGAAGGTCCGGCCATCGAGACCCGCATGTCGGAGCTGCCGGATGAAAGTCATCTGGGCAGCGTGCCGGCCAATCCGGACGCGCCGTCCGATCGGCCCACTCTGGAGATGAGCGAGGCCCGTTCCGCGGACGAATGCCCCTCCGATCGACCGACGGTGGAGGTGGCGCAGCCAATTTCGTCCGCCAAGCAGGGGTCGGCACCGCCGCGACGCCCACCACCCCTTCCGAGACGAAAGCAGCAATCTCGAGCCTCACTCCCGCCCCTGGAACTATCGCTGAGTGAGCCCGCCGAAGCCGTTCCGCCCGAACCCACTGCACCCCCTGCCCTCGAGCTGTCCGCTGCCTCTGGGCAGCCGCGGCCACCCGCACCGCCAGGACGACCGCGGTCGTCACTTCCGCCGCTCGACGTGTCGTTGAGTGAGCCGCCACCGGAGGTGGCACGCCTCGCCGAGGTTGCCCCACTGCCGGCGCCCCCATCCGAGTCGGCGGGGCCAGAAGCCCCGTCCGAGCACCTGCCGCTGGAACTGGCTTCGTTCCCGCCGCCCAGCGCCCCGCCCATGGCGCCACAACCTTCACTCGACGAAGTCCCGGGGCTCCGCGATCTGCCCGAGGCAGCACAGGAGCAGCTG
>CAZSVU010000551.1:0-4450 GCA_964610275.1 uncultured Polyangiaceae bacterium | reverse complement strand
TGCCCCCGCAAGCGCCGGAACGGCGCCCTCGTGCTCCGCCTGACCGGATCGCAGATCCCGCCGGGTACGACAAGGAGGGAGGACGTCCAAGCGACCGCAAAGCACATCCGTCTAGCCTGGTGGCTCCGGACCAGCCCGTTCCGGTACCGGCAGCACCACGTTGGGCGCGCCCGGCGACGAAGACTGCCGCGGTTGCCCCGGTCCCCGGATCTCCGGGGCACAGCCGAGTCGTTGGTATTCTTTGCCAACCTCGCTGCAGTCGTTCGCGTGGGAGCGACGCTCCTCACCTCACGCACCTCACCCGTAGCCTCGACCCCGACCCCCATGACTCCGACTTGCCCCGGTGAAAGTCCACGGCCCAGGCGTCGCCCGGGCTCAACGTGTCGGGCGAAAACGTCCAGAAGGACGCCGCCGGGGTCGAGGGAAGATGCCCGAGTGTCGATTTTCGGGCTCGGCCGCTTTCTATCCACCAGCGTAGCCAGCTCCTTCTTCCGAGGTAGGCGCCACGGCCGAGTCCCGTGCACCGCGCTGGCGTTCACTCAGCTCGCCCGCAGGCACGCCTCGTCGAAGTTGGCAGTGATGGCACCTGTCTTCCGGAGCGTCTGCACGTCGGGGAACTGGATGACCGGGTTGCCCCGCTGCTGACGGAGGAACCTGGCCAGCGCCGCGTCCATGATCTGGATGTGTGCAAGCAACCAGTCTTCGATGGCGAACGATACCCGCAGCCTCAGCGCTTTCGAGTCGCCTTGCGCGTGGTTCTGCCGGAGAAGCTCGGCGACCTCGTTCCGGAAACGGCTATGCCACGCCTCGTGCTGCGGAAAATCCGGATATTTGACGGCCCGCATGACGTGCTCTTCGCTGGCGAAGTGGTAATCGACGTACGAGGCAAGGAATCCAACGGCCTCCTGGAACAGGGCCGGGGCCTCGTTGACGGCCGCCGGCGCGACCACCCGATTGGCGAGGTTGATCAACGTCCGGTGCTGATCGTCAATGTCCCGATCCCCCGTAACGAGGGCCCCTGTGAACTCAAATCGTCCCATGCTGTTTTCCTCCGTACCTCTTGGGCAGGGACTGGCTTCGCAACCAGTACGTGTTGACCAGAAGGGTCGATTCCCGCCGTTCATTAGGCCAAACCCGCACACCTCCGTCAGAACGCCGGGCCGGGGCTGGGCTTCGGGCCCCTTGCGCGGGCCGCGCGCCACAGGGCGAACGCGCTGCCGGCGACCAGCGCCAGCCCGCACCTGACCAATCCTTTGCGCATCCCGACCTCCCAAGCATCCCTCGGGCAACCAAAGCACGATGCCCGAACAGCGGTGATCGATCTAGCGGAGCACTAACCCGCCCGGCCAACCAGAGGCCTCAGCGTTCACTGAGACTACGCAACAGGGCAACGCCCTCCGTCACCTCGTGCGCCGTCGCCCTCGGCGTCGGAATTGGCCCCCAACTTGCTCGTTGCGCAGAAAACGTCTCGCCGGAAGGGGGCGGCTTGGATAGCGGAATCTCGGGCAGGGTGTCGCGCCCAGGTTCGGGGAGCTCAATGCCCTTCACGCTGTCGTCTTCCTCGCCAGGGTTGGCGTCCCGCTGCTCCGCGTCCGCCATGGAGCGAGTATCGATCTGCATCACGCGCATCGTCAATGGTGTGCCCACCTGTGACGGTGTGGGGGCCTGAGCGACATGGATCAGACATCACCGCTCGGACTGACGTGAGCAATGGCTTGCGCGGGCGCCGACGTCTGGTGACGTGCGTGACCTTTGTCGGCACGTGGCAACCGATCCCCGCGTGGCTCACTCGACCAAGCAGACTTCCGGCGTATCGTCCCAGGTGTATGCGGCACGGTTGATGGTCGTATTCTCATAGTCGACGACCGCCACCTGGCCCACCTCGCAGGAAGCGCCGACCGAGCAGTCCTCGTCCTTGGCGCACGTTGGAGCACAGTAGTGAACTGACTCCTCCGGCTGAGGCATCTGCGTCCACACCACGCACTCCGCAAATCCAAACGCCTCCTCACAGTCCACTCTTTCCGCCTCCAGGAAGCGTCCTCGTCCGCCCCTGCAGATCACCGTGCACTGGCTGCTCAAGCAGAACGTCCCCGGCGCACAGTCGGCGGAGTCTCGTCCGACTACGCCGACTTGAAGGAACTGCCGCAAATCTCAAGTAGCCCCGCCGGCCTTTCAGTTGTTGCACGCCCGTTTGAGTCAATCCCACTCGCCCGGCAAGCAGCAGAAGGGTTCCACTCTGGAGTCTTCACGTGCAGTCACTTGTGGCCCCCTGCGCTAGCTGGGCCTACAATCAACGCGTGACACGCGACCAGGTCCGGCAGCGGCTTTCCGAGGCGCGAGCCGAGCTAGCCGGCCTCGGCGTGCGTTCGCTCGACCTGTTCGGGTCGGTGGTGCGTGGGGAAGCCAGCGCGGGCAGTGACGTCGATCTGCTCGTCGAATTCGACAAACCCATCGGCCTCTTTCACTTCTTCCGGGTTCAGTGGAGGCAGAAGGAAATCCTAGGCTGCCGCGTCGACCTGGTCATGCGTGATGCCGTGAAGCGCCAGTTGCGCGACCGCATTTTTGCCGAGGCCGTCCGTGCCACCTAGGGAATGGCGCCTTCGCATCGAGGATATCCTCGACGCGGCCACTCGCGTCGCGCGCTACGTCGGAGGCCAGGATCTTGCGACGTTCGTCAACGAGGACCTCACACTCGACACCGTCTCTCGTTGCCTTGGCATCATTGGCGAGGTCGCGAGGCACATCCCAAATGAAGTCGTCGCAGCGCACCCGGGAGTCCCCTGCTGGGACCACGTCTTCACACCAGGGTCGGCCTGGCGTAGCCAGCCGAGAAGGCCGTCGCACGCAGCATTTGCTCACGAATCCGGCGCAGACGCGCGTTTGTGCGCCTGTCTTCCTGACGATCCGGTGACTGAACGATGGCAGGGAACTGACGCCGCTCTGGGCTGCGCGCGCCGAGCGGCGCCCGCGGAGCAAGCTTCGCCTGGAGAATCAGCATGATGGGACGGGTTGTGGCCGTGACTGCACTGGCTTCGGTGGCTGTCTCTTTCGCGGCGTGCAACTCGGAGTCCTCCAGCGAGGATGCGAACGACGCCGACGCGGTCTGTCCTGAAGGTCAGGTCATGTGCTCCACGGGCGACCTGCCGCGGTTCAGCTTCTTTGCGACCAGTCTCGAAGCCATGCGTCGGCTCTCCGGCAGCCAAGACGGGTTCGGTGGGGACCTGCGCTACGGTGAGGCAACCGGCCTGGTGGGAGCCGACAAAATCTGCACCGAGATCGCCGAGACCTCCATGCCGGGCGCTGGCGCCAAGGTCTGGCGCGCCTTTCTGAGCACCACCGGCAGCACGGCGGACGGTCAGGTGAACGCGAGAGACCGCATCGGAAGCGGTCCCTGGTACGATCGACTGGGCAGAATCGTGGCGCAGGATCTGACCGCGCTGATCAACGAGCGACCCGAAGGCGCCGACGCTGCCATCATCAACGACTTGCCCAACGAGTACGGGGTTCCCAATCACGATCCGGACGGGACCGGTGAAGTGGACAATCACGATTTTCTCACTGGCACCGGGGAAGACGGCAACGTCTACGGCGGCACCGACTCCACGTGCAACGACTGGACCAGCTCGACCACTCAGGGGTCACCGCGCTGCGGGCACACGTGGTCGACTGGAGGAACCGGCGGCGACTGGCCTGTGGTCGACGGAGGCATGGGAGGCACGTCCATGGCCAACTGGATGTCAGCGCTCGACGAAGCGGGCTGCGCTCCGGGCGTCAATCTGGTGGAAACCGGCGGGCCGGGTTCGGACGGAACCAGAACCGTGGGATCAGGGGGTGGCTACGGAGGGATCTACTGTTTCGCACTCGCACCGTGAGTCCGAGGTGCTCTGATGCATGACTCGACGTTCCCTTGTTGCATAGCTCGCCCCGACCCTGGATCTCCCCGCTACCCGCCAAGCTCAGTCAACCCGATGGCTCTCCGGCATCCGCAGCGAACCGCTTGCTGAGTACCGCCATTACGCGACGGGCATCGTTCTCTCGCTCGAACCCAATGACGAGGTGAGTCGCCCGGGGGAATCGCACCCCCGGACGCTCGCAGATGCGTCGTTGCGGGTCTCGCTTCGCTCGGTCTGCTACCTTCAGCAGTCTCAGTGACGTGTCTTCCGTCGGCTTGGCGACGGTCATGGTTCCCTCCTGAAGTTCCATGTCGTCCGTTCAGCGACTGACTGTGCGCCAGCTCACGCCGAATTGCTCCCCGAGCTCAAAGACGAACACGCCGCCTGCCCGAGCTACTTCGACCGAACGAGAGAATGGCGGCTGACGCCGCGCTCGTCGCAGAGCGGCAGGTAGAGGTCGAGGCGCGTGCCTTGGCCGAGCTTGCTCCGGACGTCGATTGCTCCGCCACGCGCCTCGACCATCTGCTTGACCGTGGCGAGACCCAGCCCACTGCTCC
>CAZSVU010000550.1:0-4492 GCA_964610275.1 uncultured Polyangiaceae bacterium | reverse complement strand
GACCTTGCTCCATCTTCTTCACCCCGGCCGGCCCGAACTCCGAGCAAGGGTGCCCTCGGGGCAGGAGACCGTTCGAATCGCCACAGGCCGAGCACTCGAGGTGGCACGCCCAGCACCCGTGCGACCGCATTGCGCCGACTGCCCAGCGCCAACCGGACTCGAGTCTCGCACCGACGAGCTTGGTTCGTGCACGTGCGAGGAGTATCTTGCTCAGGGCTGACGGAAGAGGCGGTGGTGAGGCGAATGCACAATCGATCACGTGAAGTCTCGGGAGCGTCCCTGCCAGCACTGAAACGCGCCGCTGCGCTATGCGCGCTGCTGGTGTCCAGCTCGACCGGGCCAGCGCTCGCCCAGCCGGCGGGCGACCCGGTACCGCCTGCCGAGCCTGCACCCACCGCTGCCCCCGCTCCTGCCCCGCCACCCGCGGCCGAGCCAACGGCGCCACCTCCAGCGCAAACCGATCAACCCGCTCCCCCACCCGGCAACGCGCAGCCCGCGCCCTACGGCGCCCCGCCACCTGGCTACGGCTACCCGCCACCCGGCTACGGCTATCCCCCACCTGGCTACTACGGCTATCCCCCACCCGGATCTCCACCGCCCGAGCCACCGGAAGAGCTGCCCGAGCCCCCCGATCCCAATCTGTTGTCCAAGGTCGCGCTGGTCCCCCGAATCGGAGTGATGTTCTGGGGCTCCGGCACCAGCCGCATTCGCTGTGACGGTTACTGCTTGGGACTCCAAGACAGCTCCACGAGCTATGATCACCACCCCGCCGTCGTTCTGGACTTCGACGTGCTGTTCCGGCTCGGCCGGGTCATGCGCCTGGGACCGGGGATCAGCTACACCTCGAAGATGAAGACTGACACCGAAGGCGCGGACGACGTCGATCTGGGCAGCGAGTTTGGTTTGAACGTCGTAGGCGAACCCGCCATTTCGGTGGGGACGCGCGCGTGGATCGCCCCCCGTGGTGAGCTGGGCCTCATCGTGTTGGTCCCCTCCGGTGAAACCGAGCAATCCTTGGACCTCATGCAGGACCTTTGCTACACGGGTGACTCGACCTCGGACTGCTCCTCGCTCGACGGTCCCGTTCCCGGGTTCTCGGGTGGCATTGGCGCCGGCGGCATCTTCGGGGTGGGCGAGCGCGCGCGACTGCGCGCCGATCTCATGCTGCGCTACTACTGGCTGCAGCTGGCCGACTTCGAGGAAGGTACCACGTACGGACGAGTACGGTGGTCGTTGAGCGGAGTCCGCGCGTACGTCTTCCTCGGTGGGGATTTCCTCTGACGCACGTCTGGTAGAGCAGCGCGTTTAGCCGCTGCCGGCACCGCCCACGCTCGCACAGTCCACGGGATCGCCGAAGCCGCCGAGGCATTCGTCCGCAGTCTGCGGATTGCAGATCAAGCAAGGGAACAGCTCGTTGAACTCCGCGGTGACGAACACCCCGTCCGCGCCGGCGGACTCGGCACAGGCCCATTGATCCGCTGCCGTCACCGCGCCAACCATGTTGATGACGTCGATGAGACAGTCTTGCGTATTGCTGAGTTCGACGATGCAGTCTCCGCCGCAGGCAGCGTATTCGTCGCCGCACATCTCGACGATGCTGCTCTCACAAGGACCCAGCGGCTCCCCACCCTCGCCGCCGGTGGCCGTCCCCCCCGTGCCACCGCTACCCGATCCGCCCACGCCAGTGGACTGACAGATACACGCTGCGAACCCGGTACCGGTCGAGTTACACGTCTGGGTCCCCTGGCAGCCGTCGGGTCCGAAGCACACGCTCGACGCGCCCGGTGTGCACACCGAAGCTGCGCCGCCCGTGCCGCCGCTCCCGCCCGTGCCACTGCTGGCGCAGGAGCACGCTTCCCAGATCCCGGCACTCGAGCAATTCTGAGTTCCGGGTCGACCGTCGGCACAGGTGCAAGCAACCGTCGTTCCGGGGGTGCACTCCGGGGGCGCGGGCTCGCACTCGCACGCCCCCCATGCGTCACCCGAGTCGGCGCACGTCATGTCACTCGTGCTTCCGTCAGGACACAGGCAGGGCACCGCGTCCCCTGGTTCGCACAGAGACCAGTTGCCCGCACAGTCGCACTCGGTCCAGTCGGTCCCGTCCGGGCACGACTGGACCCCCGTGGAACCGTCGGGACAGAGGCAAGCTCTGCTGGTTCCCGGCGTGCACAGACTCACGACTGGGTCACACACGCACTCGCTCCAGATCCCTCCATCCATCGGGCACGCCTGCACCGACGGGGTGCCGTCGGCGCACTCGCATTCGCGTGTCGCCCCCGCGGGGCAGACGTCCGGCGGACTGCTGCAGTCGCACTCGGTCCAACCGGCTCCAGTCACAAGGCAGGTTTGAGATCCCGGGTCCCCGCTGCTGCACGTGCACGGTACGGTCGCCCCCGCGGAGCAGACGTCCGGCGGACTGGTGCACTCGCATTCACCCCACCCCTCGACAGGCCCGACGCAAATTCGAGTCGACACTCTGCCGTCCTGACAGGTGCACTCGTCACTCTCGCCAGCGCTGCAGACTGCAGACTCGTTCTCGCAGTCGCAACTGTCCCACCCGAAGCCATCGCCGAGACAAGCCTGGACGCCCACCTCCCCACCGAGGCACTGGCACTCCTGCTCTTGCCCGGCCGAGCACGGCGGGGCCTCCGTGGTCGAACCCGAGCAGCCCGTGGCGACCCACGCGCCCACGGCCAAGGCGGCCCACCGGAACGAGCCTGTCCGCTTCCTCCTCATCGCCGACCTCCTCGTCCACCAAGCATACCGGACTCCGAAGCGGGTGCCAGGTCGGTCATGCCCATTCAGGGGAAACCTCCCGCCGGAGCCTGGCGCCCGGCGACCGTCGTCAACTATCCCACATTGACGAGACGGGCGTCCGCACCCAAGTTTGCCCCATGGCTGCCGCTCACGCCGACTCACCCGTGGCCCGCTCGGGCGCAATGCCGCGAGGGCTGCTCGATGCCCGCAGGGTCGGTGCAGTGCAAATCGAGGAAGCTGATCCGAACTTCGCTCCGGACGACTCCAAGGTCATGATCGCCGGAGGACTCGGGCTGGGAGCCTTTGCCGCGTTTTCCATTGCGGTATTCGGCATGGCGTGCCCGGTCTGCGTGGTGGCGGCGCCGATATTGGTCGGGACTGGAATTGCGCAACGCCTCAAGTGGCGCCGGAAACGGCGCTGACCGCTCGGGCGCAGCCTGTTCAAGGGGAGAACGGGATCGTCTCGCAGAGCAACTCCAACGGGATCTCGTCCGGCGTGAACACGGGGCCGACTCGACGGACCGTCTCCACCGTTCGCCCCGGCAGGAGGCCGTAGCCTGCAACCGCGGGCGGGATATCCGACGCACAACCACCGGCTCCTGGGCAGGGCACCGGGGCGTCCGGCGGCGGCGGCTCAAACCCCACCATCCAGCCCGCACACGGATCCACGTCGGCGAGCACGGTCTCGTCGATACTGTCCGCGGTGAGCCGATAGGTCCACTCCTCTCCCTCTCGTTCGATGTCCTTGTCACTGGTCGGTGACCAGTAGAACTCGTCCCAGACCCCCTGTGACGGGATGTAGCCCATGATCGTGATCCGCCACTCATCGAGGTCTTCCACACCGAGGCAGTCCACGGTGACTTCGAAGTACATCTCGTCGGTGGCGAAACTCGGCGACGTGAAGCGCACCAGCCGTGGAACGCTGCAATCCGTCGGCAGTTCGGCGGGAATGGACACGTAGTCTTCGCATTGTGGAAACGACGAAGCGGTGCACTGCGATGGGTGGGCATCCTCCGTCGGCTCTCCGCTGTCACTCGGTGCCGTCGCGTCGACCGGATCGGCGGCGTCCGTGACCGGTCCGGTGTCGGCCGGATCGGACGCGTCGAGCGCCGGTGAACCCGTGTCGGCGGGCTCGGCGTCAACCGGATCGGCGTCAACCGGATCGGCGGCGTCCGGGGTCGGCCTGGCGTCGTCCGGATCGGATGCGTCGACGACGGGCGGGCCCGTGTCAGCAGGCTCGGCGTCGACCAGCACGGACGCGTCAAGGACGGGAGGGCCCGTGTCGGCAGACCCGGCGTCGACCAGCGCGGATCCACCGACCCCCGTCAAACCCGCGTCGATCACGCCTAACGATGCATCAACACTAGGCGGCCCGGCGTCCATCACGATTCCTGTCGAGTCGGGCGCCAGGGTGGCGTCCGCTCCGGACGCACCGGCACTCGCCATGCTCGGTGAACCTGCCAGCCCATTTTCCGAGGTTCCAGCGTCTCCGGCTTCCTCTCCCGGTAGTACCGTTCCCCCACAGGACAGCGCGAGCAGTCCCGCGGCGAGGTAACGGCGACTTGCATTGGACCTCGACACCACCGCACCCAGTCTACCACAGGCCGCCGCGCAAACGACCCCGTGGGCGGCCTGGAGCATCCTTGATCCATGTTCCGCCGGCCGCCAGCGGCCGCCAAAACGCGGGGTGGGTTTCGTGACCGGGTCGGGGGTCCGTGACCGGGTCCGGGACCGC
>CAZSVU010000549.1:0-4495 GCA_964610275.1 uncultured Polyangiaceae bacterium | reverse complement strand
AAACCTTCCGGTGGGACTTCGCTCCTGGGGATGGGACGAAGACGCTCTATCTGCGATTCCGGGACCACGTGGGCAACGAGACCGACGAGATCGAGGCCACGGTCACGCTGCAGACCACGGCCACGCTCACCGGCACGATCGAGCTCGCCGGCGCCACGGACTTTAGCGGTGTGCAGGTCGCCTTGCTCGGCACCAATCTCAGCACGACCACGTCCGCGGACGGCAGCTTCACGCTCTCCGACATCCCGGCGGACACCTACAATCTGGCCATCAACAGCGCCGGCTACATCGAGCATCGCCAGAGCATCACGCTGTCGGTGAATGACACGGCGGATCTGGGACTCGTCACGCTGCTGGAACAGGACAACACGCCACCGCAGGACATGGCGGTGGTGATTGGCGACGGCACCGGCATCATCACCGATCCGAGCCCGCTGGTGACCGTGACCGGTGAAGGCGCCACCTGGATGAAGGTGGGGACCACCTCCGGATTGGCGAATGCCATCTGGCAGCCGTTCGTGGAGACCTTCCGCTGGGACTTCGCGCTTGGGGACGGGCTCAAGCGGCTCTTCTTGCGGTTCAAGGACGACGCCGGCAACGAGACCGACGAGATCGAAGCCACGGCCACGCTGCAGACCACGGCCACGCTGAGCGGCACCATCGAGCTCGCTGGCGCCACGGACCACAGCGGAATCCAGGTGGCCCTGCTCGGGACCAACCTCGGTACCACCACGTCGGCCGACGGCAGCTTCACGCTCTCCGACATCCCGGCGAATACCTACAATGTTGCCGTCACCAGTCCCGGCTACATTGCGCACCGCCAGAGCATCACACTGGCAGTCAACGACGTGGTGGACTTGGGCCTGATCACACTACTGGAACAGGACACCACGCCGCCCGAGAACATGGCGGTGGTGATCGGCGATGGCAGCGGCATCATCACCGACCCGAGCCCGCTGGTGACGGTCACGGGGGAGGGGGCCACCTGGATGAAGGTGGGCACGACGTCCGGGCTGGCCAACGCCATCTGGCAGCCGTTCGTGGAGACCTTCCGCTGGGACTTCGCACCGGGAGATGGGCTCAAGCGGCTCTTTCTGAGGTTCAAGGACGACGCCGGCAACGAGACCGCCGAGATTCTGGCCGAGGCCACGCTCAGCACCACCGGTGAGCTCGAGGGGTACGTGGAGCTCTTTGGCGAGACTGATCACGGTGGCGTGACCGTGTCGGTGCTCGGGACCACGCTTCTGACCACCACCGCACCGGATGGAAGCTTCAGCATCAGCGACATTCCGTCCGGGATCTACAACGTCGAGTTCACGAAGACGGGGTTCCGCACGCATCGCGAGAACAGCCTCTACGTGCCCGCCACCGAGACGCTGGATCTCGGCACGGTGCTGCTGGATGCATTCCAGGCGCGGGTCATCGGTCAGGTCTCGCTGCAGGGCTGGGAGGGTACGCTGCAGCACAGCGGCGCACACGTGGTGCTGCCGCATCCGGATCCCGTGGAGCCGGACTACGAAACGTACACGGACGCAAACGGCAACTTCACGCTGTATGTCGCGCCCACCAACTATCCCGAGCACCTGACGGTCACCATGGCGGGCTACGCTCCGTACGAGCACCCGACCACGTTCTCGGTGGGGCCGGACGACACCTTCAATCTGGGGATCATCCAGCTCACGGCGCTGACGAATGCCCTGTCTGGGACGGTCACGCTGGTCGGTGCTTCGGACCACAGCGGGATCACCGTGCGCGTCCTGGGCGAGGTGGGTAGCAGTGCGGAAGGCGAGGACGAGACCACCACCACGGACGCGAGTGGCCATTACACCTTCGAAGCGTTGCAGCTGGGCACCTACCGAGTGACGTACGTCTACGTGCCGGAACCGCACCGAGAGACCTACACGCGAACGGGTGTCCAGATCGCGGCCGGTCCCGCCACCGTGTTGCCTGCCGTGGCCCTCAGAGAGCGACACGTGACCATCGCAGGTGGCGCAGCCCTGACGCAGTCTGAATTGGTCGCACTTTCTCTCGGGTGCTCGGACTGCTACCAGATGCGGATCAGCAACGACCAGGGCGACTTTGCCGACGACGGCTGGGGCTGGCAAGCGTGTGCGACCAGTGTGGCGAGCTGGGACCTGGGTGGGGGCGACGGCATGAAGACCGTCTACGCCCAGTTCCGTACCAACGCCGACCCGGCCAACCCGACCGACTTGGTGAGCGACAGCATCGAGCTCGACAGCGTGGCGAGCATCAGCTCCTTCACCCACGACGGCGGCAGCAGGATCCTCGGCCCAGCCGCGGTGCTGCACCTGACGATGGTGGCAGAGGCGGATGGCCATGCCTGGGCGGTGATCGACGGCTACGACGACAACGTCGAGCTCTACGACGACGGCACCCGTGGGGACGACGTGGCTGGGGACGGGACGTACGAGCGCGACTACACCATCGTGCGCGCCGACGACGTCATAGACGCCCAGGTCACGGGCTACCTGACGGACGCCATCGGCAACACCGGCTGGTGGGTGGCTGCCGACGCGGTCACCGTGGCGGTGCCGCCGACCATCGTCGACATCGAAGTGGTCACGGACTACCAGGCAGGTACGGTCACCATCTCCTGGGAAACGGACGAGGAGAGCACGGGCTTGGTGCGTTGGGGTGAGGACGAGTCCTACGGCACCGAGGAGCCGAGCAGCACGCCCGGTGTTAGCCATTCGGTCACTCTTGGAGCCGGCGTGCTCGTGCCGGGCACGACCTACCACTTCGAGGTCGAGGCCACGGATCTCGCGGGCAACTCGGCCCAGACCACCGATGACACCTTCCAGCTGGTGCCGGCCGAGCCCTTGTACGTGGTGGCCATTCCGGGCATCCACCGGAACCACGTGCGCTGGGAAGCGAGCAGCATGCTGGAGCTCCGCGGCTACAACCTCTACCGGAGCACGACGCCGGGTGACCCGAACCCGACCCTGCTCAACTCCGAGCCGTGCTGGTTCGACTCGACCGACCCTCACTGCAACGCCGAAGCCTGGATCTACGAGGACAGCACGGCCGTGGCCGGCACCACCTACTACTACACGGT
This sequence comes from uncultured Polyangiaceae bacterium, assembly GCA_964610275.1. Classification (GTDB taxonomy): domain Bacteria; phylum Myxococcota_A; class Polyangia; order Polyangiales; family Polyangiaceae; genus JAFGBI01. The sequence goes on along the minus strand of CAZSVU010000549.1, from coordinate 1,419 downwards.
GCGCGCGGTGGACCTGGCAGGCAACCCGGGGCTCGCCTCACCGGAATCCAGCGCCACCCCGGCAGCAGCTTCGTCCGGTCCCACTCCCATTCAGGGCGGGTTCGACGGCGTGGAAGTGTGGAGCGAAATCGGCAGTCCCTACATTCTGACGGGCGGCGTGGCCGTGGGCGCGAACATTCAGAGCATCCTCGTCATCGGCCCGAACACCGAGGTGCGGGCCGACGGCTGGTACGAGATCATGGTGCGGAAGTTCGGGCGCATCGCCGCCATCGGCGAGCGCGGCAGCGTCAACATCGTTCAGGGCGAGCCGGTCGAAGACGAAGCGGGGATGGTGATCCTCGACTCCAACGAGGCGGTGCCGACCCCGTCGTACTGGCGTGGCGTCTACATCGAAGGCCTGTGCACTGCGGACCGCGACAGCGGCGCGCACGCGCCGCGCGAAATCCTCGATCTGAACGACGGTCGGTACTATTCCGGAAACCTCCTATACCGCACCCGCATCTCCCACTCGGGCGACCACGGCATCGAGGCGCCGGCCGAGTACACCGTGGGTTCGGTCTATCATGACTATGCCACCGGCTTCGCGCTGATCCGTTCAGAGGTGTCGCACAACACCTTGACGGCGAGCGCCCGCTTTCCGGTTCGCGGCTCAGGGATCCTGGTTGGGGTCGGCACGAGTCATTTCCTTTCGGATGCGTCCGTTCTCATTCGCGACTCACTGATCGACGACAACCACCAATCCCCCAGCGGGGGCTGCGGACATTGCCTGTACGTCGTGCAGGGTCCTGGGAAGTTGCTCGTGACCGGGAGCACCTTGTCGAACAGCGGGGACGCGGCCTCCAACTACAGCGGATGCGCCGAGATCAGACAGGACGAAAGCGCGTTTGTCGACTGCAGGTTCATTGGCAACGTAGGCATCAACGGGGGCGCCCTGTACGCGACGACGGTGACGAGCAACCCCCAAGCTCGGCTCCTCTTCCACGAAACCGAGTTCATCGGCAATCAGGGCGACGGCGATGGCTCCGTGCAGATCTACTTCGTTCGCGGACGCGTCGCGATCACGAACAGCACGTTCCGAGATAACTCCGGTCTGTACTGGGGAGGCGTATTCGTCCAATCGTACCCCACGGCCGATACCATGATCCTCACCTCGACCGTGTTCGAAGACAATCGCTCGACCTCCACCGAGGGGAATGCCGCCGCCCCGGATCTGATGCTCTATCAGCCCACCGACGGCCCCGCACTGACCCTCACGGGCTGCACCTTCCTGGGGACCGCGGGGAACGCTTCTGCCCACATGGGGTACTGGAATCAGGTCACGAGCGCGGAGATGGACGTCAGGCTGAGCTACAATCACTTCGCCGAGCTCGAAAGCACGGCCTTCGTGCAGGCTCGAAACGGCTACACCTTCCTCGGCAA
>CAZSVU010000548.1:0-4545 GCA_964610275.1 uncultured Polyangiaceae bacterium | reverse complement strand
GTCGGGATGGACGCGGGGGCGGTCAGGATCGATCTTGAACCTGCCTCGTCCCTCTGTGAGCTTCTTGAACCTGGCATTGACCTCGTGCTCCCAACTACCGCCGGGCTCACCGTCGGCCACGTCAAGCACCATGTGGCAGTGCACCATCCACCAGCGGCCGACACCGAGAAGCCTGACCTCGATGGCACCTTCCCCTGCCCCGACTCCCGCGAAGCACTTGTGCCTGCGTATCGCGGTGAGTGCTCTGCGAATCAGGTCGAGACCTCGACGAGCCTGCCGCCTGCTGGCCTTGAGGAAGAACTCGCAGAGGATCGGACTCTGCATTCCACGGATGATCGGTACGGCACGACGCGCCAATCGTTCTTGCCGCAATGCCTCGCACACAGGACAGAAGCGCTTCTTGCAGCGGATCATCCGGGAAGGTCCAAGAGGACTTCCGCAACTTCGGAGCGCTCGGGCCGAACCGATCTCCCCGATGGTCTCCAGGGCTCTGGCTCGCGCCTCTTGCGGATCAACATGGCCAAAGAGCACGGAAGTTTCTTACGGTCCCACCGTCTGATCCAGATGCATCCCTAGCGAAGGTCTCGCACGGCGCTGGACAGCCGTGATCATGAGTGGCACCCGGCACTCCCACTGCTCAACTTCCGGGATACTCGGGCTCGCAGGTCGGCCTCCCGCGCGTACCGGGCGATCTCGCGCACGCTGACGTACCCGCCTTCCCTCAACCATCTGCCCAGTGTCTCGGTCAACGCTTCGATGCACTCAGTCGCGCATCCTCGGGACCAGAGCCGCAATCGCACGACCTGGACGAGTTCGTCAGCGTCCTCAAAGCGGAGCGTGTTGTCGGGGAGTAGGTGCGCCTGCCCCAGATGCAGGTCGTGCCGGAGGCCGTCTTGCCGGTATCGGAGCCACACTCGGGCGCGAGCGCGGCCCTTGCGGAGCCGCTTGTGTCCGTCTTCGGCCCTCGGGGTCTGCGCCAAGTCCAGCCCGAGCCGTATCCTGCAGCCAGTGCACCCGCACCGACGGGGACCCGCATCCGCATGGTCGCTCGTGCCGATGGCACCGACGGATTCCGTCAGACAGGTCTGCGTCGAGGCCGTGCGAGAGCGCTGCGGAGGCGCGGAACGGTTGTTGAATCTTTCGAGTCGGAACGGTGACGGCATGCGGGACCTCTGGTCCCATCTGTCACAGGCCAGATCGCGAGTCGCGTCAGCAAGTGCCACCTCCGGGAGCGTCGTTGCTCACACCGCAATCCGCGGTTTGCTGGATTGCCAAGCAGGCGAGATTCAGCGCCGACCGCCTGACCTACGCGCCGCGCCAGCCCTCTTGGACCTCGCATTCCGGGACTTCCGCCAAATGTACACGGCCTGCCTCAAGGCCGCTGCATGTTGAAGGAGCCTTTCATCCTTGAACTCCAGAGCCTTGTCTCCGTGGCGACGCACTAGGCAAAGGAGTGCCACGTCCTTGTAGTACGGGCACCCCTTCGCCAGCAGGAACTCGATGGCCTCCCCGGCCAACATCGCACGAACCGCGCGGGACCGAGCGGACCGCTTCTGCCTCACCAGCTTCATGAGATGAACCATTCTTGCGCCACCCACCCAGTCGCCCAGCAACTCACTCGCCTCTCGGTCGATGTCCTTCGGGTCGCGCTTCTGCTTCTTCAGACGGCGCTCATGGCGCTTCGTGGCCCGCTCCAAAGCGTTCAAGACGCCGGCTGCCAACTCGCGCCGCGCATCTCCCCGGCTGCGCTCCTGCGCTGGGCCACCGCCGCGCGTGTCTGTCACCGACAGTACCCGGTCAAGCTCGCGCGGGCTGATGCCGTTGGATTCCAGCCTCTCCCTGAGCACGTTCAGCCGCGCTTCTCGGCGCACCCGCAGCGTATCTCCACCATGCCGTGCCTTAGCGACAGGTTGTCGGGGGCTTCCCACGAGTTGAATGCTAGACGTGGCCAGCTACCCGGCACAAGACGATCCGATCCGTGTGAGATGTGCCGGACGGATCTTGACCAGTTGCTGACACGCAAAGCGCCACGTTCGCGTGGACACTCCAGCCATGAAGCGACCCGTCCGGCGGTACGCCAAGTCTAGGGACCGGACCCCTCCCGCGGCGCGCGATCTGGGGCGCTGCGCTGCCATGGTTGTGGCGCTCACCCAGGAGCACCAGTCGCTTCGCCAGCCGCGAGTGGGTCGCGTCGTCGTGGAGGCTGTGCGTCTGCTCGACGCGGCACGCACCTTGGTGCGACCAGCGCCAGACCTCCGCACACCGCTGGCCGGGCAATCCTCCGATCAGGACGAGGGGCTCGACTTCACCACTTTCGCGATGGTTCGTGACGCGATGCAGGTACTCAACACTGCCCTGACCCGATGCGAGGAGATCACACGGAACCCTTCGCGCAGTCACAACTTGGAGCTGATCGCCATAGACTTCCTGGCCACCAACGACTGGGGGAAGGCCAAAGACCCCCGCACTCGACTTCGATACCTCGCCAAGATGGAGCGCCTCATGGGCGTTCGCATCGTTGCGTTCTCCGCCGAAGAAGAGCGCGCTGTATACGTCTCCCCTCGCTTCAATCCCTCTTTCTGGACGAGTTGATTCATGACCCCAGCGCCGACGGTCGAACACGACCTGGTCGAAGGAGTGGGCGCGCAGCTTCTCAAGGAGCCGCGCCATGTCCCGATCACCGCGCGCCTGTGGCAAGCGTAGTCCGCCCACGGGCGTCACTGTGAAAAGCGATCTTCCCAGACGAATGCGGCTCTTGCCGTGGGAGCGTGAACTCCTACTGCCCGTGGTGGAGAGCCTATTGGCCGACGCGCTTTCCATCGACCCAGAGGTGGTGCAGACTGACCAGGATGGCGAAGATGACCAAGCGTAGGACGACTACAAGCGCACCTGGCAGGGTCTTCCTTTACGCTAGGGTGAGCACCGCGGAACAGGCGGAGAAGGACCTCTCCCTCCCGGCCCAACTCGATGCCCTTCACAGACACTGCAAGGACCGAGGGTGTCTGGTCGCGGGCGAGTTCATCGAACCCGGCGCGAGCGGGACCGACGAGAATCGTCCGGAGTTCCAGCGCATGGTCACGGCGGCCCTCGCGCCCAACGCCGACGTTGACGCGGTCCTGGTCTGGCACTCCTCGCGGTTCATGCGAAATGTCTACGGGGCGCGTGTGTACAAGGAGAAGCTCCGAAAACGCGGCGTGCGGGTCATCTCGATCAGCCAGGAAACGGCGGACGATCCAACGGGCCATCTCGTCGAAGGCATGTCGGAGGTGTTCGATCAGTACGAGTCGGAGCTGAACGGCATGCGCACCGTGGCCGCCATGCGCGAGAACGCCAGACGCGGCTACTTCAACGGGTCAAACGCACCCTACGGCTTCAAGGCGGAACGGGTTGCTGGACCAGGTGGCAACACGAAGCGCAAGTTGGTCCCCAACGCCGAGGAGGTCCCTACCCACAACGAGGTATTCAGGCAGTACGTGGCCCGGGGAGGCGCGAAGGCGGCCGCCCGGGAGCTGAACCAACGAGGCCACCGCTACCGCAAGGGCAAGCTGTGGACCAAGGACATGGTCTTGCGGGTGATCGACGAGGAGGCCGCCGTCGGAACGTACTTCTGGGGAAGACACGACACGAAGGCGCGGTGCCTGCGCCCGGAGACCGAGTGGATCCCCATCTCAGTCACGCCGATCCTGGACCGCGAGTTGTTCGACATGGCCGGCCAGCTCCGTCAGGCCCGAGATCCGAAACGCAACCCCGGCCGCACGCCGTGCAGCCCTTCACTTCTCGCTGGGTTGATCGCCTGTGGACGTTGCGGCGCGAGCTACCAGCTCGAAACATCGGGCAAGACGGCCAGCAGCGGCGTGTACGCCTACCGCTACTACAACTGCCGCAGCCATCTGCGCACGGGCAAGGAGGCTTGCGCCGGCTTCCGCGTTCGAGCGGATGTCATCGAGAGTGCCGTGCTAAAGCACCTCGCCGAGCGGCTCTTTGACCAAGATCAGTGCGGGGCCATTCTGCGAGAGGTCGTCGAGGAGACGGGCCTGCTGCGGCAGAAGACGGCCGCTCATCGGCAGCAGCTTCAACGCGACTTGGAGGACATCGAACGGAGACTCCGGCGCTGGGCCGACGCCTTCGAGAACGGAGAGCTGACCGCCGACCTGGGCGCAGAGCGGGTCGCGGAGCTGCAGGCGAAGCGCGACCAGCTCCGCGAGACCTTGGCCAAAGTCGTACCGCTACGTCCTCCCCCGCCCCACCTCTACGGCGAGGCGACCGTCCAGCGCTTTCAGGAGTCGCTCCGGGCGGTCTTCCTGTCCGGGGACCAGACCCTCGCCAAGAACTACCTCCGGTTCCTGGTCGAGAAGATCGTGGTCACCCCCGCGCGGGTGCAACTGGTGGCCCGATCCGACGCCGCCGTCCGCATGATGGCTGCCGGGGGCCAGATAGAAGAAAACCCCGGCCAGGCTGGCTCGGGGCTTTCTCCCACTACCGTAGTGGACTGGCTCCAGCGGTAGGACTCGAACCTACGACCAATCGGTTAACAGCCGACCGCTC
>CAZSVU010000547.1:0-4560 GCA_964610275.1 uncultured Polyangiaceae bacterium | reverse complement strand
GACGACGCCCAGCGGCCGCGGTAGCCTCCGTCCATTGCGTCATTTGGCGCCGCGACCTAGCTCGTCCCGACTCCGCGTCGGCCTTGACTCGGTTTGCAGGATGCACAGCCGGCTCACTCGACCCGGATTTCGTCGATGACGACGCGGACCGCGCCCAGCTCACAGAAGTCTCCGCGGGCGAGCTCGTTGGTGATCACGAATCCCAGCTCCGGCTGGGATCCGTCGATCGGCACGTCTTGCCAGGTCCAGTCGGTGGCCACGGTCAGCCAGTCGTACTCGGGGTCGGTCCAGGCGGCGCCCCCAACACGCTCGAATCGCAGCTGCTCGACGCTGCCGTCGTGCGAGTAGAGGCGCAGCGAGACTTCCGGGTCGGTCTCCTCCGGCGCGCCGAGGTTGGCGAACATGCGGTACCGGATGCGCACCAGCGTGGCGCCGCTGGTCTGCAGCCGGCCGGCGACCGACGGGAACCCCGCCTCGAAGTCAATGTAGGGACCCAGCTCAACGCAGCCGCCCGCGTCGCACAGGCCTGAAGGGGCCGTGGCGGCCGATAGCAGCCGTGTCGGACCCCAGACCGCAAACGACCCGGAATCCGCGAAGTCGTGCAGGGCGAGCGCAGGGCCCACGTCGAGCACGGGCAGGACCTGCTGATCGATCCCACTCTGGTTGCCGCTGGCATCGACGAGCGGCGTGGTCACTTGCAGCAGCTGGTTTGTCCCGGAAACGGCGCTCCAGTCCTCGAACACGTAGGTCGGCGGCGAGTCGGCTATTCGCCGCGTGGCCGTCGCGCCGTCGCCGGTAGCAGCCTCGTCCGAGAACTGCACCGAATCGAGCACGGAAGCGAGGTCGCCGATCTCCGTCCCCTGAATCTCCAGCGATTCGAACGGCAGGACGGTTCCAGGCAGCAGTGCCTCGACGGCGCGGACACGCAACTGTGGCGAGGTCTGATCGATGGCGACTGTGACCGGTTGGAAGAAGTCGCTGTATCGGAGGGTGTCGCATTCCCAGCCACCCGAGGTACCCCGCAGGATCCAACCCGTCGCCACCCCGCAGATGTTGCCGCCCGCGACTGCGAATTCGAGTGTGCCCAGGGTGTCGCCATTGTGGTAGCCCACAATGTAGGAGCTGCTCGTGCCTTCGGCACCCTCCAGGCGGGGTGGCTCGTCGTAGCGGGCTACAGGACCATCGCCGTATGCGTCACCAAAGTCGTCGATGGTCACGCCGAAATCGAGGACTACACGCCCATCCGGCTCAACGCTGACGGTGGCGCCCGCGTCGGGACCGACGTACCAGTCGACAGTGACGAATGGGTCCGGCGTGACGAAGGCACGAAGCACGCCGTCTTGCTCGACGATCTCGAGCAGCGCGTGCACGCCCTCCCAGGCGGACCGGCCCGTGTCTTCCCAGTTTCCGTCTGGAATACCTGCGTCGAACTGCAGGTCGTAGCGCCCCACCAGCCTCGCTGGGTCCACTGGTGCCGAGTCACCCGCACCGGCCGCACCGGCGGAGCTGCATGGACCCACGGCATAGGGCGTGCTCTCGGCCCCGCCAGCACCCGCTCGGGCGCCTCCTTCACCAGCCGCGCCGCCGGCCCCTGCGCCACCCGTTTCTGAGCCAGCCGCGCCGCTGTGACCCACCGGGCCAGAGCCGGACGAGGCGCCGATGCCAGCGGCCCCTGCAGGTGTGCCAGTGTCGCCGCCGGCCCCTGCGCCACCCGTTTCTGAGCCAGCTGCGCCGCTGTGGCCTGCGCCACCTGCTGGTGTGCCGCCGGTGGCGGTACTGTCACCGCTCGACGAGGCGCACCCCGATGCCAAGACCCAACCCACCACCAACGCGCAGCTCGGGTGCAGTCGCCGCCCACGTGTGCCACTCCGCTCCATGAATCCTCCGGGACGCGACTGCTGCAAGCCGCATGCCATCTTTCGCTCAGTGGCCAGGGGCCGCTGAGCGCGCTATGCCCAGAGCCTGGGTTCGTGTTTCTGAAGCGCGAGGCGGGATGAGGATGCGTATTGGTGGATTGGTACTGATTGCTGGCCTGTTGGTTGGGTGTGGCGCCCGCACGCTGGCAGTGAGTCTCGAGGACGAGAACGACGGCGGCCTGCCCGATGGGGCCGGTCCTGGCTCGGGAGGGTCGGATTCGGGGGTGACCATCCCGATCGAGCCCACCGGCTGCTTCGATGACGCGGGTGTTCTGGTGCTGCCCGAGGACTCGGCCCGTGGGCAGCTGAGCCTCAGCGATCCGGACGACGGCCTGCGGGGCAACGGCTACCTCTTCGACGTGTACGAGTTCGCGGGGCCGGCGGGCACCCGGGTTACCCTCGAAGCGACCATTGCCAGCTTCGATACCTACTTCTACTTGCTCGATGCCGACTGCAACGAGCTCGCGCAGGACGACGACGGCGGCAATGGCCTGCTCTCGCGACTGGAGTACACCCTGCCCGAAGACGGGACCTACATGCTCGTCGTGACGTCCTACGCGAACGAAGTCACCGGCAGCTACACGGTTGCACTCACTGCCGTGACCACGCCCGAGGTGGAGCTCAATTGCGCGGATGGTCGAGACGACGACGTCGACGGCTACGTCGACTGCGAGGACGACGACTGCGCGCGGAGCTCGGTGTGCCTGCCCAGATTCGAGTCCAACTGCAGCAACGGCGCGGACGATGATTCCGACGGCGCCACGGACTGCGAGGACCCGGACTGCGCCGGGATTCCGCCCTGCAACATCGTGCCGCTCGCGTGCGACTGGAGCTCCGGGGTGCTGCCGCTGCCCGAAAGCTCGGTTGAAGGGACGCTCAGCTCGTCGGATCCGTCCGACGGACCGCAGGGCTGGGGCTACTACTTTGATGCCTACCAGGTGACCATCCCCGCCGGACAGCAGGTGACGTTCGAGACGGTGGAAGGATCGTTCGACACCATCCTCCACTTGATGGACGGAACCTGCTCCCAGGTCACGAGTGACGACGACGGCGGCGCGGGGTTGCTGTCGCGGATCACCTACACCGCGACCGCGAGCCAGACCTATACGATCGTGGTGACGTCGTACCGCTCGGGGACGACGGGCAGCTACGTCTTGAGCATCAGCGCGGCGGTGGTGCCCAGCACCGAGATCGACTGTGGGGACTACGTGGACAACGACCGGGACGGCCGCATCGACTGCGAAGACCCGGACTGCGTGAATGCGGACGAGTGCATCGTCGAGCCGCCCCACCTGTGTATCGAGTTCACCGAGGCGTTCCTGCCAGGGATGGAGCCCGTTTCCGTTACCGGTAGCCTCGACTCCGGGGACCCGTTGGATGGCCCGCGCGGGTCCTCGTACTACTACGAGCAGTACCTGGTGCTGATGGAGCCTGGCTTCGAGGCGACGTTCGAGACCACGAATGCCTCGTTCGACACCTACCTCTACCTGCTGGACGAGCGCTGCATGGAGGTGGACCGAGACGATGACGGCGGTGTTGGATTGCACTCGCGGATTACGTACGAGGTTGACTATCCCGCCGAATACACCCTCGTCGTCACCTCGTATGGCTCCTACGCGACTGGCACGTACACGCTGTTGGTGGGGAGCGAGCCGGTGGTCGCGAGCGAGGTCGACTGCGACGACGGCGTGGACGACGACGACGACGGGTTGGTGGACTGCGACGATCCGGACTGCGCCAACAGTCCGATCTGCACGCCGCTGCCCCCGCGGAGTTGCTACCCGGACGCCGACCAGACCTCGCTGGCGCAAGGCTACGCGGAGGGCTCGCTCGAGACCTCGGATCTGGACAGTGGAGGACCGCGAGGCTATGGCTACTACTTTGACAGCTACGAGATCTGGCTCGATGCGGGGGACACCGTCGTCCTGGAGGTTCTCGAGGGGAGCTTCGACACCTTTCTCTACCTGCGGAGCCCCAACTGCATCCAGCTGACGTACAACGACGACGCGAACGGCCTGCTGTCGTTGATCACGTTCACGGCGCCCGCCGCGGGAACCTACACCGCGGTGCTGACGTCCTACAACTTGGGCGAGACCGGGCCGTATGTCCTGACGGCCAGGCGGGAACCGGGGGCCAGCACCGAAACCAACTGCACCGACGGCGAAGACGACGATCGGGACGGCTGGGTCGACTGCGAGGACCCTGATTGCGAAGGCTTCCCCGAGTGCGAACCGCCGCCCGAGCACTGTTTTGGGATCTGGCAGGAGCTCATCGGTCCGGGCGAGATCGTCGATGGGGAACTCGGCCCGGGCGACCCGACGGGTGGCCCCCGGGGGACGGAGTACTACTTCGACGCCCTTGAGTTGTTTGCAGGCCGGGGGATGGACTTGTGGATCGAGACCATCGAGGGGGACTTCGACACCTATCTCTACCTGCTGAACGAGTACTGCGAGGTGGTGGCCTACAACGACGATGGGGGTTTGGATTTGCTCTCCCAGATGGAGTATTTCGTGCCCGACGACGGGCGGTACACGATCGTGGTGACCTCCTGGGGCTACTACGACACGGGCTACTACGTTCTGGCCGTGTTCTAGTGCCCTGTCTCGGAAGTAACAATCCATGAACGCGCCGTACCGCATGATTG
>CAZSVU010000546.1:0-4563 GCA_964610275.1 uncultured Polyangiaceae bacterium | reverse complement strand
ATTCTCAATCGGATGACGGCCCTGGGAATGCCGGATAGCCAGATGATTGGATGATGGGACTCGGCGCCGGGCGAGCTCCTGGCTCGATCGTGTTTGTGCAACAAGGCAGCCCAAAGTTACTGGATCGAAACGCGGCGCTTCTTCGAGGTCGTTCACACCTTTTCCAGTCTACTTCTTCACCGGAAATCGTGGAAGAACCACGGCGCGATGGGTTTCTGGACAGCACGGCTCCCGGGTGCTGGCCACGCTGCGAGCATCGCCGAGGTCAGCCAGCCCGTTGTCGATTGCGCCGTCCGTCGCACGTATCGAGGATGCAGACCGCTTTCGGCTACGTCCGCTTCTTCCAGATGTTCGGGTCACGCTTGGCGTGGAATACGGCGATCACCACCACACGTTCGGATTCCACGCGGTAGAGGATCGAGTAGGGGAAACGCTTGACCAGCAGGCGTCGGATCTCGCCTTGGACTCGGGGATTGATATGCGGTTGGGTCTGGACTCGCTCCGTTGCCGCCCGGATCGCCGCTAGGCAATCGTCGCCCAGGCCGGGTCGCTGCTGCTCGTACCAGTCGTACGCGTCGGCGACGTCTTGCTCGGCCTCATCGATGAGGATGAGCGGCTTCACCATTCACCCCGGACGAAACTAGCGCCGGCCACGGCCGCGAACGCGGCGTTCAACCTCGTCCCAAGAGCGGCCGCTCACGCCGTCGCGCTCCAGCCGCTCGAGCCGGCGCTGGAGCTCCTCCTGTTGCGCCTCTGTGAGCGGAACGTCCTGGGGAGTCAGGCTGTCCCAGAGGTGCTCGATGAGCTCGAGCCGCTCGTGGGGCGTGAGGCCGGTGATGTCGAACGCGGGGTCGCCCATGGGCGTAGTCTGACTCAAGGGGGGAGCCGCTTCCAGAGCGACGTTCCCAGCGACGCTGCATGCGGCCCGGGGCGCGACGGGGACCGGGTCGACGCCGCCTGGCCTCCAGTGGAGGCGCGCGGCTGCTCCGTTTCGCGTGTCCACTCCTGTCCACTCGTGTCCACTCCTGACCACTCGGATTTGGATCGGTTTCTCGGCCTAACGCTTGCAGAACGCGAGCTTTGGGCAATCCTCCATTCCGATTTAAAATCCTCCGCCGGAAACGGCGTCCCGGTTCGACCCCGGGAGGGGCCACCACAGGAATCATGCTGGATCGTGATCAACCCGGCCGACCGGGTTTGGTCCGCAATCCTCACGATGGACCAAAAACCGGACCAAACGGGGGAGGGGAGTCAATGACAGACCAGCAGGGGTCGAGCAGCGGCATCGGGGAGCCGACCTCCAACGTCGGGGAAGGCTCGGAGGTGCTGTACAGGGGAATGACCAAGGCCGTCATTAGCGAGGTCAAGCTGGAACGTGGGCTGCACTGGGTCACGGCAAGGCGAGCGTTGCTCAAGGTTCGGCGTGACGGGCTCCAGTGCCGAGACTGGTTTATCCCCTACGACGAGATCCAGGAGGCCGTCCTCCAATCCGTTTGGCCGGGACTCATCCCTGGCTACGTCTTGGTCGTCCGTGCAGGTGGCAAGACGTACCAGTTTGGGTTGAACTGGAGCCGGTTCTGGAAGGGCGACCTTCCGTTTCCCGTGCGTCGGGAGAAAGGCAAGGTAGGCTACTCCCCGTACAGCATCGCGGTTCGGATTCTTGCGGTGGCTATGCTGGTCTACTGGGCGTGGTTGAAGTTCGGTCGGAACTGACGTTGGATCGTGATCAACCCGGCCGACCGGGTTTGGTCCGCAATCCTCAGGGCGGACCAAAAACCGGACCAAACTGCGATGAAGGTCACGCTGAAGGAGTTGGAGGAGACCCGTGAGACCGTCGTCCTGCCGGCCATGCAGGAGCGGGGGAGCAAGAACTACCTCCCGGACAAGTTGCGGGGGCCTCTGAATGTACGGGTTCGCCGCCTGCTTCATGACCCGGAGGCCGACTGGGGCCCAGATGCACAGGAGTTGCTCGAACGAGTCCGGAAACTCACCGTCGATCCAAGCACGCTGCCATCTGATGTCCCTGTTCCGAAACGGAGCGCCCTTTCCCACGCTGACCTGAAGAAGCTATTCGACTTGCTGGGTGACGAAGTGAACCGTAGGCGAGCCAGCAGCAAGGGCACGCCGCAGTTCGTCGTGTTCTACTGCTGGCAATCTGACCTCCCGGGGCGAGTGAACCGTAACTTCATCCGGGACGCTCTTGCGGCGGCTGCCACGCTGGTTGCCACGAAGTCGGGCGTCAAGGTGACCATCGACCAGGACACCAAGAACGTCGCCGGGAGCCCGATCATCAGCGAGACGATCCTGAAGAAGATCGCTGAGGCCAATGGGGTCATTTTCGACACCACCTTCGTAACCAGTCCTCGTGCCAAGCGGAAGTGCCCGAATCCGAACGTGATGCTGGAGGCCGGGTTCGGGATCGGGAAGTTGGAATGGGACCGGGTGGTGGCCGTGCTCAACACTAGGTACGGGAAGGTCGAGGATCTGCCGTTCGACATGCGCCACCGTCGGTGTACCGTGACCTATCGCCTGGATGACGGGGCAACTGCCCAGGAACGTAAGCAGGTGAGGGAGAAGCTGGCGGAGGAATTGGCCAAGGTGATCAACGGCTGGCTGGGCAAAGCCGCAGCGGCCAAGTGACCGTTGTTGCTTCTGGCGGTCTGCCGGCCTGTTGCGGAACGTCGGCCAGATCTTCTGGGTTCCTGACGTTCCGGGCGAACGACAGACATGACCCGCCGTGAAGCAGCTATCATGCCGCCCATGAGGTACGAGAGCGTTATCGCGTTGAAGGATAGGATTCGTCGGCGGGGGCAAACTGGGGCTCTCGCCGAAGCCGCAGGGGTCAAAGTTGCCGGGCACTTCACGCCCAACCCGCCCGACGTGGGAGTTGCTTTGGGGGTCGGCATCGGAAAGAACCACACAGACTACACGTTGGCGGTTCGGCTTGGCCGCAACAACGCTGCCGCCCAGCAGTTCACCGAGCACGTTCGCACCATGGCGAAGGGGGAGGTCAACGTCCAGTTCGTAGGACGAATCTCGGCCCCTCGACGGCTGGCGGTTGGCGAATTCACGATGCGGCAGCGTCCTCTCCTGCGGGGCTACTCGGTTGCACACGTGGACGTGACTGCGGGGACAATTGGCGGATTCGTGGAGACCGACGATGGGTACGTCGGTATCTTGTCCAACAACCATGTGCTGGCGAATTCGAACGAGGGACTGCTTGGTGACGACGTGTTTCAGCCCGGGCCGGCCGATGCGGGTGGGCCGAAAGCACGCAACCACGTTGGCTGGCTGGAAGCCTACGTTCCATTGAGTCTCTCCGGCAACACGATGGATGCGGCCGTTGCGGTCATCCGAGATGACCTCGACTGCGTGGCTGACTACGCCGGGGTGAGTCTGCGGGGGATTCGGCGCCCCGAGTTGGATCTCGACGACGAGGTCTGGAAGGTGGGCCGCACGACTGGGGAAACGGTGGGGGTCGTCACTGCCACCGACCTCGATGGCCTGGTTGTGGAATACGGCAGCACCTCATGTTCGTTTGACGGCCAGATTGAGATCGTCGGTCACGACGGACCATTCAGCCAGGGAGGGGACTCCGGCTCGCTGATAATCGACGATGGCCGTCGAGCCGCAGCGCTTCTGTTCGCCGGATCGTCGCAGGGGATGACGTATGCAAGCCCACTTCGGCCGGTTCTCGTGGAGTTGGGCTTGACGCTGATCGTCTGACTCCGGGGTGCTATAGTTGCAGCAATGGCAACCCGGGCTCAGGCCCTGAAGGCAAGAGACAAGATCAAGCAGCGCCTGGGGGCCGCTCCCTGGCTCCGAGGAATCGGCATCGGGCGTGGGGGTGATGGCACCTACTGCGTTGTGGTCAACGTGGACCTGATGACTTCTGAGATACGAGCCGCTGTGCCCGAGCAGGTCAGCGACACGGAGGTCCGGGTCAAAGAAGTCGGTGACATCTACGCCGTCGGCTAGCCCTTCTCCTTCAACTCCGGGATCGCCTCGCACAAGGGCGTGAAATCCCCGAGGCCCATTTCGGTGTGCTTGCGTGACGCCTTCCGGTAGTACCGCATGAGCATGATGGAGGACTGGTGCCCGGTCCGGTCCATCACCCAGGTTTCGCTCTTGCCCATCGCCAGCTTGACCGTTACGAAGCTCGCTCGCAGGTCGTGCGCTCGGAGAGGAATCCGTCTGCTCGTCCTCTTGAACAACTGAGGCCGGGTGACGCCGGCCAGCTTGGCGTATCGGCGAAGTCTCTCGGCCAGCTTGTTCGTGTCCACTGGCTCGCCATTCTCGTCGGCGAACATGTAGTCGTCCGGCTTGGCCTTGGGGCAGTACTTCTTGAGCCACCGCCGCAGTGCCTCGGTCGTGGACGGGTCGAGCGCCCAGTCACGGGGGACACTCGTCTTGGTGTCGTCGATGTCCACGCCGCCGTTGACCAGGTCGAAGTCTCCGATGCGGAGCAGTGCGCCCTCTGCCACCCGAGCACCTTCCCGGTGCAAGACCCCTGCGTTGGTGCACAACTCCGAATCCCGGCCTACAGTTGTCGTGTAGTCGCAG
>CAZSVU010000545.1:0-4576 GCA_964610275.1 uncultured Polyangiaceae bacterium | reverse complement strand
TGGAACTACGAGCTGCGCCCGCGAAACTTGGCAAGGTAATTTGGATCAGCCGCCTAAGGCGCCACCGACCACGAGAAACCAGCACACCTGCGCGCCCACACTGGCTGACCGAAGCATCTCCCAGACTCCTTCCCCGAAGGCTCACCGAACGTAGGCAAGAGTATCACTCCACCGTCCTGACGACCACCTCGGACCCCAGGCCAGGGTGTCATCGCGTCCATTCGCCGCAGCCACGCAGTCATCGAAGCTTCCAGGCGTCACGCGCGAGCGCGAGACGCCCACGCCCATAGCGCCATTCCCGCCCTTTCCATCTTGCCCTGCACAGGTCACACTGTCCCGCATGGTCAACAACAACCCTCGACAGACAATGCCTGGGTGGATGACCCGGGCGGAAGTGGCAAGCGCTCTCGGGGTGAGCAAAACGATGGTTCGGAAGCTCGAACGCTCTGGGGCGCTGCCCTCGGTTAGGAACGGTGGCTGCGCGTACTACGACGCTGCGGCTGTCGAAGAACTCCGCCAGGAACGCGAGGCGCCGGTGGCGGGCTCAGCGTGGCAGTAGCAGTATTCCTCAGCGTCATCTCCTCCCACGCACCCCACGGGCTCTGTGTCCCCATCGCAATTCGAATCGATCTCGTCTCCAGTCTGCTCAGGCATGGCTGGATTGAGGAGCGGATCGTCATCGTCGCAGTCGGGCCAAGAATTGGAGTGCACGTAGTCGGGCGTCACCTCATAACGCGCGAAACAAACCGGCTCCGCTTCTGCAGCGGAGTACCCATCCCCGTCCCCGTCGTAGTATCGCGTCGTCTGCACGCTGGGATCCGAGTCATTGCAGTCGGCATAGTAGTGAACATCAGTCGTGTAATTGGCAGGAAGCGGACTCGGCAAGCACTCGCCATCCTGCCCCGCGGCACTCCCATCTCCGTCCGCATCTAGGTACGCCCAGAGTTGCACTTCCGCGTCAGTGTCATCGCAGTCGGTGCAATCTTCGGCCATCGGCACCGTTCGCCACTCGTCGCACAAGTACACTGAGGACGGCCCGTCGTACGCGGACACCCCATCCCCGTCGGCATCCTCGCATGCTGCTGGCGCCGCCTCGCAGTCCCCGTTGCCCCCAACTCCGTCCGGGTCCACGCCTGGCGAACCGCAAGCGGCGAAGACCATCACGAACCACATCCACCGCGCGCGGCTGACAATCAATCGAAGGCGCATCGCAACCCCCGCCGGCATCCCAACGGAACCGATGCCAGAGTCTGCGGGGCAACGCGAAGAAAGACAAGGGGCAGGCAGCACCAGCGCTGGGGACCTACGCGCTCCCAGTGCGCCGCCACGGACCTCCAAATCGCTAGGTCGGATCGATGTAGATCTCCGTTGCTACACCGTCGTCGAACGTACACCAATGGCCAAGCACCTGGTAGCCGACGCACCGCCCCACCGCCAGTCCCGCGCAATCGTCGATGGCTGTGTCATCGGCGGGGTGTTCCGCATAGCATCCCACGGCACACTCCGTCGCGCTGGTGCAGGGGCAGCCAGCGTCTTCCGCGAAGCAGCCACAGAAAGTCTCACCGGCAACGGTACGCCACTCGCCGCCGCGATCGGCGCAGGTACCTTCGTCCGGCGCGATCTGACACGCGGTATGGCGGGCGATGACTTCTGGGTCACCACATTCGCCGCCAGCGCCGCCGGGTCCAAAGGCGTCACCAATCTGCCCCGTGTCGGAGCCACCGTCCCCTCCCACCCCGGAGGTGCCAGCCCCGCCCGGGGCGCCCCCGCTCTCGGCATCGTCCGTGGCGCTACCCTTGCACCCCGCCAGGGCACAGCCGCCAATCGAGAACGCAACCACAATGTAGTGAAGTCGTCTCATGTGATCCCCCTGCGCGTGGGAACTCTAGTGTGACATCGAGCTCGGCAGGTTGCACCCCGCAAGCCGCCCGATGCGAACCCAACTGTTTTCAGGTTCTCTTCCTGGGACCAGAACGGGGTCCAAGACCCTTTCTGCGCACACCCACCCCCAAGTGAGAAGAACCAAGACCCTTCAGCCATCGGATGAACAAATCAGCAACGCGCCGACCGCCCTGTGAGACGATCGACGCGCTCTGACTCGAACTGCGTCCCCAACGGGATTCGCACCGGCAGCCCAAGCTTCTCCACACGACTCCTTCGCGCTGGTAGTCGACCATAGACGACCATGAGGTCCCGAGGACCGCAGGCAGCGAAGCTGCCGAGGACCGCAAGGCACCCGGGTCCAGCCAGCTGATGCACAAATCAGCAACGCGCCGACCGCCCGTTGGGACGACCGACGCGCTGTGACTCAAAGAGCGTCCCCAACGGGAACTCAACGTCATTTCGAGCCGGCCCGGCAGACGTGCAGGAGCCCGTCAAGGCGGCAATTCTCCTCTGCCATGTTGCCGACTTGAAGACCGCCTAGCCCCCTCGAGGACATCCCCCGTCTCGTCCTCCTGTCACGGACTTCTAGCGCACCGCCACCCCATCGGGGATTGATAGCGGGCCGGCACGTAGTAGTAGCGCGTGGCCGCGCGGAGGATTTCGGCACCGTTGTCAAAGAAGCCGCCTCGTATCACGCGGTAGGCAAGCGGCGTCAGATTGGCACAGTCTGAACAGCCGAACTGAGTCGTTGTGTACCAGTCACGAGCGTGCGTATCCAGGGTCAACTCCCACATGCTCCCCGCAAGGTCGGCGTGCCCCCACCGACCGTTGCCAGCGGGATAGCTTCCCACGTCGACAAACGGCGATGAGTCGGTCCTGCTGTAGTTCGCAGGCATGGGCTCCGCAATGTCGTTGCCCCACGGGTAGAGCCTGTTCTCGTCACCGCCTGCAGCCGCATACCCCCACTCGGCCTCAGTCGGAAGGCGGCCCCCATCCCAGATACAGAACGCGAACGCGACGTACCAGTTGACGCAGTTCATCGGGTACGTCGCGTGTTCACCGGGGGCGGCGGTCCAAGTCTGATAGGTGGAGTCGCATGCCACGTTGCTGACGAGGGTTTCTCTGTTGATGGGAAGCTCATCGCCTGCATTCCACTCGGCTTGCCATCCGCTTCCAGCTATCATCGGGTGACTGCCGTCACCAGCCCCTGGCTTGACCCAAGTATCGTAAGCTTCTACGAAGACTCGGAACCTGCCGACTGTGACCTCGTACTTGTCGAGTATGTAGGAGCCTACCGTGGCCGGATGTTCCGGCACCTCAGCAGCTCCGTTCACAGTGCAGGACAGGTTCACCGGCAGCGGGGGACAGCCGTCCACGCAACCCGCGCAAGTCTCGGTCCCGCGTCCCATCGGGAACATGCCGCCCGGGACAACCAAGCTCGTGCAGCAACTCTCCCCATTGCAGTCGAGTCCGTCAGCGCAACTCGGAGCACCGCAGGTGCTAGCATAGCAGACACCGGTGTGACAATCGGCCGGCGACGAGCAGTCCTCGCCGTCGCACGCCAGGCAGTCGGCGCCGCCGCAGTCCACGCCCGCTTCGTCACCGTTCCGGATGCCATCGCTACAAGGTTGGGTCCCACCAGTTCCGGCAACACCGCCTCTGCCGGCCGCACCTTCGCTGGGCAGTGTGCCAGCGTACCCACCTTCAGCACCGCCGTGTTGTCCGCTGCCAGCAGTTGCGGACACTCCAGCCTGACCTGCCCAGGGTGGCATGCCAGCGTTGCCCGCAGTGGGTGTCTGACCGCCGCTCCCAGCCACCGGAGACGAGCCAGCGCTGCCGCCAGATTGCGCGCCGCCGCCTTCGCCTGCCGAGCCGCCCGCAGCCGCAGCTGCACCAGTGCCGGCCGCACCACCAGACGGCGAAGCGCTGCCCGTGTTGCTGTGCGAGTTGCCATCAACACCGTCCGACGCGTCCGAAGAGCCTTCGGCGTCGGGCGCAACGTCGCGGGTGCCACCCGTGCCACCGCCAGCCACCAGCTCCTCATCTTTGCCAGTGATCCCACCGCAGGCCACGCACGCGGCTGTCAGAACGACTGCGGTGTTGGTCCCCCGGAAGCGCACGGGGAGTACTCTATCACCTCTGGGAGAGGGGCTCACTGAGCGACTGCGGCAGAACTCAACGCCTGCGCCTCACAGGGGCGAGCACACGCTGCCCATTGGACCTACGTGCCGTTGCCCCCCGCTGCCCCGGCAGCTCCAGCAGTCCCCGCCCTGCCCCCGGCACCTCTGCAATCGACGAGCGCGCACCATGCAGTGCCACTCTCGCAGTAGCAGGTGCTGCAACCTTCCCCGAGCAGAAATTCCTCGCCATCTTGGTAGAGGTGGCCATCGCACGAGCACTCGCCCCCGAGGGTCGTACCCGGCGCACCGCCTGCCGCCGGACCTCCGCCGCAGGGCACGAGCAGACACGTGATGCCACCATTGTCACAGCCCGGGCTCGAGGAACGCATCAAGTTCGTGATGGACGCGGTCATCAAGGAGCCCAAGCGCCTCCAGGCCCTGGTGGCCGAGCACAACCAACGTCTCTCCTCGGCCAACGAGTCCCAGCTCGGCGTTGTCAGAGCCCTGGAGGCTAGGAAGCTGGCAGCCACCGAGGAGAGGGACCGATTGGTGAAGGCCATCGCCCTGGGCAC
>CAZSVU010000544.1:0-4588 GCA_964610275.1 uncultured Polyangiaceae bacterium | reverse complement strand
CGCAGATGCGCTTCGCCATCCGCGAGGGTGGCCGAACCGTGGGCGCTGGAGTGGTAACCGAGATCATCGAGTAGAGCGCGAGTGGAGCGCCGCGGACCGAAACCAGCTGGCCGCGGGCAACGCATCGAGGTTGCCCTCAGCTGTTCGGTCTGCGGCAGCCGCAACTATCGGACGACACGGCCTCGCCGGGATGGGATGAAGCCCCTCAAATTGAAGAAGTTCTGCAAGACCTGCAACGCGCATACGGCGCACATCGAGGCGAAGTAGAAAAAGGATGCAAACAGACGCGGCCACGCCGGGGTTTCTCGGCAGCTGGTCGACATAGTCAGCCCGAAGGGGCGTAGCTCAGTTGGAAGAGCAGCGGATTCCAAATCCGCCGGTCGGGAGTTCGAGTCTCTCCGCCCCTGCCAAGGAGCCCCGGCCCACTGGGGCTTCGACGCCAAGGTCCCGAAGATGGCAACCGAAGAAGACGAGCACGACGAGCGCGATTCCGAGCCCGAGATGGGTGGGTCGGAAGACGAGCAGCCGCGGACCGCCCTGGACGGGGACGGCGAGATGGAGGTGTCGGCCCGAGACGAGGCGGACGACGACGAGGCGCCGGCGCACCTCGGGGCCACCAAGTACGTACACGCGGCGTTCTTTGCCGGCGGCATTCTCGTGGCCTTCCTCAGCGGGAAGCTCTTGGCTGGCGCCTGGAATCGCCTGGCCGAGTGGCCTGTGGCCGTGCGCACGGTACCCCAGCTCCTGCGCTACGGCGAAGACGAACGCGCCACCTTCACCATGGTGGCCGGAGCGGTCATCGGTCTGATTGCCGTGATACAGACCTACCGCAGGGCGCACGTCCGGCAGTTTGCGGACGAGGTGGCCGTGGAGCTTTCGAAGGTCACGTGGCCCGACAAGGAGACCGTGACCAACGGCAGCATTATCGTGGTCGTGGCGACCGCCGTGGCCACCGTCTACGTCGCGCTGTTGGACAGGTTCTGGGCCTTCGTCACGGCGCTCATATACGGAGCCTGACCGGGGTGGATGCTGAAATGTCGGACGAGATGAAGTGGTATGTGGTCACGACCTACTCGGGCTACGAGCAGAAGGTCAAGGCGGCCCTCCAGGAGCGCATTCGTCAGCACAAGATGCAGGACAAGTTCGGCGAAGTCCTGATCCCTGCCGAGACGGTCACCGACCACGGCAAGGACGGAAGATCGCGCGTCAAGACCAAGACCAGCTTTCCCGGCTACGTCTTTGTGCAGATGTACATGAGCGAGCACGCCTGGCACCTGGTCAAGGACACGCCCAAGGTCACCGGATTCATCGGCAACCAGCGCCCTCAGGAAGTGAAGCCGCCGCACATCGAAGAGATGCGGCGCGGCATCGTCGAGGGCGCCGTCAAGCCCAAGCCGCGTCACCAGTTCCAGGAGGGGGACGAGGTTCGCGTCGTCGTTGGCGCATTTGCGAACTTCTCCGGCACGGTTCAGGAAGTGAAGCCGGACAAGCAGAAGCTCAAGGTCATGGTCAGTATCTTCGGGCGTCCGACCCCGGTCGAGCTCGACTTTTCCCACGTTGAGAAGCGATGAGCACCAAGAAGAAAGTCGCAGGTTACATCAAGCTGCAGCTGCCTGCCGGCAAGGCGAATCCGGCCCCGCCCGTTGGACCCGCGCTGGGACAACACGGGGTCAACATCATGCAGTTCTGCAAGGACTTCAACGCCCGCAGCCAGAAGCTGGGTGACACCATCGTTCCGGTGGTGATCACGGTCTACGCGGACCGGACCTACTCCTTCGTGATGAAGTCGCCGCCGGCGAGCATCCTCGTGAAGAAGGCGTGCGGCCTGCCGACCAGCGGCAAACCCGGTTCTGGCTCCAAGGAGCCGAACAAGAAGAAGGTCGGAAAGCTCACCTGGGATCAGGTGCGAGAGATCGCGGAGCTGAAGATCAAGGACATGAACACCACGGACGTGGAGCAGGCCGCGCGCACCATTGCGGGCACGGCGCGCAGTATGGGGGTGGAAGTCGAGTGACCGCGGGGGGCGGCGCACGACGAGATGAGCATTACTGGTGCGGCACCCGGGTGAATCGTCACTCGAGCTGACCGTTTCCCAGGAGTCGAAAGACGAAAATGGCAAGACAGAAGACCAAGAAACGAGCCGAGGCGATCGGCAAGTACGACCGCCAGCAGCGCTATCAAATCGACGACGCGCTTTCGCTGGTGAAGTCCATCGCATTCGCCAAGTTCGACGAGACGGTCGATATCGCGGTGCGTTTGGGCGTCAACCCCAAGCACGCGGACCAAATGGTGCGCGGTGCCATCGTGCTACCCAACGGGACCGGCAAGAGCGTCCGCGTGGCGGTGTTCGCCAAGGGCGACAAGGAGAAGGAGGCGCTGGACGCTGGCGCTGACGTGGTCGGAGGCGATGACCTCGTGGAGAAGGTCCAGGGTGGAATGCTGGATTTCGACCGCGTGATCGCCACCCCCGACATGATGGGAAAGGTCGGAAAGCTCGGTCGAATACTCGGCCCGCGCGGCCTGATGCCGAACCCGAAAGTGGGTACGGTCACGCCCAATGTCACCCAGGCCGTCAAGGAGGCGAAGGCGGGCAAGGTCCAGTACCGCGTGGACAAGGCAGGCGTCATTCACTGCCGGCTGGGTCGGGTCTCGTTCGAGACGCGCGCTCTGACCGAGAACGCCTCCGCCCTGGTGACGGAGTTGCTTGCCAAGCGCCCCCCGACTGCCAAGGGGACCTACGTCAAGAGTGTGACGGTCTCCAGCACGATGGGTCCGGGCGTTCGGGTCGACCCCAACACGGTTACTGCCGCCAGCGAGGAGGCGTCCTGATGTTGCGAAGTGAGAAAAAGGTCCGCGTACAGGAGATACGCGAACGCTTCGAGCGAATGTCCTCGGCGGTTCTCGTCGACTACCAGGGGATGAACGTCGCTGAGGTCAGCGCGCTCCGCGACGTGTTTCGCGCCCAGGGCATCGACTACCGCGTCGTGAAGAACACCCTCGTCCGGCAGGCCCTCAAGGAAGCCGAGGTCCCCTGGGCCGATCAGCTGGGCATGGCCCTCAAGGGCATGACGGGCATTGCCTGGAGCTACGAAGAGCCCAGCTCCGCAGCGCGAGCGATTCGGGACTTTCGCAAGACGAACAAGAAGCTCCAGGCCAAGGCGGGCGTGCTCGACGGACAGGTGCTGCCGGCCGAGGCCGTCGAGTCACGGCTGGCGTCACTCCCGAACAAGGACGAGGCCCGCGGCATGCTGTTGGCTCAGATGATGGCGCCAGCCCAGCAATTGGTGATGCTGCTGAATGCTCCGGCACGCAATTTCGTGGGCGTGCTGGACGCGAAGCGGCGCAAGGAGGGGGGCGAATAGCCCAAGACTACTTTTGCGGTTGGTGCCCGCCCGAACCCCGTGGCGCCCATCGCGTGTCGAGAGAAGGACCTACCCCAAGTTTTTTTACTCTCCGCTTAGGCCAGAGAGGCACAAGGAGTCAGAAATGTCTGAGATCAACCGTGAGCAGGTCATCGATTACCTTTCCAACCTTCCCGTGATTCAGATTGCGGAGCTGGTGAAGGAACTCGAGGACAAATGGGGCGTCAGTGCAGCGCCGATCGCAGTGGCCGGCGCGGCAGCTCCGGCGGCCGAAGCTGCTCCTGTCGAAGAGCAGACCGAGTTCGACGTGGTGCTCGCAGACGTGGGTGCGAGCAAGATCAACGTCATCAAGGCGGTCCGCGAAATTACCGCCCTCGGCCTGAAGGAAGCCAAGGAGCTCGTCGAGAGCGCTCCCAAGGCCATCCGCGAGGGCATCGGCAAGGAAGAGGCCGAAGAGACCAAGAAGAAGCTCGAGGCAGCGGGCGCCAAGGTCGAGGTCAAGTAACCCGGCGTGCCGTTGGTACACCTTCATCCACTGTCTGGAGTCCGCGCCGCGGCGGTGCGGACGTCCTCAGAGCGAGCTCGGGGGGAATCCGCCTCGCAGGGCGGCGCTGTGCGCCGCGCCTGCTAGGTGCGTCTGGAGGAACGGTACATGGCGTTTCAGGTCCAATCCAACTTCCGGCACCGTAAGAACCTGGGTCGGGTTGCCGCGATCGTCGACACCCCGAACCTGATCGACATCCAGAAGAGCAGTTACGAGAAGTTCCTCCAGTCTGAAGTGGCGCCGCGTGAGCGCAAGGAAGTCGGTCTGGAGTCCGTCTTTCGCAGCGTCTTCCCGATCAAGGACTTCGACGGGACGAGTGAGCTCGTTTACGTCTCGTACAACTTGGAGAAGCCGAAGTACGACGTGGACGAGTGTCGTCAACGCGGCATGACGTACGCGGCGCCCATCAAGGTCACGACCCAACTGATGGTGTACGACGCTCACGAGGGTGGCGAACGCATCGTTCGGGACATCAAGGAGCAGGAGGTCTACTTCGGCGAGATCCCGCTGATGACCGACACCGGTACGTTCATCATCAATGGAACCGAGCGTGTCGTGGTCTCGCAGCTGCACCGCTCCCCCGGCGTGTTCTTCGACCACGACAAGGGCAAGACCCACTCGAGTGGCAAGCTGCTGTATTCGGCACGGGTCATCCCCTACAGCGGTTCCTGGCTCGACTTCG
>CAZSVU010000543.1:0-4614 GCA_964610275.1 uncultured Polyangiaceae bacterium | reverse complement strand
AGCTCCTGAGCCCGAACTGCAGTCCCAGCGTATTCCCCGAGTTCGGACTCCCCGATGACCGCTTTCAAACGCAGCCAGGCGAAATACGTCAGGAGTGCACAAGCTCGTGACCGACAGCAGGGCAGTCCGCAGCAGCGGCGAGCGGGAGGACAGGTTTGTCCCCCCCCCTGACCTTTGGGATAGTGTAAGACTGTAATAGTCAACTCAGGCCCAAGGGGTGGAATGACCATCGACGTCCTCATCCACGCCATCGTCGCGCAGACGACCATCCTCATCGCGCAGCTCGCCACGTCGCGGGGAGTACGGGCGCCGCTGGCGCAGATCGCGAACCAGGTGTTCCTCGACCTGGCCGGAGAACTCGAACGTCAGCGGGTGAGCCGAAAGGTGAGCGCCGACATGTTCGGTCTCGGGCTTCGCACCTATCGGCGAAAAATCCAGCGACTCACCGAGAGCGCGACGGATCAGGGACGCTCGCTCTGGGAGGTCATGCTCGAATACCTGAGAGAGCGAACCTCTGCCACACGCCTGGAGATCCTCGACCGGTTCTGTCGCGACGACGAAGCGCAAGTGAAAGCCGTGCTGCACGATCTGCGTGAAAGCGGACTCGTCGTCGCGTCGGGCACGGGTCCCAGCGCGACCTACCGGATCGTGGGCGGCGATGAGCTCATCGCGCTGCAGCAAGCGCGAGGCGCCGAAGGCATGAATGAGCTCCTCTTGGCACTGATCTTTCGCGAGCCCCCACTCCCGCTCGATGAGATTGCTCGCCGGGCCAAACTGGGGCCGGAAGCGGTCGAGCCGGTCCTGGCCTGCCTCGTGGAGGAAGGCCGCGTGGAGCGCGCAGAGCGCGACGGCGTCCCGCACTACCAGACCACCACCCTCGTGGTCCCGCTTGGCGCGACGGCCGGTTGGGAGGCAGCAGTCTTCGACCACTTCAAGGCGCTGGTGACCACCGTGGTCGGTCGGCTGCGCAAAGACTCGGAAGCGGCGAATCTGGCCGACCGGATTGGCGGCAGCACCTACACCGTCAGCGTCTGGCCCGGTCATCCGCTCGCGGACGAGGTGTATGGTACTCTAGGGCGGCTTCGCAGCGAGCTCAGCGACCTGCGCGAGCGGGTCTCCCAACTCAACCAGGAACACGGCGTCCCGGACGCCCACACCCGAGTCGTCATCTACCTGGGACAGTGTCTGACCAACGAGCAGAATGGGACACTCGATCATCAAGAGTAGCAGCCGTCTCCGGCGTGGATTCGTCGTGGCACTCTGCAGCCTGCTCGTGGCGCTGAGCTGTCGCGGAGGACCCGAGACCTCGACCGACGGTGAAACGCACTTCTTGAGGGTCTGTGACTCCGAGTGCGGCGGCGGAGCGGACCTAGTCTGTCACTGCGGGCTCTGCACCCAGCGGTGTACGAGTAGCGCCGCCTGCCGGGAGCTCAGCGCGTCGGCAGAGTGCATCACGGACGTCGACCGACCGGACGGCAATGTCTGCTCGGAGCCCCCGCCCGTGGCGTTCTGCGATGTCCCGTGCACGTCCGACGGAGACTGCGGCGTGCTGTCGTCCTCGCACCGCTGTGCGGGCGGTTTCTGCCGGACAGGATCCAACCCCGGAACCGCCGGAGGCACTGGGGCCGACGGGGCCGGTGGCGCTGGAGGCGCGGCTGGCAGCCACGGCGGAGGGGCTAGCGGGGCCGGCGGAGCGGCCTGTCCGCTGGGCGAGGTCAGCGGCAACGAGGTGACAATCCTCGGAGACTTGTTCATCGCCCGGACGCACCAGGTCACGGCGTACCTCGAGACACTCGCCCGCGACGCCGGGGCCCTCCCAGCCGGCGAACGCTATCGGGACTACTCGTCGACGACCTCGAACGGCTTCATCACCGGCGATGCCTTCATCGCGGACCAGTACGCCACGGCTCAGACCGAGGGTACCGTCAGAGTGGTGGTCATGGACGGAGGCGGCGCTGACCTTCTCTTGGGGACGTGTGAGACGCCGCCAACGGCCGACTGCCAACTCATGGTCGACGTGGTCGCCGCTGCAGACGCACTGCTGGACCAGATGTTCCAAGACGGGGTCGAGGACGTGGTCTACTTCTTCTACCCCGATGTAGCGGACGAGACACTACTCGCCAAGATGGACGTATTGCGGCCCCTGCTCGAGGGCGTGTGCGAGAGCAGCGCGGTCCCATGCCACTGGCTCGACCTTCGGCCCACGTTCTCCGACCACTACGCCGAGTACCTGCTGGTCGAAGACACCCTGCCCACCGCCGAAGGCGCCCAGGCCACCGCGGCCGCGATCTGGTCGACGATGCAGCAGGACTGCATCGCGCAGTGACCATCGGGGTCCCATCTGCGCTCTGCCTTGTCGACCTTGTCGGTGCACAAGTCGGATCTGGTTTCAGATCTGGCCAAACCCGGTTCAGGGTCGGCCGACCTGATGGCTCTCCGGCATCCCCAATGCGGTCATCATATTCAGCACGCGGCATCCAACTCTCGCCTCCACCCTCTGTCCTTGCAGTGTGCGGCTCCGCATCGTCCGCCCGATGATGCACTTGTATCGGTACACGGTGTTCTCGACCAGGCTCCGCCTGCTGTAGCCGGACCTGGTGTACCACTGGCGCTTGCCCAACCTGGCTCGTGACCGAATGTTACGGTTGCGCTCCCTCAGGATGGCCACCTCCGGCTTCCTCGGAGAGCCACACCGTGAGGCTGCCACGTTGCCGTAGGCCCGCCTCGTACTCGGGCCAGTTCGTGGTCTGGTACGATTTCCTTACGTATTCGCCTGGCTGCGTTTGAGAGCGGTCATCGGGGAGTCCGAACTCGGAAAACACGCTGCGACCGTGGTCCGAGATCTGGAGTGATGCACCAAGACAGCCGAAGGGGGTGTCCCACGAGGGAGGCAGCGTGATTCACATGGGATACCGTGCGTCGGCTGGACCGTGTGAGGTGGTGATCCTCAGCGCCGGTGGTAATATCCAGCGCGGTGCCTTCCATGCTGCACCGCTGGTGGTTCTCGGCGGGAGTGGATGCCAAATGATTTCGCTTGCCCGTCCCTGCCTTGCCGTCGGCATCGTGTCTCTCGGGCTGCTGCTCTTGCCAGGTTGCGAGTGCGGCAAAACTCCCACGGCGGGCGGGACGATCGCGAGCTACGGGACGACCGGTGCAGGTGGGACCACGACCGCGGGCGGGACGAACGCGAATCATGCAAGCGGCGCCCATGGGGCCACCTGGGGTGGAACCGCACCGAGTTGCAGTGGGCTGGCGGCGACGTGCGGTCCGTCGGGGAACGATGACTGCTGCAGGAGCTTGCTGGTGCCCGGCGGAACATTCAATCGGGGCTACGACGGCGTGGACTATTTGGACCCGAGCTACCCGGCGACGGTGAGCGAGTTCTACCTCGACAAGTACGAGATCACGGTGGGCCGGTTCCGGGCGTTTGTGAACGCGGTCATGGGCACGCAGGCCAACCCGCCTGGCGATGGCACCGGCGCACATCCGCGGATCACGGGCTCTGGCTGGAGCTCGACGTGGAACGCCAATCTGCCCTCCAACACGTCCGCGCTGAAGACCGCCCTGAAGTGCAATGCGGCCTATCAGACTTGGACGGACACACCTGGGAGCAACGAAAGCAAGCCGGTGAACTGTTTGGACTGGTACACGACGTTTGCGTTCTGCGCGTGGGACGGTGGACGACTGGCGACCGAGGCGGAATGGAACTACGCGGCCTCCGGGGGCAGCGAGCACCGGTACTATCCGTGGTCGAGTCCGGCAACCTCAACGACAATCGATGACAGTTACGCAGCGTACTGCGGCGGTACGTGCAGCATACAGAACGTCGGGTCGAAGTCGCCAAAAGGCGACGGGAGGTGGGGTCAGTCCGATCTCGGCGGAAACGCATGGGAGTGGGCGTTGGACTTGCCTGGAAGCCCACACCTGATGCCGTGCAGTGACTGTGCGAATCTGACAGCAGGCTCCTACCGGGTCTTCCGGGGCGGCAGCTTCGACGACATCGCCTCGACCCTCCGCTCGGCCGCCCGCCACGTCTACTACCCCGGGCACGGCGGCGTCATCGGATCGCGTTGTGCCAGGACCCCCTGATGCTCGAGCGCTCGAACTCCGGCGACAGCCAGAACGACGCCACGCCCGCTACCAAGGCATGCGTTCTCCGCCGGCATGGCGTGCACGCTCATGGTGCTGGCGCACGCCCTGCAACATTGCCGCTCGGTTGCGTTTGGTTCGCGTACAGCTAGTTCGCCGGGAAGTACTCGTTCGCCTGCAGTGCCATCGAGTCCTCGCCCGCCGCGGTGGCGTGGCAGCTGTCGCTCATGACTTCGCCCTGTGAACTGTCGAGGAACCACGTGCCGAGGTAGCTCACGTCCGGTATGCTCTCTGCGGCGATCTTCTGTGCCTCGTCGTCAGTCCACTGCGCACCGCCGTCGCCTGCGAGGCTGCACTCGTGTCCGGCCTCGTACACCGGCTGACCCGAAAGGTAGATATGCGTGCCCGGGTTGGTGTGGTCTTTCGCCGCTTGGATCATCTGCCTGACCTCGTCATCGGTCGCCCTTTGGGGGAAGATGCAGATCATGATCTGGACCGCCTTCACGACGTCCCTCCCTCCAACCA
>CAZSVU010000542.1:0-4617 GCA_964610275.1 uncultured Polyangiaceae bacterium | reverse complement strand
GAGGAAGGCGCCGCCCGCCTGGTGGTTGCCTGGGCCCTGTGGGGGCCCGGCAACCGGGCGGGCCATAGGCGGTCAAGCAGCCGCACAGGTATGTGCCGATCGCGGTCGCCCATGCCCTCGACCTCGCCCATGCCCCCGCCCTTGACCATGCCCGTGCCCGTTCCCATCACCCTTCTTCACCCCGCAACCCGGGCTTCTCCCGACAATCTGCGCCGAGCACCCCGAACCACCCACCCCAACCGTCCACCGATTCTCCTTTGTATCCGCACGCTTGCGCGTTTTGATCCGGGACCTAGCCTGGAGTGGCGAGGAGGATGGGATGTGGGGAGTGGTGAAATCGTGTTTCGTCGTGTGTGCCTTGGTTTGGACGACCGCAGGCTGCGGCGGGAAGAGCGAATCTGACTGTGAGCGTGGGGAGGAAGCCTGCGCGTGCCGCGCGGACGGCAGCTGCAACGGTGGGCTGACCTGCCTGAGCAACGTGTGTGTGGACACCGGCGGCGGCGGCGGCGGAGCTCCCCCCGGTGGCCGTGTGAGCACAGGCCCCCAGCTCCAGTCTGACCGCGTCGACCTGCTCTTCGTCGTCGACAACTCGATCTCGATGGCGGACAAGCAGGAGATCTTGAGAAACGCGGTCCCGCAGCTGGCCAACCGGCTCATCGATCCAGTCTGCGTTGTACCCGGCTTCATGCCGCTGGAGGTGGTGCAAGACAGCAGCTGGGGAGGTTGTCCGGCGGGAAGCGAGCCCGAGTTCCGTGCCGTCAGCGACCTGCACATCGGAGTGGTCACGTCCAGCCTGGGCACGAATGGGGGGACTCTGTGCACTCCCGAGCATGGCGCGCAGTACTGGAACGAGACCCAGAACGATCGCGGGCGGCTCATCGCCCGCCGGGGGCCCACGTTCGACGTCCCACCCACCACGTGGAACGACATGAATTTCCTGTCCTGGGATCCCGATGGCAACGCACAGAACCCCGCACCGATTCCCGGTGAATCGGACCGAACTACGCTGGTGTTCGACTTCCAGAACCTGGTCACGGGCGCTGGTGAGCAGGGGTGCGGGTACGAGGCCACGCTCGAAGCGTGGTACCGGTTCTTGATCGATCCGGACCCTCCCCTGGACGTGATCTACGATCCGGGAACGCGAGAAAGCGTCGGCATCGGAATCGACGACGTCCTGCTGGCGCAACGCGCCGCGTTCCTGCGGCCGGACTCGCTCGTCGCCATCATCATGCTGAGCGACGAGAACGACTGCTCCATCATCGATTCGGGGATTGGCTATCTGGTGGGCAACACGGATGAGGGAGCGATGCCGCGGGCGACGAGCCAGTGTGACGCCGACCCCAACCATCCGTGCTGTCTGAGCTGCATCATGGCCAACTGGCCCGAGGAATGCTCCGACCCGCAGAGCGATCCAAATTGCCAGGCCGGACTATTCCACGGCGATGTCGACAGCAGGCAGGATCGTTTGAATCTGCGTTGCTACGACCAGAAGCGCAGGTTCGGCATAGACTTCCTCCACCCGATCCGCCGCTATGTCGATGGTTTGACCGGCCGGGAGGTGAACACTCGCGCTGGCAGTTCGGTGCCCAACCCGCTCTACGCGCCCAATGACCTCTACCCCGACCTGGCGCCCCGAGCGAACAGCTCGCTGGTCTTCCTGGCCGGCATCGTGGGCGTGCCCTGGCAGGACATCGCCACCGATGATTCGCTCGACATGAACACGCCCACCCTGCGGTATCTCAGCGCGGAAGAGCTGGCAATGCGGGGGTTCTGGGATCACATTCTGGGCGAGCCCAGCGCCAGCCCGCCGATCCCGCCCCAGGACCCCTTCATGCTCGAGTCCGTGGCGCCTCGCGAAGGCGTCAACCTACGGACCGCCATTGCGATCAGCCCACCCGTGCCGGGTCCCGGCGGCAATCTGATCAACGGCCACGAGTACCGCATCGAAGGCAACTCGGACCTGCAGTACGCGTGCATCTTCCCGCTCTCGACCCAAAGAGACTGCGCCGACGCCCAACCCGGTCAGGGCTGCGACTGCAAGGTGAGCAACGAGGTGTTCGACCGGCCGCTCTGCAACAACACGACCCAGGCATATGCCAAGGCGTATCCCGGCACGCGCTTCCTCCAGGTGCTCCGCGACTACGGCAGCAACTCGGTCGTCGCCTCGATCTGCCCCAAGAATCCCACCTGCGCGAATCCCGCCGACATCGACTGCGGCTACAACCCAGTAATTGCCGCGCTCATCGAACGCATGAAGATCGCGCTCGAGCCGTAGCGAAAGACATTGGGGACGGATGGCCTGCGCGGCGACGGGCTTGCGGGCTCCGAACGCGCTCGACCTCGTCACGCGCTCGCTGGGCAGCCGCTGCGCTCCTCGGGTGGCGTTCGTCCGCTCGCAAGACCGGCACCGCTCTGGCCGCTGCGCGGCAACTCACGCGGGCGGCACGCGCAGCACGCGGCTGATCTTGCCGAGCGCAGGCGCGGTCTGTTCGCGAAGCTTCTCCCCCAGCTGAGTGATCAACGCGTCTCGGGTGTCGGACCGCAGTCGCACGCGGAGTGAGGCGTTCTTCACGTCGTTGCGGACCGAAATCGCGACCTGACACAGCGCATCATCGGAGCGAAGGTCGTAGACGACAAACCAGGCGTACAACGTGCCGCGGAGCCATTCCGGGCGCAGCTGGTCGGGCTTGCGCACCCAGCGCGGCTTGCGAAAGTCGAGGACGTGGTAGACCCCCACCAGCGGCCGCCGTTGCACGGCGAGCAGCTGGTCGAGAGCGCTCGAAGCTGCCTCGGGATCCTCGAAGCGGACCGCGTGCCAGCCGGTGAACTCGTTGACCGCGGGCGCGTGCTTCTCGCGCCAGTGCCGTAGCTCGTGACTGGACAGCGGGTCGAGAACTCGCAGCGGGAGCACGTGCCGCTGGTCCAAACGCTCGTCCTGGCTGGTGAGCATCAGGGTACGATCCGGCTCGGGCAGGCCGGCGAGCTTCGCGTCCGGGCAGACTCGGGTCTTTCCTCGCGTGGGACGCGGGTACTCTGCCTTGAGCTCTTGCTCGGTCCGGGCCAACTCGAACGCCACCTTGGCCGTGAGCTCTCGCGCTCGCCGGGCTCGAGCTGGGTCCGACGGCTCGGGCCTAGCACGCATCATGGCCGGGGCATCCGAGACGAACGGGACCTGTTCGCAGCTGCACGGGAGCAGGCCCGCCAAGGCAATGACCGCAAGGCCGAGGCGACTCGAGGCTTGCACCGCTCTGGCATAAGCGGATCGACTGGATTGGCCCACTTTGTGGCGCTGGCCGCGACCGTCGCCACGGCGGCGGAAGCCGCAGTCACAGCCGGCGGACGTTCCCAGCCCCTACTCGGCAAAGCTGGACTTCAGCTGGTGGTAGAGCTTCCGGTACCTGAGGTGCAGGACGGCATAGCGCTCGCGGAGCTCGGGGTCGGGTTGAACGACCTGCCGCTCGGGAGGGCTGGTGCAGACCCTGGACGGGTCCTCCCCGGTGGCGGCGAGCCGAGCCAGCCGGGCGGCTCCGAACGCGGGCCCCAGCTCCGCGCCTTCCCGATACACCAACGGCAGATCGAGCGCGCTGGCGAGGATTCGGCCCCAGACGTTGCTGCGCGCCCCGCCACCGATCACACTGACCTCGCTCAGATTGGTGCCCGCCGCAGCCAGTGCCTGCTGGCCGTCGGCAAATGCAAACGCCACTCCCTCCAGCACGGCCCGGGCGAGATCTCCCCGCCGGGTCGCGTGCGTCAGCCCGAAGAACACGCCCTTGGCGTTCGGGTCGTTGTGCGGGGTACGCTCGCCGGACAGATACGGGAGGAAGAGGACGGAGCTATCGCGCTCCAGAGCGCGCTCGGCCTCACTGAGCAGCGCACCCTCGCTGGCCGCCCCCGTGGCCTCGGCCGCCCAGTGCAGACAGCTCGCTGCCGACAGAATCACGGCGGTCTGTTGCCACCGCTCCGGGATGCAATGACAGAACGTGTGGATCCCGGCATCGGCGTGGGGCGCATATTCCGCCGTGGCGACGAAGTACACGCCCGACGTCCCCAGGGTGATCTGTCCCTGGCCGTCCTGGATCACCCCCGCGCCCACGGCGCCGCCGCAGTTGTCTCCCGCTCCGGCCGCCACCACCACGTCGGCAGGGAGCCCCCAGGCTTCGGCCACCTGGCGCCGAAGAATGCCCGTCGGCCGGGTGCCTTCATGCAGCGCGGGCATTTGGGACTCATCGAGCTCGGTGGCCGCGAGCATGCGCTCCGACCACTGGCGATTCGCCACCTCCAGCCAGAGCGTGCCTGCAGCGTCGGACAGGTCCGTCGCGTAGTCGCCGGTGAGCAGCAGGCGCAGATAGTCCTTGGGAAGCAGCACCCGGGCCACGTTGCGAAACACCTCTGGCTCGTGACGTGCCACCCACATGAGCTTGGGTGCGGTGAACCCCGGCATGGCAATCGTGCCGGTGATGTGCCGGCTGCTCGGAGCCAGGCGCTCGAGCTCTCGGCACTGCTCCGCACTGCGACCGTCATTCCACAGGATCGCCGGACGCAGCACCCGGTCCTCGACATCGAGCAGCGTCGCGCCGTGCATCTGGGGGTAGGCATTGAGGCGGGACTTCGGCAGAG
>CAZSVU010000541.1:0-4617 GCA_964610275.1 uncultured Polyangiaceae bacterium | reverse complement strand
TGGCGGCAAACGCAGTTGCACAGCGCCAGGTCCAGAATGTGCGACTGCGTAGCTGTGCCGTGAATCAGAGACACGTCGTTCGAACGGCACGCGCCTTCTCCACAACGAAGCCCAGCTCCAGCCGAAAGGCCGGGAGCCACGCAGGCCGCCCGGCAGCCAACTCCGGCGAGCCAACAACTCGGCCCGCAGCCACGGAGCGATCAGTCACACTGCCTCGGGTGTCGAGCACTCGCCGCCTCGCGTCCGGCCTGCCCTGGCATAATCCCCAAGCGCAGTGGCCGCTGTGGGCCGCAGCCTCAGAACGAGGTGAAGAAGTCCCAGATTGCCTGGGCGGCGAAGCTCGGAACAGAGTGCCCGCCGTCCCATTCGCACCAGACGACTGGGTAGCCCGCAGCACATCCCTGGTATTCCACGCACGGGCTCGGCGAGACCGGTGTGGTGGTCGCGCCGCAGCCGTTTCTGCTCAAGAACTCGTCGCGCGCATCGGCGCCCGCGGTGATGGGCACGACGCCATCCGACGCACCGTGCGCATTCCACACCGCGACGGGAGCGCTGCCGCTCTCGCATCCGCTAGACAGTGCTCCCGACATCGGCGCGATGGCCCGAAAGACGTCGCCCAGGGCGCAGCCCACCGCGTTAGACATCATCCCCCCGTAGCTGAACCCCGTGGAGAAGATCCGGCTCGCATCGATGCAGAGCTCGCTCTGCAGCAGATTCAGCATGGCAATGGCGAAGTCGATGTCCCTGCCTCCGGGGTTGGCCCAGCCGTTGTCGATGCCCTCGGGCGCGACGAAGATGGCGCTACCGTTCGCGAGCGCCTCGAGCCCGTAGTAGGCGCCAAAGACCGAGCCGCCAGCCACATCCTCGGCGACCCCACCCATCCAGTGCCAGCCGAACACCAGCATGTAGGGGTGGTTGGAATCGTAATCGGACGGGACATCGAGGATGTACTCCCGCGGCGTTCCGGAGACGTCGATCGTGTATCGGCCACTGCTGGGTGCACTAGCAGCACCGCAGCCAGTGCTGCTCGCTCCGCCAGCTCCCCCGGTGCCCTCACCGCCCGTACCGGGGTCGCCGCCCGTACCGGGGTCGCCGCCCGTACCGGGGTCGCCGCCCGTACCGGGATCACCGCCCGTACCGGGGTCGCCACCGGTGCCGGGATCGCCAGCAGCGCCAGCGTCTCCCCCGCTGCCCGGGTCGCCACCAACGCCAGCGTCTCCCCCGACGCTCGGATCGCCAGCAGCGCCAGCGTCTCCCCCGGCGCTAGGATCCCCAGCAGCACCCGCATCACCCGCGGTACCCGCGTCCCCGCCGATGCCGAGGTCGCCGCCAACGCCCAGGTCGCCACCAACGCCCAGGTCGCCACCAACGCCCAGGTCGCCACCAATGCCCAGGTCGCCTCCGATGCCGAGATCACCTCCCATACCGAGGTCGCCGCCGACTCCCAGATCGCCTCCAATACCGAGGGCACCTCCAATACCGAAGTCGCCGCCGATGCCGAGGGCGCCTCCAATACCGAGGTCGCCGCCGATGCCAAGGCCGCCGCCGACGCCTGCGCCTCCCGTGCCAGTGCCACCGACACCCGGAGCGCCACCGATGCCCGAGCCACCAGCACCAGCGGGAACGCCGCCGAGACCCAAGCCCCCCCCAGTGGCGAGGCTGCCGCCGATGCCAAGGCCCTCACTACCTCCGGCCGACCCATCCAGCTGCTCGGTATCGCCAGAGCTCGAGTCGCTGCCGCCGCAACCCATCGCGATCACCCCCACCCCGATGATGCCCATGATCGTCTTCAGCTTCATGCACGCCTCCTACAGAGCGATCAATACGTCACCGTACCCTGCCGGTCAACGCGACTGCTGGCACCGCCAGGCGACCGCGCCTCCTCGGTAGTCGCCAAACCTTCGCTCGAGTCGTTCCCAGCACTCGCGTCGCCCACTCCGACAGGGATGCCTCTCTGCTCTCAGCGCCTCCCATGCGCCCCCGAGCTCGGCCCGCAGGGCTGGGCGAGGGCACTGGCCATCAAGCTCGGCGTCCGCCACTCGACCAGCACGATCCGGCGCTACATGGTGCGACGATGGGAGCCGAGGGGCGGAGTGGCGAAGCGCTCGTGCTGGCTGGCGGCTTCAGCGCGCCGGATCGGATGATCGCTTCCACCAGCAGGTCAGCGACAGAGTCGCGGTATGGAGATTCATTCGTGTTCGGATAAGCGTGGCCGCCTGCGAATAGATGGATGATTTCGATCGGTTGCGAGCGGTCGCTGCCAATGGATGGAAAAGAGCCACCGCTTCTGATCTCCTGGGGGTGTCTAGACCAAAGGAGAGAAGCGATGGCTCGTACGACAGAAGGCCAGATCGCGGCCTCGATTTCCAGTGTTTTGCCGCCGTACCGAATTTCCCTGCTGGCGCGTGAACTCGGCGTTGTGAGACGTCAGCGCAGCTGCGTAGCTGGACATTCTGGCGGCCGCTCGATGCAGTTGCACGTGCCGAAATCGCCCACTGTTCTCGAGTCCCGCGTTCACCGATACTGGTCGGCTCCAAACGTGCTTTGCTCGCGAGATGACCACGCGCTCGCGGCGCACCTACGACCATCGGGTCAAGGAACAGATCATCCGCACGCGAAACCCGGACCTGTTCCCGGAACTCGGCATACCGCGCTCCACGGCGGTGAGCTGGATTCGGCGAGGCCTGGGAGAGGTAGTGTCGGTCGGCGACGATCGCGAGGAGGGGGCGGTCCTGCGCGAGCGCATCGTCAAGCTCGAGAATCGAATCTCGATGCTCACGGCACTCCTGAGGCTCGTCTTCGCTCTTCAGCGCGTCTCTGGATTCAAGCTCGACTTCTGCCGAGTGCCCAGTGCCGCTGCCAAGCGCATTCTCCTTGGCGCCGTCAACCGAGCGCGGCAGTCCATGCCGTTGTCTGCCGCGCTTCGGGTTCTCCGGCTCTCGCCCGCCCGCTACCACGCATGGGTTCGAGCCGAGGCGCCCTGTGCCCTCGATGACCGGTCGAGTTGCCCGCGCTCCATGCCGCAGCGGCTGACCTACAACGAAGTCGAAGCAATCGGTGACATGGTTCATTCCACCCTCCATCGTCACATGTCCATTCGAGCACTGCATTGCACGCTCAGCGCACCGGCAAGGTCTTCGCTCATCCTACCACTTGGGCGAAGCTCATCCGCGAACACGGGTGGCGACGACCGCGACTGCGCCTCTACCCCCCGAAGCTGAAGGTCGGCGGGCGCGCAACCGCGCCCAACGAAATGTGGCACGTCGACGCTAGTATCCTGAGATTGCTCGATGGGACAAGGGCGTATTTGCACAGTGTCATCGATCACTTCTCGAGACGAATCCTGGCGTGGACGATTGCCGGCCGCCTCGAGCCGATGAACACCGGATTGGTGCTCGCCCGGGCGGCGAGCAACCTCGAAGGCTCGGCCAAGGCCGCGGTCTACATGGACTCCGGCATCGAGAACATCAACGGGCATGTCGACAAACTGTTCGAGGTCGGTACGCTCGAGCGCGTCATTGCCCAGATCGACGTGAGCTTCTCCAACTCCATGATCGAGGCGTGGTTTCGATCTATCAAGCACCAGTGGTTGTTCCTGCACCAGCTGAACGACCTCGCGACGGTGAAGAGGCTCGTCGAGTTCTACGTGGTCGAGCACAACGAAGTCTTGCCTCACAGCGCGTTCCGAGGCCAGACGCCGGAAGAGACATGCTTCGGTCAGGGAAACGCCGTGCCCGGTGAACTCGCTGCCCAGAGGCAGCAGGCCAGGAGACGGCGCCTCCAGCAGAACCAGGAGGCAGCGTGCAGCGCGTGTCCACGGAGTTCGCTGGCACCAAAGGAGGACGTCGCCGCATGAAGTCTACGCTGCTCTCAAGACAAGGTGGCGGCAAACGCAGTTGCACAGCGCCAGGTCCAGAATGTGCGACTGCGTAGCTGGGCGACAGACGGTAGCTCCCGGTTCGACAAGGCCGTTGTCAGGAGGTCCGCCAAATCAGCAGGACGGCCCACACGCTGTCCTCGCGACCGACGCGGAAGTCCTCGCCGGAAGTACGACTCCAGCACGTACCGTACACGCACGCCTGTCCGGGATCGCAGACAGTGCCGCACGCGCGGCAGTTGTTCTCACCGGCCTCCGCATCCACCCACGATAGCCCGCACGCAGACTGCGCGTCCGGACAGCCTCATTGTTCAGCCGCGCAGGTGGCGCCGCGCTTCTCGGCCTCGCCTGGATCTGGGAGCGGGATCAGAAAGCGCCGCCGCTGGCCCTTGCCGCAACGGATGCGGAACCGGTGTCCGCCTCCAACGCTTTCGACTGTGTCGGCCATCTGCTCTGTTCACGGGCAGGCTGTCACGCGACTCCCCGTGTTTCGGGTGGAGGCGTGTGGTGCCACTGCGCAAGGAAGTGCCCCTCGGCGTCTGCAACTAGGAGTCGCACGCAATCTGGCTCCAGCGGCTCATTCAGACGCTCAACGATCGCTGGGAACACCGCCCCGAGTGATTCTGAGCGTACAACGATGCACAGTGTAGGGATGCCATCGGTCAGGCGCAGCACTTTCGTGTCAACATCGATTGCTCCACGTCCTGATTGCTTCAGTAGCTCTGCATACTCAGAAGCAC
>CAZSVU010000540.1:0-4624 GCA_964610275.1 uncultured Polyangiaceae bacterium | reverse complement strand
TTACACACGCCGACGGAGAGGTCTTTGTCGGGGGAGCATTCGACGTCACCATCGTGGCGCTGCGCGAGAGAGTATCTAGCGGGTATTCCTGCTCGCGGCGCGTAACCCACTACGATTGCCACGCGAGCCACCACCGGTTCTACGGCGAGTTCGAGGTGCTCGCGCCCACGCGTGCGCGGGGGCCCAGCGTCTTCACCTATGGGTTCGGGTACTCGGCGAGCTTCGAGTATGCGCCCTTGCGCCGCCACCTCATCCCGCACTACGGCATAGAGGTGGGCGGATTGGTGCGCGAAGGGGTCGGGCACCGGGCGCAGACCCGGCCATACTTGGGCCTGCACTTGTTCGCGAGCACCGACGTTTGGCTCAGCGCGAGCGTCGGCTATCGTGTGGTTCCCGCTGACCTGAGGGACCTCAGTGGTCCGACCGTTGCCCTGCGCGCCGTCCTCAACCCCTGGTGATCGGACTGCGGTCGCGTCCGCGCATCGCGCACGACGACGGTTCCGGGATGGACACGAGGACCCGGGCACCACCACCACCATCCAGCCACCCCGCTTCGCCACTCCCGGCGTTCTGTCGAGGCCCAGCCCTCCCTACACGCGTGCCACCAAGCCACACAGAGAACACATCCTCGTTGGAGGAGCTCACGAGGCCGGAAGCGCGCGCGCCCTTTCATCCGGGTCTTCCGTCGGGGACAGAACAATCCATGGCTGATTTCGGTCCTCGGTGCTCTCTATCTGGGCCTATTGGCCTTGACGCTCGACCTTCTTCAATTTCGTGTAGTCGAGCCAAGCCCACATCGCGAGCGCCCCGAGATACAGCGTGTGGACATGCGACCGCAAAGCCAGCAGCACGAATCCGGCGCAGATCACGGTAGCGAGGATCAGGGACTTGATGGGCGGATACTTCAGGAACGTCTTGAGCAGCCACCGCCAAACGGATAGCCACACGCGGGCGCCGATGATGACGCCGACTGCCTGTAGTATCTCGATCACGTCAAGCCCCGCCCGGGGATCATACCGTGGCAACCGGTATGCGCGCCATGCCCCTGCGCCGCTACCGGCCTCCCGCCGCTGCCCAGGCTTTTCCCTACACCTGTGCCACCAACGCACACGGAGAACGCATCCTCGTTGGAAGGGCACACCATCCCGTGACCCCCCAGTGTGTCGAGAACTACGGCCGGGGCAGGCGACTGCACCATAGTCTGGCGCGTTCGGGGTGCAGAACAGCGGGGAGACCCAATTGGGGCTGCTTCAGTCGCAAGCTCCCGCCGGGGTGTGACTCCATGGTTCCCGGGGCCATCAACAGCTGGAACGGCGCTGCTACTCCTCATCCGCACAGGCGGGATGGTCAAATGCGCAACCTGAACGGTACGACTCACAGCTCGCGCTACCCTGCTCGCACGGGGGAGGCTCGCCGATGCATGCACCACCGGACCAAGTGCAGCCGGTTTCCTCGCACGCTGGTTGCTCCGCGTGCTGATCGCAGGGAAGCGGCGTGCCGAAACAGCCGCCCGGCAGAAGCCTGCATCCCGGGGTCGACTCACACACGTCAATTGTCACCTCAGCGCATGGCTGCTCTTCGGAACGGGCGTCGTCGCCGCATCCGGAGCCAGCTACGCACAAGATGGCGAGGTGAGCGAGGCTGCGAGCCGCCGCCCTCAGAGTGGAGATGCCCGGGAGTCGGTACCTCGCCACCATTACCTGACGCTACCAGGCGTTCTCACCGCGTCAAGTCGGGGCACCATCCCGCTTCACCGCTCCCGGCCTCCCGCCACTGCCCAGCCCTCCCTACACCCAAGCCCCCGACCCACACGGAGACCGCATCCTCGTTGGCCGGCACACCAGCCCGACCCCCCACTGTGCGCGGAACTACGGCCCCGGCAGGCGCGGGCGTGATGGCTGCGTCGTGCGCTTGCCCAAATACGGACACCTAATATCCGGACATCGGATAGGCGCCCTGCTACTGCCGTTCCCCGCAGGTGCCCCAAGTATTGAGTCACCTCCGCCCGTATGACGCTGGCACGCCGAGTGCGTGGCGACCCGAAAGGCTACCGTGACAGACGAGAAGACCAGACGAACCGCAGCCGATTACAAACCGCCGCCGACGCTCGGGTGGACCCTTATCCGAGGAGGGACTGAGTGGAGCATCTGGCTGATCTTCGACCAAGACTCGATTACCGAGGTCGTACGCGACCAGATGCGCGGCCCGAATCCTCCTGTGCCCAGGCAGTCCGTTCCCGCCGCGAACATCCTCCACCGGGAGGTGCGAAGCATCGTCGCCGAGCCTGCCAGTCCGGTCACGGAGCTGGGCGATATTCGAGCACAGCTCCGGGAGCATATCAACCACTACTTCATCGGACATCCGAACCACCCGAAGCGGAATCCGCAAGAACTCGCGTGGTGGTACTCCTGGATGCGAAACGGCACAGCTATCGGGAATGGACGCGAGACAGTACTCGTGGAGGGGCTATCTGCCGCCGCGAGGCGCGCAATAGACGCCTTCAACGGTCTTGCGACTGAGCTTGTGACAACGCGGTACATCCTTGCCGTTCACGCGCTGACCGATGGCGCACCATCAGCGCCCAGCTTCGCGAAATGGAAGGTCTTCATCTCGTATCGGAAATCCCACGAAGCGTTGGCACCGGTGGTGCGGTCTCTCTTCAAGGAGTTTGGTGGGGGGGCCCACTTCGTCACCTTCCTCGATCAAGATGATACCGAGATGGGTGACTGGATGCACCAGTACAAGCAGGCAATCCAAGACTGCGATGTCTTCGTCCCACTCTGCTCACACGACTACGCCGCGGGCGGCTCCGTATCGGAAAGCGAGCTGCTTCACGCCGAGAAGCTGGGCAAGCACATCGCGCCAATCCGGCTAGGCTCGGACCGTCCTGCTGTGTGGAAACGCTTGGGCCGACTCCACGCCGCGCTGGTGCCCAGTGCAGACGACCTGAGCATGGACAACTCCGAGGTTGCGGAGTACCTGCGGGTCGTGCTCCAGTCGCTTGAATCCGGGACGGACAAGTAGATGGAGACTGAGGGGCCTTGCGTATGGTGATGGGTGAGCGGGAGTTCGTGATTGCGACGGACGGCAGGTAAGCCATCCACGAGCCGCATAGGCGCAGGGGTTCAAGGGGCTGGTCGGCCATGGCAGGCCTGGCCACCTGGAGGCGCCGCGCATGGCGAAGACGCGGACGAAGCCCCGATGGACGGATGCACGGCGTCGCCGGGAGGGGATTGAATCAGTGGCGAGTTCCATCTGAAGACAGCACAGGGAGCGGGCAACGGCGCCGTGCGTTCACCACGCGAGCACGGGCTACCGACACTCTGAATACGCAAAATAGCGGTTGGAGCCGTCAGATGAGTAGCTCTCGCCGGTGTCGTAGTCGAAGTAGATGTCGCGCGTTTGCCCGCTGCAGCAGTCCAGAACGCTGTGCGTGTCCCAGCCCGAGGGCAAACAGCAGCCGCCGGAGCCGCATGACCCGGTGCAGCATTCGCTACTCGACGTGCAACCGCCCCGGGTCATCGTGCAACAACGGCCGTCGGTGTCACACTGACGATTCATGCAGCAGTCGTCCGACTCCGTGCAGGCGTCGCCGGTGTCGGCACACAGTTGGCAGACCGAGTTCATACACTTCGTCTCGGCCCCATTGTCCCAGCAACACGGGTCAGACGCCATCCCGCAGGAGTCCCCGAGCGGCGTGCACGGGGCAGTAGTTGGTCCTTGGGACGCACTCGATTCGTCGTCTTCGCCGCCACATGCTGCGGCAATAAGGATGGCGAGTCCTGCTATGATGTGATGCCTACGCTTGCTGATCGCACGGTGTGCCATGGCTGTCTCTTCCATTCCTGGTGCTAGTTTCTGGAACACCAGTGCACGATGGACCCGTAGTCGGGTGCGGATGTGCAGTCATCGCAACGTGTGCTCCAACAATTCATCTCGTGGTGTTCCAAAACTCCACCGGCCTCAAACAGTCGTCTTTCTCGATGGTTTGGCTCTGCAGTTCAGCCCGAGCCGGGACGCCACTACGATTCGCCCGTGAACAATCTCGTCTTGCAGCTCTGCGTCTTTGCCATGGCCGGGTGGGTCAATCGCGGCCAGCAGCAGGTGATCGAGTACCTCCTCGAGGAGAACCGCGTTCTGCGTGAGCAACTTGGTGGCCGCCGCGTCCGGTTGAGCGACAAGCAGCGTCGGAGGCTCGCGGTTCGGGCCGAGGCCCTGGGTAGGAAGGCGCTGATGGGCATCGCCTGCATCGTCACGCCGGATACCCTGCTGCGCTGGTACAGGAGTCTCGTCGCCCGCAAGTACGACGGAAGCCACCGCCGGGGACCGGGACGGCCTCCGACGCGGGCTGCCCTGGCGCAACTTGTGGTCAGGATGGCGTCATCCAACCCGACCTGGGGATACACCAGGATTCGCGGGGCTCTGCGCAATCTCGGTCATCACCTCGGGCGAAGCACCATCAAGCGTATCCTGGCGGACGCGGGACTCGAGCCGGCTCCCGAGCGCAGCAAGCGGACCCCGTGGGCCACGTTTCTGAAAGCCCACTGGGGAGCTATCGCCGCCACCGACTTCTTCACCGTCGAGGTCCTGACGATGCACGGCCTGGTGCGCTACTCGGTGTTGT
>CAZSVU010000539.1:0-4626 GCA_964610275.1 uncultured Polyangiaceae bacterium | reverse complement strand
TTGCAGCCGATGCCGTTGGACACCAGCACCGTGGGCTCGCCCTCACCATAGACACGATAGGCGATCCGCGCACCGTCGAAGCTCTCTACGTACTCAGACATGGGCTTGGACTTGGACTTGGACATGGCAGGAGAATAGCCAAGTGGAGCACTAAATCCAATGACGGCGCAGGGTAGGGCGGTTGGTCCTACTGGAATCCTTCCCGGATGTAGGCGTTGACCGCGGCGGCGGTGAGCTCGGGGCGCCAGTTGTGTCGCGACTGCTGCCGCGCGGCGTCGGCGAAGTCGACCAACGTGGAGCCCAAGCCGAGCTCGGCCGCGTAGCTGTCGAGGTTGCGTCCTGGGTCGGGCGGAGTGACCGCAGCCGTGGTGGCGTCGGTCTCGCCCGAGTCGGTGCTCCATTCGGCCAAGCTGCGGCGTGTGCCGTCGACGCAGAACCAGGTGCCCGGGTCGGCACCGCTGGCGTACGCGTTGCCGGCGTACGTGAAGGCACCAAAACCCCCGGCGTGGCTCATCAGGCACTCGTCGCTGGTCTCACTCACGAAGGTGTTGTTCTGCACCGTGATGTTCGACCACGCCGCCACCGCGTCCACGACCACGTGCCGCCTGAGTAGGCCGTAGAGAAAATTGTCCTCGATGGTGATGTCGCGGTTGGTGCCCCCGGTGAGCTGAATTCCGAAGGGATTGTTCAGGGGGGGCTGGTTCACGAGCAGGTTGCCGGAAACCAGCGTGCCGTCATTGTCGATGAGCTCGATGTACCAGGTCAAGGTACGCGTGGTCGGCTGGGCGCGCCCGATGTCGGTGAACACGTTGTCGAGCACCTGGGCGTCGACGAAGCGGTACTCGGTGTCGGCGTTGCCGCCCATGCTCAGGCCGATCTCGCCTTCAGCGAACAGGTTGTTCTCGATCACGATGTCGGTCGACTCCCCCGGTCCGCCCGAGGACATCTTGATGCCG
The DNA here is from genome assembly GCA_964610275.1 of uncultured Polyangiaceae bacterium. GTDB lineage: Bacteria > Myxococcota_A > Polyangia > Polyangiales > Polyangiaceae > JAFGBI01. Next base: position 3,670 of record CAZSVU010000539.1, on the reverse strand, counting down.
ATGCTGGAGGCCCGAAGAATGAGATTGTCACGCACTCGCAAGCGAGAGTTGCCCGAGAGATACAGGTCGTGGTTGTAGATGGTGGCGCAGGCCTCGGGCACGTCCGGGTTCCACCCGTTGTGGTCCCAGACGTTCTCTTCGATCACCAGCCCATCCACGCCGCCACAGAAGATCCCCGACGGGCGGTAGGTGCTGTCGCCGTTCGGGTTGAGCGTGCCGTCCGAGTCATAGGCGCAGGTGTCGACGTGATAGCTCTTGTAGATGACGTTGCGGCGGAAGGTGACGTCGGTCTCGTTCTGCGCGGTGAGCTCGCCGTACTCGACGTAGTTGTCCTCGACCAGAATGTCGTGGCCCGTCCCGATGAGGCGTAGGCCACCACCGTCAGCGCCATTGAAGGCGGGATCGCCCGGGACCTTGGGGTAGCTGATGAAGGCCAGCCCGACGATGGCAACGTAGTTCCGCTCGTTGCCGTCGTGGTCGATGAAGTTCTTGTCGAGCTCGAAGCGGGGACGCTCGATGGAGTCGCCGTAGCTGTAGATCACGATGGGGTGGTCGACGTCCTGCCCGGATTTGAAGCGGCGCACGACCCGGTCGGGGCCGATGTCCTCGGCGCGCCAGGTGTCGCCACGACGGAAGAGCAGAAAATCTGGGGATCCGTCGCGCACGAGCTCGGCGCCGCGCGCCGGGGTGGCGACGGCGGTTTGCGGCGTGAGCCCGTCGTTGGCGTCGTCCCCCTCGCTGGAGCTCACGTAGACCACGAGCGAGTCCGCGCTCAGATCGAACGTGGTCCAGCCGTTCTCTTCGGCGCGCGACAGGCTCGCCTCGGTTGGGTCCTCGGCCGCGTAGCACCCCACATCGAATTGCCAGTCGACCAGTCCATCGCCGTCGTTGTCGATGCCGTCGTTGCATTCGGTATCCACTGGAGCCGAGCCGCCAGTGCCCGCCCCCGCGCTCCCCCCTGCGCCCGGGGTGCCGGCACCGCCGCCCACGCCGGGACTGCCCGCTGCGGCGCCACCTGCGCCAGGGCTGCCCGCTGCAGCGCCACCCACTCCCGGGCTGCCTGCACTCCCACCCACACCAGGACTGCCTGCGTCACCGCCACCGATCCCCGAACCGCCGGATCCAGAGTCGGTCCCACCCGCGCTGTCGACACCGCCGGTGTTGCCAGCGCCCGCAGTGCCAGTCGCTCCGGCGCTTTCGCTGCCGCCGGCGCTACTCGAGTCCCCGCCCACCCCGCTCCCGGTCTGCCCGGCACTGGCGCCGCCGCTCCCCACGGATTCACTGCCGCCGGCCGCGTCGGCACCACCCTCTCCCTCGTCACCGCTCGACGAGTCGCTGTCTCCGCAGCCCAGTGCGAAGAGCAATGCCAGTGAGCCAGCGCACCAGAAACGGCAACGACACCAGCGGCCAACGAAAGGGGTCGACTGAGCGGTCTGCTTCATGGTTCCTCCGTCGTCTCAGCGCGCGGAGCGCACGAAAGCCAACGCGCAGAAAGCACGTCTCGCGCTCTCCGGTATCGAGCCACACGCCTCACGCGCCCCAACCATGCGCCGCGGTGCGAATGGGGTCAATCGGCAATGGCACAACCACATGAGCGCACATTTCGGCCAGCCCTAGGGCGCGGCGCAGCAGGTGGCGTCGAACCGCCGCCATCGGTAGACTGCGTCCGACGATTGAGCACGGCTCGACAGTGGAGGGAGCGAAGCATGCATCTGGGGAGAGGAGCAGCACGATCCGTCTGGCTCGCGGGGAGCATCGCGATCGTCTGGGCGTGCGGAGGAAGCAGCGAGACCAGCACAGGCTCGGTCTGCACGCCTGGCGCCACTCGGAGTTGCTCGGGTCCAGACGCGTGCACTGGCGCGCAGCTCTGCAACGACGAGGGCAGCGCCTGGGGCGCGTGCGATTGTCGTGATGGAACCGGAGGCAGCGCGGGCGGAACGAATCCGGTGTGCCGCGCGGGCCAACTGCAGACCTGCACGGGCCCGAACGACTGCGCGGGCGTGCGGGTCTGCGACGCGGACGGCACAGCCTACGGGGCCTGCGAATGCGCGAACGGGGGTGCTGCCGGCGCGAGCATCGTCCTGGGCAGTGGCGGGACGGCAATCGGTGGCAGCGGTGGCACCGGCGGCGGGATCATCATCATTCCCACCGGTGGCACCAGCGGCGCCGGGGGCGCGGGCGGCACGGGGGGCGAGATCATCTCGAACCTGGGCGGTACCAGCGGCACGGGGGGCGAGATCATCTTGAACTTGGGAGGCACCAGCGGCACGGGTGGGTTCGACTCCTCCGAGTGCCTGGGTCCGGATCCGCCGGTACAGTGCGCGGACGGCGCGTTCCTCCCTGCGGGGCCGGCCTGCGGCGACGGCCAGATCAACATGGCCAGTGAGTGGTGCGACGACGGCAACACTGTTCCCGGCGACGGTTGTAGTGGTGCCTGCCTCGTGGAGCCCAACTGGGAGTGTCCGGTTGCAGGGGCGACCTGCGTAACCACCATCATCTGCGGGGACAGCGAGATCAGTGGCGCAGAGGTGTGCGACGACGGCAACACTCTTCCCGGCGATGGCTGCGCCGGTGACTGTCGAGGCATCGAGGTGGGCTACGAGTGCCCGACCCCTGGTGACTGGTGCATCAGCGCCGACACATCCACCTGTGGTGACGCGGTGGTGGACACGCTGTCCGGCGAAGAATGCGACGACGGCGTCAATGATGGGGGCTATGGCGAGTGCGCTTCAGGGTGCCGCTACGGCCCCCGTTGTGGCGACGGCGAGGTCCAGACCGAGGTGGGAGAGCTGTGCGACGCCGGTAGCGACGGAAACCGCGGGGGCTACGGTGAGTGCGCGCCGGGCTGCGTGTTCGGCCCCCACTGCGGCGACGGCGTCCTGCAACCCGGCTTCGAAGACTGCGACGACGGCAACAACCGGGACGTCGACGGCTGCAGCAGTGCGTGCCGGGAGGAGGTCTGGGTTCCGAACTGAAGCGACGCGATCACGGGCCGGTCCGGTCCGAAACGCGTTTTACATGCCAGCGTTGCAGCGTTTGCATCCAGCGCATGGGATGGCTGACCAACACGCTGAAGGCGGCAGTGTTTCTGGTCGCAGCGTATCAAGCTGGCTGCCACGACAGAACACCGCAACCTGTTTCTCTGGATGCCCTACTGGCTGACGCACACGCGAACGAGGTCGCGGCACTGGAGAAGTGGGAGGAGGAGGTGGTCCGGATCGAAGGCGAAGTCGAGAAATTCGGGCTACAACGTGTGACCAAGCTGCGTGCCGATCACAGCTGGCGAGCAGGAGGCGATTCGACACTCGAGCGTGACAAGGTGCGCGTCCCCTACATCCTGCTGCTGCCCAAAAAGCGCAAACTGGGCAAGCTGATCTGTTTGATACCAACGAGCGAACGAAAGCAGTTGGTGCCTCTACGCGAGGGGGAGACGCTGACTGTCGCGGGCGTGCTGACGGATTTCCATCCCGCGAAGAGCGCCTTCGTGGTCGTCCTGAACCCCTGCGGGGTGCTCGAGGGCGACTGACCGAACGTGTGCTATCGACGCGCGACGGCATGGGGACGAGCCCACTGACGCTCGGTAATGAAGTCGGACGATGACGCGAGCAGCGCAGTTGGCCTGCGGGTCCGATAGCCCCGAGGACTGGTCGGAGTCAGCCGCACACATTCG
>CAZSVU010000538.1:0-4628 GCA_964610275.1 uncultured Polyangiaceae bacterium | reverse complement strand
ATCCCATGTTTCGGCGCCCGCTGGCGGCCGGCGAAACATGGATCAAGGATGCGGTAGTGCACGAGATTGTTGACTTTCCGTTCCTCGTGCTCTAGTGACCCTGAGAGCCGGTGGGGTTCCTGCGGCGGAGGGTAGACACACTGCCGATGTGTTCTGCACGACACATTCCGAGGGGTGGACATAGCGCTGGCGCGGTTCTCGTCGTGAAGTTGGCGTTCTGTGTTTGCCTCGCTGCGTCGCTGGGCGCGCGTCCGGTCGTCGAGCAGCTCCACTACCTGTTCGCCTCGCACGACCATCGGTACTGTCCCAAGCACCAACGTATTGAGGATGTTCCCCGCCGGCGCCCAGGCTGCGCTCCTGTGCCGGAGGCCGAGCGACCGCATGACGCGAAGGCAAGTCTGCAGGCCGTAGCTTCCCTGGCCGCACAGTCACACGTTGCGTGCTCCGTTCTGAATGGCACCCCCGGCGGGGGAGCACAGTTCGTCCTTTCTCAGAGCGCAGAGCCAGTAGCGAGCTGCGCTTCGACTGACAAGATCGCGGAATCGAGCGCGCAATGCCCACTGCGCCAGTGCAACGTGTTGGCGCTCGCCCCCAAGCGCTCGCCGCCTCCACTGGCCAAACCGCTCGGCTATCGCTGCTAGGCTCGCTCTGCATTCGGGGCCCAAGCAGGTCGCTCACAAGGCCTAGCCTGCGCGTGAGCGACTCCACGCGCTGAGAGTGCCGCCAGGCTGAACGCACCATCCGTCATTCGCGATGCCGGTCCTGCGACACTCCCCAGCGCCTTGCGTGTTCGCGCTGAGCGCCTGGTGCGGCGCCTTCTCTCGTGCACCAGCGCCAGCCTGCAGCCGGACCGCAATAGCGCTGATCACTGAGTTCGCGCCGTGTCGGTTGTCGAGTGCGTAACGCAACCAACCACGGGCGCACGTTGGAGCATGACGACCAATGCGTTTCATCTGGGTTCTTTCATCGGGCCTGACAGCGTTCCTTCTGGTCGCTCGGGCCCAAGGGCAGGCGGACCAACCGCCGCCAGACACAGACGAGCCATCCGCCGCCACCGTCGGTGAGCCCGCTGGCGAGAGTGCCGGCGAGCCCGTCAGTGGGGCCGAGTTGCCCATGAGCCAGGAGCCAGCGCCAGGCTCGCCGTCGACGCGAGAGGTCCAACTCGAAAAGCGAGTCGGCGAGCTCGAAGACCGGCTCGACGCCATGTCCGCACAGATGGAAGAGGAAAGTCTGGAGCGGATGATCCAAGACGCGCAGAACGAGGCACGCGCGGCCGAGGAAGAGGAGCGTCCTGAGCAACGAGAATTCCTGGAGGGGGGGCTGGCACTACAGAAGCTCAACCCCGAGCTCACGGTCTGCGGGGACGTGTTGCTGGCCGCAGTGATTGACGGCGACCGATTCTACGCCAGCGAGTCCGACCGCAGCGGCCTGCTGCTACGGGGTCTGGGAGTTCACCTGCAGCATGTGCTCGACCCCTACTCGATGTTCAAGAGCGCACTCCACTTCTCACCAGCTCACGGCGTGGGGCTCGAGGAAGCGTATGTGAGCTGGTTTGGACTCATTCCCGCGACGTCACTCGCCGTGGGGCGGTTTCGGCAGAACTTCGGGGTCGTCAATCGCTGGCACGAGCACGACCTCGATCAGTCTTCCTACCCCCTGGCGATGAGGCTGGTGCTCGGCGACGAAGGGCTGGTTGGCGACGGGCTGATGCTCAAGTGGCTCATGCCGTCGTTGTGGGCCCACGCCAATGAGCTCGCGCTCGAGGTGGTCGATGGCAACAACGAGACGCTCTTCTCCGGTGAGCATTTCAGCATCCCCAGCACGCTGCTGCATCTCAAGAACTACTACGACTTGAGTGAAAGCACCTACCTCGAGCTCGGGCTCACCGGGATGTTCGGGTACAACAACAAACGAGGCGTGCTGACCGAGCAGAACGAGCTCGAGGACGAACCGTGGCGCGCCACTCTGGCCGCCGGTGCTGACCTGACCGTCTATTGGTCACCACCATCGCGCGCCAAGTACGAGTCCTTCACCTGGCGCAGCGAGCTGTACCACGCCAGTCGGGAGCTTCCCGAGGACCGGCCGCGCCGGTGGTCTCGTTCTACCGGCCTGTATTCCTACGTCCAGTACCAGCTCTCCGAGCGCTGGTTCAGCGGCGTGCGGGGAGACGTCGTACTTTCGACAGTACGCGACGACGACGCTCCCACGTGGGACGTCGTGCCTTATGTCACGTTCTGGCAGAGCGAGTTCGTCTACCTGCGGCTCGAGTACCAGCACGGAGAACGCATTCCGTATGCAACTCCCGAAGGCACTCTCGCCCGCCGCACTGACGACCGGGCGCTTCTGCAGATCGACTTCGCGGCTGGCCCGCACAAGCATGAGAAGTACTAAGACAGTACTGAGAAAGGGGACCTCGAAATGAAAACCAGGATACTGATCATTCTCAGCGTGATCGCGCTGGGGATCGCCTGGGCGAGCACGTGTCTCGCCCAGGGCGGCAAGCTACAGGTCGTCGTTGCGAATTCAGCCTACCGGTCCATCGCGGAGTCTATCGGTGGCAACAAGGTCCAGGTTACCCATATTGTGAACGGTAACCAGGACCCTCACATCGTCCGGCCCAAGCCGAGCTACGCCGTTCTGCTGAAGAAAGCTGATGTCTACGTCACCACGGGGATGGACCTCGAGATGTGGTCACCGGCGCTGGTGGACATGTCCGGCAATGGCAAGATTCGCAGTGGACAGCAAGGCTATGTCTCGGCCAGCGCGGGCGTGAAGATCATCGAGCAGCCGGTCACGGTGTCTCGCGCCGAAGGCGACGTCCACATCTATGGCAACCCCCACATCCACACCAGCCCCCTGAACGGAAAGACCATCGCCGAGAACATCTGTGCCGGGTTCAAGAAGAACGCACCTCAGCACGCCGCGTACTTCGACAACAACCTCAAGCGTTTCAACGCCGAAATCGACCGCCGGACGTTTGGTCCCGAGTTGGTGAAGCTGTTGGGCGGCAAGACCCTCACGGCGCTGGCCCAGAGTGGACGTCTGGTCTCGTTTCTCGAAAAGAAGCAGTACCAGGGCAAGCCGCTCATCGGGAAGCTGGGGGGCTGGATGAAGCAGGCGCTTCCGTTACGCGGGCGCAAGATTGTCGCCTACCACAAGAACATCAGCTACTTCACGAAACTCTTCGGCATCGAGGTGGTGGACTACCTGGAGCCCAAGCCCGGTATTCCTCCGTCGCCGGGCCATATCGCCTCCGTGATGGGCAAGATGCGCGCCCAGAACATCCGAGTGATGTGGGCGGAGAACTACTTCGATGTCGGCAAGGTGAGGAAGGTTGCCAACAAGGTCGGAGCGGTCCCGGTCATCGTGGCGCTGGCGCCAGGCGGGCAACCTGGAATGAAGACCTTCTTCGACCAATTCGACATCTGGATCCGCGAACTCAATCAGGCGTTTCAGCAGGCCGACCGCAAGAGCGGCCACTAGACGAGAACGTGGTGGGCCCCGCTGTCCAAACCCCTCGACTGCGCGAGGGACAGCGGGCAACGAGCGTCGACGATGACAGTAAGGACACGCGATGAGCATTTTCGAGTTGATGGCAGCACCCTTCGTGGAATGCCTGATCCTGGTGGCGATTCACACCTACCTGGGACTTCACGTTCTGAGACGACGCGTCATCTTCGTGGACCTGGCGTTGGCTCAAATCGCCGCGTTGGGCACTACGGTGGGTTTCTTGTTCGGGATCATGCCCGAGACACCGGGCGCGCTGATCTTCTCCATTGCGTTCACCTCGCTCGGTGCCGCCATCTTCTGCATTACGCGGTTTCGCCAGGACAAGGTTCCCCAGGAGGCCATCATCGGCCTCGCGTACGCCGTCTCTTGCGCTATCGCCGTGATCGTCGTCGAGAAGACCCGCGGCGCCGAACACCTCAAGGACATTCTCACGGGCAACCTGCTGTGGGTGCAATGGTCGGACGTCGGGTTGGCGGCCGCAGCCTACTCTGCGATCGGGCTCGTCCACGTGGTGTTTCGTCGCCAATTTCTCCTCATTTCCGACGATCCGGAGGCAGCCTATCGAGCCGGCGTCTCGGTCCGTGCCTGGGACTTCTTGTTCTACTTCACCTTCGGGATCGTCATCAGCCTCTCGGTTCGAGTGGCCGGTGTTCTGCTGGTCTTCGTCTTCCTCGTCGCGCCCGCCATCCTGGCTTTCGTACTCACGTCTCGCCTCCGGCTCCAGTTGCTGATCGGATGGGGCATGGGTACCGTGGTCACGGTAGCGGGACTCTACGTCTCGTGGGCGCTAGATCTACCCAGCGGTCCTGCCGTCATCGCTCTCTACGCGGTTGCGCTGGTGCTGGCCGGGATCGCGGTCTACGTCGGCAGGGCCCCGAACCGACGTCGGGCGCTCGTTGCCGTGGCATCCGGGGTCGGCGTGACGGCGCTGGTCTCGCTCGGCATCTGGTCGGCGGGACGCTGGATTGGCACAACCGACATGGCACTCAGCGCCGAGGCACACACCGTCGCGCAAGAGGTGACCCGTGAGCAAGACCTTGCGGTTTCCAACGAGTCGGAAGAGCAGAATCGAGCACGGCAGGCTCGACATCGAAGGCGCACATGTCTGTCTCAATGTG
>CAZSVU010000537.1:0-4634 GCA_964610275.1 uncultured Polyangiaceae bacterium | reverse complement strand
ACGGGATTCGAAGAAGGATTCTGAACCCTCAGAACACGCGAAAACCCGCGAACCCACCGAGCACGCTGACGGGTCGCCTGATTTCGACGGATCTCACAACCGCGAGGGACGCACCAGGGACAACCACCCCACGCCATCGAATCCCAGGCTGGCAGCTGCCAGCGCCCTCACAGATGCCGTCGTGCGGGCCCTCCAGGGCGGCGACTTGGTGGCGGCCTGGGCTGCGGCGCGGGCGCTCAGCGTGCTAGTGGATGCTCTGACGGCAGTCTCGGAGCCTGCCAGCTCCGAGACTGTTCAGGACCTGGGATCTGCGCGCAACCGGCGCGGCGGGGTGATCAACTGACCTCGACGACGGAGAAGACTCAGCCTACGGTTTCGAGCGCTTGCTGGTCTTTTCGGACGCCTGGGGTCCTCATGGACACGTCTCCCCCTCGGCAATCTCTTCGACGCGCACGTTCCGCGGCAACGCGGTGATGTCATTAGTGACGGCGTACACCTCCAAGTTACCTTGAGCGGTACCTGCGTCGTAGACCAGACAACGGACCTCCTCTAAATCACTGCAAGGATCCACTATGCCGCTCGGGTCCGGCGCCCCCGGCTGTGGCCCGGCCAGTACTGACCACGGGTCAGCAACCGTAATCCGCACCCATCCAACTGAGTACGGCACCAACATCACGACATACCTGGTGGCAGTGTCAGAACACGAACACGCAGCCGACGCCTCCGGCGTCCTCAACACGCCACCGGCTTCCGAGTACCACGCCGTGCTGGGCGGCACCGGACACGGCATCCACGCTGCAGCGCACCCGGGATCACTTCTCCCCCCGCAATCCGTTGCGCAGTTCACCCACGTGTCCTCAGTCGGACAAGGGTCCGTGGCGACACAGGCTCCATCGATACAGGTTCCGCCTTCGCATGCATCCACTAGGACAGTTGCGATGTTGTCTGCGTTGCATGCGTGCACGGCGCGATCGACGCAGACGATGTCTTCGGGACTCCGGTCGAGGCAATTGGCATCCTGGTCCTGACAGCTCCCTGCTGTGACGCCGGGCCGGGTGTCGCAGATTTGTGTGCCGGGGCAGGTGGCATTGGTTTCCCAGGTGCCCAACGCACCGCACACCAGGGTGAGTTTCTGGTAGTTGCCGGCGCAGGATAGCGCTCCGGGAAGAGAACACGCAGCGCCGAGGGTGCCGACCTCGCCCACCGGCTCGGTGGCGCCGCTGCCGCCAGTACCGAGAGTCGCATCCCCCCCGAGGCCGTTAGCACCCGCCGCGGCGGTGGCGCCGCCGCTTGCCGACGCATCGCCTCCGGTGCTCGCTAGGGTGCCGCCTTCACTGTCGGTTGAGCCGCAGGCTGTAGCAAACGCGGCGACGACCGCCACGGCGCCACCGACCAAGCGAAACCAGCGGACGTGCGTGCCCACCCTGGCTGACCGAAGCATCTCCCAGACTCCTTCCCCGAAGGCTCACTCGAACGTAAGCAAGACTATCACTCCGCCGTCCGGACGACCACCTCGGACCTGAGACCAGGCTGTCATCGCGTCCATTCGCCGCAGCCACGCGTCATTGACGCACCCAGGCTTCATGCGCGAGCGCGCGACGTGCGCGCCCGTCGCACCATTCCCACCCTTTCCATCTTGCCCTGCACGGGTCACACTGTCCCGCATGGCCAACAACAACGCTCGACGGACGATGCCTGGCTGGATGACGCGGGCGGAAACAGCAAGCGCTCTCGGGGTAAGCAAGACGATGGTTCGGAAGTTCGAACGCTCTGGTGAGCTGCCCTCAGTGCGAAACGGCGGCCGCGCTTACTACGACGCTTCGCCTGGGTGTTCGGTAGCGACACCCCTTGCCACTATTCGACAGTCCGACCATTTGATTGTTCCCTCTTCCTGACGGACGGGTCGACCATGGCAGCGCCCGCGTGGATACGCACGCGCCCGCCTCACAGGGCACCTTCGGGGCGCACGATGGGCGGACGGAACTTGCGCCCGGCGCTGCGGTCGATTCGGACGTGCAGTCCCTCAAGAGCCCCGGCCCACACGACGGCACGAAGGTCAGGCCGCGAGCCACTCGACGAACTTGGCAGCAGGGTGCGCGGGCATGGGCGAACCTACTCTGCATTCTTGGCTGTTTCCTCGCTGTACTGCTGGCCGCCTCCGCGAAGTGCACCCCGTTCGTCCCCGTCGACGAGCGCACGCCAGGCGTACTCTTGGCGAAACACACGTCCCGAGGTCCTCACAATTGGTGGTTCATGGATCATTTGGGCAACATCTACGTTGGAACGAAGGATTGGGCCTCGATGGCAAAGAGGCCCAGGTCTCCGGCCGAGATCGCCCGGCACATCAGGGGAAGCGGCGAGACGCCGCACATCATCTCCACGCCGATCCGACGGGAATTGCGCGACTTGGTCGAAGCGGCGCGCAGAGAACCCTGGCCGTCACGGGAGCCGCGGGCGTGGGCGAGGGGCGGCTGCGAACTGCCCTCGCCCACTGCGGTCTATGTGGCGTACGTCCGCAACGCTCAGACCAGGCTCTACACGCCCTTTCCGATCTACGCAGAGCGCGGACGCCGGTGGGTACAGCCGGGCAAATACGAAACGCTGTTGCTCCTCCGTCGGATGCGCCGTCAGGGGTTCGGACCCGCCAGGTGCAAGCTCGTCTATTGGATGCGGGAGACAGAACTGTACTTCGAGCCTCCAACCGAGTGAACCGGACGCTGTGCGTCCCAGAAACACCGTCCACCGCGAGATCGTTGAAGTTAGGCCGCCACCAGACCAGGCTGCCCGGCCGTACTGAACCTCCTTGTCTCTCTGCTCGTCGCCGCACTCGCGTTCGTCAGAACGCGCCGCCACTTGGCCCTCGAGATCCTCGCTCTGCGCCATCAACTCGTCTGTCTCAACAAGGTGACGGTCCCTCGTCCCGCCCTGGAGGCCAAGGTCCGGCACATCATCGACGCCGTGACCAAGGACCCGAAACAGCTTGAAGTGCTCGTGCGGGACCACAACCAGCGCATCACCCAGGCCAACCAGAGCCAGATGGGGGTGGTGCAGAGCCTCAGAACCCGGAAGGAGCGCGTGACCGAGGAGCTGGCCCGGCTGACCGAGGCCATCGCTCTCGGCGGCGGCGCCCCCAAGACGCTGCTTACCGCCATCCAGGAACGGGAACAGGAGCTGGAGGAGGTCGGGACGAAGATTGTCGAGGCCGAGGCCAACGTCCAGCCGCTGTTGATGCCCCGGGCCCCGGCGGTGGAGGACTACCTCACCGGGAGCGCCTCCCTGTTCGAGGACGACATGGCCCGGAACCGAGCCCTGCTCGAGCAGGTGCTGGACTGCATCCTCGTCTACGCCAGCGGCGCCATCGTCGTGAAGATCAAGGAGTCGACCCTCTTCGAGCCGGTCAACACCTACCGCCTGAAGAACCTCGGCGCTGAGGCGGCTGACCTGGCCCAGGCGCGCTCCCGCCAGCAGCAGAACGTCGCGATGGTCACGGAATTCCTGGAGCGCCACGGGCCCGACCGAGCGCTGGAGGACGCCGACTTCGAGATCAACAAGGACGCCAACGGCTCGCCTTACCCTCTGCGATTCCTAGATTCCTGTGCTCACTGAGCTTCCCGTGGTCACCCACCACGGATCGACATGAGCCATCCAGCCAGCTGATGCACAAGCCGCAACGCGCCGACCGCCCATGAGGACGATCGACGTGCAGTGACTCGAAGAGCGTCCCCAACGGACACGCTCTCTTGTGAACAGTTCGCAACTGCCCGGGAATGCACGAGTCCGAATCAAGCTCAACCTGGTCGCGTAGCTTCACCGACCCCGGGATGTGAATCACGAGAATCATCCGGATCACTGAGGCCGGCGGCGGGCGACCTGGCCTTGGCTCCAACCGAGTACTGGCTCAAGCGTCCAATACCATTCGTTTCGAATCCCGGTGCCGACTCTCTCGGCTGTGGTACCCTCACTGGCAGGGGTGCCGCGCAGAATTCCAACACACGCCGTCTACGCCCTGCTGGTCGCGATCTGTCTTGCTGCAGCGACGGGCTGCGGTGGACTCGTCGGGGACCACGATCGCGGCGCGACTGCCGACGCATCGACAAGTACCGGGGGCACAGATGGCGGGTGCGGCGAAGCAAACGCAACCGGGCGGTCGCTCGATGAAGTAGCCGCGGACCTGGACGGCGAGATTGACAGGCTCAACTGGTGCGACGTCGTGGGAGATTGCCAGCGGGTCGAGGTTCCGTGGTGCCTCGACAGCCGCTACATCAACTCGGGGGCTGACCGAACGCTGTTGGATGAGTTGCTCGACGAGTACCGAGCCATCGACTGCGACGACGATCAGGGCTGCATACTCATCTGCCTGTGCGCCACGCTCACGTGCACCGAAGGCCAGTGTCTGCTGGCTGACGCGAACTGCGACGAGCCACCCGACGGCGGAATCTCCACTTGCCGGTAGCGCGCATCGACCGTCGTGGACAACGCCTGTCGACCAGCGCAAGGAACCCTTCCGTCAATCACTCGCAGGCAGTACAGACCAAGCATGAGTAGCGCAGTCCAGGGTTCAGGTCGTGCCTTTTGGCTGAGCCTGGCCGTCGCCACCGGCTGTCATGGGACACCCGCATCGACCCAGGCGGATC
>CAZSVU010000536.1:0-4636 GCA_964610275.1 uncultured Polyangiaceae bacterium | reverse complement strand
GCCGTCTTGTTGTCCCTCCTCCGTCCTGGGCTCGTCGAACGGCAAACCTTCGTCGACCTGCTCGTGGATGGCGCTGCGGATGGCGTCCAGCACCCGCTCCCGGCGCTGAATCCACTCGCGACCCATCGCCACTTCGGCCTCTGCCCCCTCTGGAATGGACTCACAGCGCAGTTCGAGCGCGTCCTCTCGCACGTCGAGAACGCTCGGCACCCAGGCGCTTCCGTACCTGAGGTCAGCGACGATCCCCTCGGCCGTGAGCCGACGGATCCGCATGCGATCGGCGCCAACTCGGTGGGGCAGATCCGCCACGGCCACGTGCAGCGATTCACCTGGATCGTGACCCGCCACCCAGACGCGGTCGAGCAGCAGTAGGCTTGCCCGTTCTCCCTGCTCCGGTCCGTCCACGTATTCGTAGTGGCGCTTGCCCTTGCGCACGCGCAACCGCTTCGCGCCGCGCTGGATGACGAGCTCTGGCTCCCGGAACAGATGGTGGAGCTTGACGAAGTCCTCCAGGGCCGAGGCCAGGCCGGGTGATTCCGTGTACAGATACCCCTCTCGGAGCAACACGGCACGCGCGGTATCGGGGACTTTGCGCAGCTGTCCGTAAAGGTGGTGCAGCGAATAGGCTGGGCTCTTGCCACGCACGAGCCGGCGCCGGTAGTGCTCGACCGCCGTACTGGTCGTCGCGATCAGCCGTGGTGTGCGCAAGAAGAGAACCGGCTCGGCCTTGGCTCTAGCCAAGATCTCGGCCCGGTTCGCTTCGAAGCCCGCTGCCCCCGGCAAGGCGGGGAGCTGGCGGAGCCGTTCGAGCTGCGCACGGCAGCGAGGCCCCTCCCGAGGGGGCTGCGGTGCGCTGCCCTCGGCCGCGGACGGCGCGGCCGCCGCGAGCGGCGACGTCGGCTCGGCAGCTGAAGCTTCCCCGCCCTCGGGATCGCCGGATGGGGGCGCCACGCATCCCCAGCCACAAGCGGTGGCGAACAGCAGAAGTCGATGCCAAAGCACAGGCGCTTAGCGTACCCCGCCCCCGGCCCCCCCAGCAACGTGCAGAGATCAGTTCGTGGAGTTGGGTTGGGAAGCCGCCTCCTGCTGGGCCATCTGGTCGACATACGCCTGCGACGGCTGCGGCATCGACTCCAAGGCTGCGGCTAGCCCTTCTTCCAGGTGGTGCACCTCGACGAACTCGAGCTCGTCCCGCACTTCTCGCGGCACTTCCTCCAGATCGGCCTTGTTGCGCTCAGGCACGATGACCCGACGAATCCCGGCGCGGTGTGCGGCCAGGATCTTCTCCTTGATGCCTCCCACCGGGAGAACCCGACCCCGGAGCGATATCTCACCCGTCATGGCGACGTCGTGACGAATCCGTATTCCGGTCAAGAGAGACACCAACGCCGTGAACATCGTGATGCCGGCGCTGGGCCCGTCCTTGGGCATGGCCCCGGCAGGGATGTGAATGTGCACGTCGCTCTTCTCGAGAAAGTCCTTGGCGATCGAGAATTTTTCGGCGTTCGCTCGCACGTAGCTGAGCGCGGCATGCGCGCTCTCCTTCATGACATCACCCAGCTGCCCGGTGAGCTGCAGCTTGCCCGTACCGAACATGCGAGTGGCTTCGATGAAGAGGATCTCACCGCCCACACTCGTCCAGGCGAGCCCCGTCGCAACCCCCGTCTCCTCGGTCCGCTCGGCGACCTCGCTGGTGTACTTGATGGGGCCGAGGAAGTCGCGCAGATCGTCCTCGTCCTTGATGGTACGCGGCTCGCTGTCGCCCTCGGCGACCTTGACCGCTACTCCGCGGATGACGCTGGCGATGGTCCGCTCCAGGGACCGCACGCCGGCCTCGCGCGTGTAGTTCTCGATGATCTGCTCGACGGCCTCATCCTTGAACTCGATCTGCTCGTTGGTGAGCCCGTGCTCGTCGAGTTGCTTCGGAATCAGGTGACGGCGGGCGATGGCGAGCTTCTCTCGTCGCGTGTAGCCAGGCAACTCCAAGATCTCCATCCGGTCGCGCAAGGGCGGGGGGATCGGGTCCGGGATGTTGGCCGTGCCGATGAACATCACGTGTGACAAGTCGTAGGGAATTTCCAGGTAGTGATCCGCGAAGGTGTGGTTCTGCTCCGGATCCAGAACCTCCAACAGAGCCGCGCTGGGATCACCGCGGAAGTCGTGGCCAATCTTGTCGACCTCATCCATCATGAACACGGGATTGACCGTACCCGCCTTCTTCATGCCCTGAATGATCTGGCCCGGGAGCGCGCCGACATAGGTGCGACGGTGCCCGCGAATGGCCGCCTCGTCGTGCACGCCTCCGAGAGAGATGCGCACAAACTTCCTACCCAGGGCTCGTCCGATGCTCTTGCCCAGCGATGTCTTGCCGACGCCGGGTGGTCCGATCAAGCACAGGATAGGGCCCTTCTTGTCTTTCTTGAGCTTGCGGACCGCCAGGTACTCGACGATTCGCTTCTTCACCTTGTCGAGACCGTAGTGGTCTTCGTCCAGGACCCGACGCACCTCGGCGATCTCCAAGTTGTCTTCGGTCGATTGGGACCACGGAATATCCAAGATCCAGTCCAGGTAGGTGCGCACCACCGTGTACTCGGCACTGCCTACCTGCATCGAACGCAGCCGCTTGAGTTGCTTCTTGGCGACATTATCCGCCTCGCTCGGCAACTCCGCCTTGGCGATACGCTCCTCCAGGCCATCGAGATCGCCCTGGTCGCCTTCGTCCTCTCCCAGTTCCTCCTTGATGGCCTTCAGCTGCTGCCGCAACACGTATTCGCGCTGGTTTTTCCCCATCTCCTCCTTGATCTGGGAGTTGATGCGCTCGCGCATTTTGAGAATTTCGAGTTGGCGCGTCAGCAGCCTGAGAACCTTGCGAATACGCTCCTTCACCTCGAGGGTCTCGATGAGCTGAGCCTTCTCCTCGACCGGTGCGTCGAGGTTGGCCGCCACGAGATCGGACAGCGCCCCCGGAGCCTGAACTGAGTCGATGAGCGACCCAGCCTCGCGTGGCAATTCGGGCATCAGCTGAATGACCTGCTTGGCGACGTCCCGAAGACTCATCGCGAGCGCTTCGGCCTCCACGTCCTCGGACTGCGCGGAAGTCAACCGGGCCACCTTGGCACGCAGGTAGGGTCGGTGCTGCACCACCTCGTCCAACCGGATGCGGGTGAGCCCCTGCAGGATCAACGAGTAGTTGCCCGAGCTGTGCTTCAGTGCTTTCAGAACTCGAGCCGCGCACCCAACGGGGTACATGTCGTCGGCACCCGGATCATCGGTGGCCGGGTCGCGCTGGGCAAAGATCGCGATGACGGGCGAGTCGAGGTTCTCCACTTCTTCGACCAATGCCACGCTCTTCTCACGCCCGACGTCGAATGGAGCGACCGCACCGGGAAAGAGCACTGCATTGCGGATGGGCAACACCGGCAGCTCTTCACCAAAGCGGATCTCGTCTTCACTGGGCGGGACCGAGTTGCTTGCCGTCGGCTCCTTCTTCTTCTCACTCATAGCATTCACCTAGCGGGGCGCGGCGTGTGACGCCAGCGCCCAAGAGAACATCAGATGGCGTTCAGCGATACCGGTCAACTTATCCACGCCCACGAAGCGCGCTAGCCTGGCGCCCTCGGTCCGGGGCTACTATATGCATCCGGCATGCGCACGGTGTTCTTCGGAACTCCCCAGCTTGCTGTCAAAGCCCTTCGGGCTCTAGCCGACACCACCGACCTCGTGGGCGTGGTCTGCCAGCCGGACCGGCCTGCTGGCCGCGGGCTCAAGCTCCGCGAACCCGCTGTCAAAGTCGCAGCTGGAGAGCTCGGGCTGGCTGCGTACCAGCCGGTGAAGGTCAAGACCGGAAATCTCGACGAGTGGCTGCGTGAGCGCGACGTCGACGTTGCGGTGGTGATGGCCTACGGGCGCATCCTGCCGGCAAGAGTCCTCTGCGCGCCCAAGCGAGGCTGCGTCAACCTGCACGCATCCATCCTTCCCAGGTACCGCGGTGCCGCACCGATCAACTGGGCCATCGTGCGTGGCGAATCCGAAACGGGCGTGTCCCTCATGCAGATGGACGAAGGTTGCGATACGGGGCCCGTCTATACCGTCCGGCGACTGCCCATCGGCCCGGAGACGACGGCGGGGGAGCTCGGGGAGCAAATATCGGACCTGGCGGCAGAGGTGGTGCGCGAGGAGTTGCCTCGGACGATGGCTGGCGAACTCTCGCCAGTGCCTCAGCGAAACGAAGAGGCCACCTTGGCTCCGCTGATCCAGCCAGAGCACCTCGTCGTGGACTTTGCGGCCAGCGCCCACGAGATCGTCAATCTCATCCGCGGCATGTCACCGAGCCCCTCGGCACGCACGATGGTCCGGGGCAAGCGACTCAAACTGCTGGCTGCTCGAGTGACGACGATGGGTGATGCGCTGGCCCCCGGCGAGGTGGCCGTCGGGCCCGGTCGGACGCTGCTGGTTGGGGCAGGTCGAGGAGCGGTGCAGCTGCTCCGCGGACAGCTGGAAGGCCGCCGCGCCCTCGATGCCAGTGATCTACTCAACGGGCGCGCGGTGGTCGAGGGCGACAGGCTGGGGAACTGAGTCCAAATCAGTGAGCACGAATGTCGATCACTGTCTTCGAGTGCCTCCAGCTGAGCACGCC
>CAZSVU010000535.1:0-4642 GCA_964610275.1 uncultured Polyangiaceae bacterium | reverse complement strand
CGGTGAGGTGAACGGCGACCGCTCCAATTTTCGCTTCGACGACGTGGCCGGCGAGCCGCGCGACTACGGGACCTGCGACTTTGAGATCGACTGGCACCGCCGAGTGGCGGAGCCGGCCCCCGACCTCAGAGGCGACATCGCGCGAGCGTATCTGTACATGCACTACGCATACGCCAATGGCCTGCGACTTGGCGCCGCGCAGTTGGCGCGCTTCGAGCAGTGGCACCAAGCCGACCCACCCACAGCCTGGGAGAAGACTCGGAATAACAGGATTGCCGCCATTCAGGCCGGTGGCAACCCACTCGTGGAGTGAGCGCGGCAGCGCACGCGGTGACACGTCACGGCAAATCGAAGCTGGCTCGCTGGGCCGCGCCGGCGAGCGGTCGTTCGCCCCCCCTCCCGGCAGGACCTTTGTTGCTGTTCGGCCGATCCGATTCGTGCGATGAGTTCGGCCGAGATGCGCTGTTTGTCAGATTTCCGTCGATTGCTGCCGCTTCTGGTGTTTGCCACTGCGTCTGGATGCGCTGCCACGCCGCCACCGGCGTCACCGCCCCCTGCTCCTGCGCGTGCGTACTACGACGTCCAGGCTGAAGACGCTTGGCCCAGCCCCCGCTGCCGAAGCTGGGCGCATCAGATGACCCGCGCCATGCAGCTGTCCGAGAAGGTCGGGCAGATGGTGATGGCCGCCCGAGGCAGGACCGACTTCCCGGACGTCGCGAAGTACCAGATCGGCGCTCTGCTCAGTGGCGGCGGGTCGGCACCGACTCGATCCAACGAGCCCCCGGCCTGGGTGGAAATGGTCGACCAGTACCAGGGCTTCACCAAGCAGACGCGCCTCCAGATTCCGCTCCTCTACGGCATCGACGCGGTGCACGGGCACGGCAACGTCAAGAATGCCACCATCTTTCCCCACAACATCGGCCTGGGATGCACGCGCGATCCCGAGTTGGTCGAACGCGTCGCGCATGCCACTGCGGTCGAGGTGGCGGCCACCGGTATTCACTGGACTTTCGCTCCTGTTCTGGCCGCGGCGCGAGACGAGCGCTGGGGGCGCACCTACGAAGCGTTCGGGGAGACGCCCGAGCTTGCCGCGCAACTCGGTCCGGCTGCCATCCTTGGCTTCCAGGGCAAGCGCCTGGGAAGCGGGCCAGCGTCCGTGCTCGCCACAGCCAAGCACTTTGCTGGAGACGGAGGTACCGTGGGCGGCGTGGACCGCGGCGACACGGTCGACGACGAGACCACCTTCCGCAAGCTGCACGTGGAGCAGTACGCTCCAGCCATCGCAGCGCGGGTGGGATCCATCATGGTGTCGTACAGCAGCTATCAGGGGGTGAAGCTGCATGCGCAGCGGCACCTGTTGACGGAGGTGCTCAAGGAAGAAATGGGGTTCGATGGGATCCTGCTGTCTGACTGGGAGGGGATCGACAAGATCCCGCTTCCCTATGCCGAGCAATTGGAGACATCGATCAACGCGGGGTTGGACATGATCATGTCCCCCAAGAAGCTGGATGACTACGTGCGCACATTGGAGGCGCTGGTCCCCAGCCGCGTGCCCCAATGGCGCATCGACGACGCCGTCACGCGCATCCTCAGCGTCAAGTGCGAAATGGGCATGACCTCCCCCAGCGGCCGAGCGCGTCCTCGCCTGGACCATGTGGGCTCGACCGAACATCGCGAGATTGCACGCGAGGCGGTGCGGAAGTCTCTCGTGCTACTCAAGAACGAGGGCGGCGTGCTGCCCCTGCAGAAGAGCGCCAAGATCCACTTGGCCGGCAAGAGTGCCGACGACGTGGGCAACCAGTGCGGCGGTTGGACCATCTCCTGGCAGGGAGCCAGTGGGCTGCAGATCGACGGCACCACCATTCGTCAGGGGTTCGAACGCGTCGTCGGAGCGCAGGCCGTGAGCTACTCGCGCGACGGAACCGGCGCGAAGGGCGCACAAGTGGGCGTCGCCGTGATTGGAGAGCTGCCGTACGCGGAGCTCAAGGGAGACCGCAAGGACCTTGCGTTGGATGCCGATGACGTGAAGGCAGTCCAGAATCTCAAGGCGGCCGGCCTCCCGGTGGTCGTGGTGCTGGTGACGGGTCGTCCACTGATCCTCGAACCGATCCTGGCCGCCGCAGATGCCATCCTGGTGGCCTGGCTTCCCGGCACCGAAGGACACGGGGTGACGGACGTTCTGTTTGGAGACCACCCACCCACGGGCAAGCTCAGCCACAGCTGGCCTCGCACCATGCAGCAGATCCCCATCAACGTCGGAGACCCGAGCTACGATCCGCTGTTCCCGTACGAGTTTGGGCTGACGTACGAGTCGTCACGGACGGGGGGCACGCCGCGTCCCGACTGATGCTCGGCTGAAGCGGTTGGCGGTTCGCCGCTGTCAACTCGGCGGGCTGCCGGGACACTGCCACTCGCCATTGACGTAGCAGATGGTCAGCGTGTGGATGTAGCGGATGCCGTGGCTGCTGGTCACGTGGAACAGGTGCGAGTCCGGGCCCGGCATGTTGAGGAGCGCGACGACCATGCCTTGGTCGGGATCGAAGAGGTAGTCGTTGATGGGCGGAGCGAACCCCTGAGCGGGGATCCCCACCGAGCAACTGCCACCGGCGAGCGACACGTCGCCGGTGTACATACCGCCCTCGAGGCGAGCGCAGGGATCGCCCCAGGGCACGTCGGCCGTATTGTCGATCCAGTACTGGAAGTACTGATACGCCGCGTACTCCAATTCGGTGCGAGAAGGTTGCTCGGCCGGGTCGATGAGCCCCCAGGTCTCCGCTGCCGAGTTGTTGAGGTAGTTGGTCGCGTTGAAGCCCCAGTCGTCCGCGTCGGTGGCGATCACGGTAATGGCCGAGATTTCGTCATTCGCTACGGTGAGGCGTACTCCGAGCACGTAGGGGTGCGAGCCGCCGGCGATGATGACTTCCGAGAAGGTTTCGCAGGCTTCCACGTCGAGTAGGTCGATGTACCGGTCCACGGTCATCGGCATCTGCCAGATCCCGTTCTCGATGGCGACGCTCTCGCCGTTCTCTTCGTAGGCAACCGAAGCCGCGAGCGGCATGCTGGCGTAGGTGCCCGCCTCGAGCGCGTCGCGGTAGCTGTCCGCAGCAGCCTGGAGCCCCGCTCGATCACAGCCGACCGAAGCGGAGCCGCCCGCGCCCCCGGTGTTCGCGGCGCCTCCAGTTTGCTCCACGCCGCCCGTGCTTTGGGCGCCTCCGATCTGTTCTGCACCGCCCGTGCTCTGGGCGCCTCCGGCTTGTTCTGCACCGCCCGTGCTCTGGGCGCCTCCGATCTGCTCCACGCCGCCGGCGGCAGGTGCGCCTCCGGTCTGCTCCATGCCGCCCGTGCTCTGGGCACCGCCGGATTGCTCCACACCGCCGGTGCCCGGCGCACCGCCCGTGCTCGACGCGCCACCAGCACCCGGCGCACCGCCAGTACCCGGCGCTCCACCGGCACCCGGCGCGCCGCCAGCACCCGGCGCACCGCCAGTACCCGGCGCACCGCCAGTACCCGGCGCACCGCCAGCACCCGGCGCGCCGCCAGTACCCGGTGCGCCACCAGCACCCGGCGCACCGCCACTGCCGAGCGCACCGCCGGTGCCGAGAGCGCCGCCGGTGCCGAGAGCGCCGCCAGTGCCGAGAGCGCCGCCCACTGCGCCAGCGCCGTCGGAGTTCGCCGAATCATCCTCCGCGCCGCAGGAGCACGTCATCATCAACACTAGAGTTCCTTTGACCACCAGCCTTATCGAAGGCGAAGCTGCGGCGCCTGGAGTTGAAGACCGGCGCCGTTGGGAGTACGGCTGTGGCGGTGACCAAGCAGCGGGTAGGGCGCACGGCCAAGGCAGGCGGCAGGAAGAAGACTCCAGCGGGCAAGCCGCGCTCGACCGCCATGAGCAAGGCTGAGCGTCGGCAGCGGATTCTCCTCTCGGCCCGCGACGTGTTTGCCAAGCGCGGCTACCATCAGGCCACGGTGGACGACATCGTGGCCGAGGCGGGTGTAGCACGCGGTACGTTCTACCTGTACTTCGAGGACAAGCGTGCCGTACTGGCGGACCTCATCGATCGATTCTCTTCTCGAATCACATTGGCCATCATGCACATCGACCCGGCGGACGCGTCGCGGAGCGTGGCCGAACAGGCGCGCGCCAACATTCACGCCATCGTCGGAGTGTGCTTGGCCGAGCGCGCGATGACGAAGATACTCTTCACCGACGCCACCGGGATCGATCCTGACTTCGACCGTAAGCTCTACACCTTCTACGATGCGGTCGTGCAGCAGATCACCGAAAGTCTCAAGGAAGGACAGGCCCTCGGTATCGTGGCCGACGGAGAACCGCGGGTTCTCGCCTACCTGTCCATCGGAGCGTTGAAGGAGCTTCTCTACCAGGCCGTCACGCTGGGCCTGGCGGAGGAGAGTGCCGATGCTCTGACAGCGCAGCTTTACACGTTCCTCTGTGAGGGCTACTTGCGGGTCAGCCCGGGCCGGCGTGGCGATCGGCCGCGCCGCCGCCGCTAGACCCGGAATTCAAGGGCGCCGGGGGGCACCCTGGCTCGGAGTTCGGGCCGGGCAGTGTGAAGAAGATGGAGCAAGGTCGCTGAGTTGAGTGCTGCGGAGGAGTGGCGAAGAGGAGGCGCACAAATTCGCG
>CAZSVU010000534.1:1066-4653 GCA_964610275.1 uncultured Polyangiaceae bacterium | reverse complement strand
CAATATCTGCTCCGAACAGCTGAATGGACTCGAACTCGCGCGAGCTCATATGCTCTAGCGTCTCTACGACGCACCTGCAGCCAGCACAAGCCGGACGCTGGACGGCGTGGCCGTAGCACCGAGCCCCGCCGGCAGTCGCCACGACGTGACGAGCGGATTGGAACATGACGAAGATTGACGCATCATGACTGCAATTGTGCGGCTTCCGCGCACCGGCAGGCTTCGAGCGAGCGAGCGGAACTGTGTCAGACGTTCCACTCACAAAACTCCGACTTGTCGCCCTTTGACCCAAATCAAACGCCGTTGCTTACACGCGATTGATGCGTGCGCCCAGAACGAGATCATCGGCCAATCGGCGCCAAGTCGCGCTGCAGTTATCCCTTTACTTCCCCGCGAGGGCTGCATAGCCAATGTCTTATCGGGGAGAGTTCGTCGTGACTGAAAGCCAACGCTTCATCGCATCGGGACAGCTCAAGGCCAACGCGCCGCAACTCGCGGTGGTGCAGCGGCTGGTGGATGTGGCCATCATCGTGGCGACCCACTGGGTCGCGTGCGTGGTCTACTACCGGCAGGATTGGACTTCGTCCAACACCTTGGCGACGGCATTGGCTGTGCTGGGGTTCTACATCGCCGCCCAGGTCAACGGCCTGTACCGAGCCTGGCGGGGAGCACCTGTACGCAAGGAGGCTGTGCACGTCCTCATTGCCTGGGGTGTTACCGTTCCCATCCTGCTGTTTGCGGCATTTGCGACCAAGACGACCGCCAGCTACTCGCGGGTCGTCAGCACCGCGTGGTTCTTGGCCGCGCCCTTGAGCCTCATCCTCTGGCGGATGGGGCTACGCAATCTCCTGCGCAGCTTGCGCGCGCGGGGCCACAACACCCGCAGCGTGGCCGTTGCTGGCGCCACTCGCACTGGGGAGCGCCTGCTGAAGACTCTGCACAACGACCCGGCACTCGGGCTGCGCGTTGCGGGCGTGTACGACGATCGGACCCGCCGCCGCCGAGAGTTGCCCGAGAGCCTGGGGCGCTACGCGGGTACCCTGGACCAGATGCTTCTGGACGCGCGCGCCGGCGTGTTCGACATCGTCTACATCGCGCTGCCTCTGCGTGCAGAGAAGCGCATCACGACTCTGGTGGCCAAGCTGGCCGACACCACCGCGACTGTGGAAATCGTTCCCGAGTTCTACGCCTACGATCTTCTCCACGCGCGGTGGGGAACCGTGGGCGACATCCAGGTTGTCAGCATCTTCGACACTCCGTTCGACGGCGTCGGTGGTTGGCTCAAGCGGGTCGAAGACCTGGTGCTCGGAACCGTGGCGGTCCTGCTGAGCGCGCTGCCCATGCTGGTGACTGCCATCCTGATCAAGTTCGACTCGCGCGGTCCGATCTTCTTCCGGCAGCAGCGCTACGGGCTCAATGGCAAGCCCATCCGCGTGCTCAAGTTCCGCACCATGCGGGTCATCCAAGATGGGGACCACGTCCCTCAAGCGAAGAAGGGCGACCCGCGCGTGACTCGACTGGGCGCGTTCCTGCGGCGCACGTCCATGGACGAGCTACCCCAGTTCTTCAACGTGCTCGCCGGTCACATGTCCATCGTTGGACCGCGACCGCACGCCGTTGCGCACAACGAGCTCTATCGCGCCAAGATCCACGGCTACATGCTGCGGCACAAGGTCAAGCCGGGGATCACGGGTTGGGCCCAGGTGAACGGCTGGCGCGGCGAGACCGACACGGTCGAGAAGATGGAAAAGCGCATCGAGCACGACCTCGACTACATCAACAACTGGCGGCTCGGCTGGGATCTCAAGATCATGTGGCTCACGGTCTTCGGCAGGGCCGTTCGAAGCAACGCCTATTGACGTTCCAGCAGACGTAGCTCGCGGGGCCTTTGCCCCTCGGCATCTTCGGACGGTCTCGCAGGCTCTGGCCTTGGACCAGTGATGCCGGTTGTTGCAGCCAGACGTGCGGCGTGACTCGTCCGCGCGTACCGCTGTCTCCGCTCCCCGAGCGCCCCGCCGCGGGCCGGGACGACACGTCTCTATATGGGGTCTATGTGGGGACGGCGTGCAGCGGGCCTCGAGACTGGCGGTGAATCGGTCGCCCGCTGGAGAAATCGCGCACGCGCGGCTCCTGCGGAGAACTACAGACCCCGCAGCACCGGTCACTGTTCGGCAGCCCCACAGACACCCCGCTGGAACAGGTGAACCCGGAAAACCAACCTGCGCATGCGCGCAGACAGGCTCGGTTCGGCCCTAGTGCCCGCAGGCTGTCTCTTGGGCCGTTTTCTGGGCGGAGGTTGCCGGGGGAAGAATTACTTTGTATTGAAACTATTCGTATTGAAAATACGTTGGGTGTGCCCTTGCTGTCGGCCAAAAGAATCATCACCGCACCGCAATTTGACCCGCGGTGCCCCTGCGTCGGCGCCGACTCCGAGCCCGCCAGCAGGATGATCGGCTCCCACCCGGTGCCGGTCGTCTGGACCGGTGGCTCCGCGGCGTGGGTGTGGGTGGGGCGCAAGCGAACCCGGCGCGTTCGCCTCGCCCGATCGCCCTAGCGCCTCCCAGCGCGGGCCCGGTCGGACTGCGCGCCGCTGCGCGTAGCACGCGGCCAGGGTGCCCGCGCCCCACCGGCGAACCAGCCCCGGAGAGAGTGCATCGGTCGCTCCCCGGTGCGCGGGCGGGCCGTCGTCATCTCACGAGCCGCCGCCCGCCGTCGCCAGTTCGTCGGGCTCTCAGATCCAGCCGGCAGCAGCAGCCTCACCCGGAACCGCATACCGAACAGAAACAGGAGATCTCAGAGATGTCAGAGCAGCTCGCAAAACTCGCGGAGATGATCATCGCTGGTCGAATCGATGACGTCGCGAAACTGACGCAGGAGCTCGTCGATGCCGGGACCGATCCCGAAGTCGTGCTCTCGCAGGGCCTCATGCCCGGCATGGACGTGGTCGGACGCCGCTTCAAGGCGTGCGAGATGTTCATCCCCGAGGTGCTCCGCTCGGCCAAGGCCATGTCGACGGGTACCGACATTCTCCGTCCGCTGCTGTCCGACGCGCAGGTCGCCGGGGCCGGGAAGTTCGTGATCGGGACGGTGAAGGGCGACCTGCACGACATCGGCAAGAACCTCGTAGCGATGATGTTCGAGGGTGCGGGGTTCCAGGTGATCAACCTGGGCATCGACCTCGAAGCTCAGGTCTTCGTCGACGCCGTCAAGGAGCACAAGCCCGACATCCTCGGTCTGTCGGCGCTCTTGACGACGACGATGCCGCGGATGGCCGAAGCCATCAATGCGCTCAAGGAGGCGGGCATTCGTGACCAGGTCAAGATCATCGTCGGCGGTGCACCAGTAACCGCGGAGTATGCCGAGAAGATCGGAGCCGACGCCTACG
The DNA here is from genome assembly GCA_964610275.1 of uncultured Polyangiaceae bacterium. Taxonomy (GTDB): domain Bacteria; phylum Myxococcota_A; class Polyangia; order Polyangiales; family Polyangiaceae; genus JAFGBI01. The sequence continues at coordinate 1,268 of CAZSVU010000534.1, read as the reverse complement.
GACCCAACGCGGCGATGGCCGTGGAAACCGGCAGAACTCTGCTCGCCAGCTAGTCAGACGAGAACGCACATGCAGCTCGACTCCAGCGCCTACCAGAAGATGAACCAAGCGGTGCAGCTCACGCCGCGCTTCCGCGTCCTCAGCGACGACCAGATCGAACAGATCTTCTTCGCGGCCCTGGATGTGCTCGAAAGCACCGGGG
>CAZSVU010000534.1:0-1056 GCA_964610275.1 uncultured Polyangiaceae bacterium | reverse complement strand
CTCGCTTCTACCACGATGAGGCGGTACGGCTGTTTCGCAACAGCGACGCGGTCGTCACCGACGGCAACCTGGTGCGGGTGCCAGCGTCTCTGGTGCAGCGGGCGCTGGGCACGAACCCGCGCAAGATCACGCTCATGGGGCGAAACGGCCAGCGAACCCTGAGGGTACAGAAGGACGACGCGGCTTTCGGCACGGGTTCCGACCTGCCGTTCACCTATGATCGAGGAACCGGAGAGCGGCGGCGCTGCAACTACCGCGACGTGTACGACGCCGCCCGCTTCGTCGACTATCTCAGCGAGTACGATTTTCACATGTCGCACGGCATCGTGGGGGACGCTCCGAATCCACAGACCTACGACCGGCACCAGTTCCTGGCGATGCTGGAGGGATGCACCAAGCCCATGGTGCTCACCACGGTCGACGGCGAGGGACTGGAAGATCTCTGGAAGATGGGCTGTCTGGTGCAGGGCGGGGAAGGTGAGTTCCGCCTCAACCCCCTGTTCATCACCTACATCGAGCCCATCTCACCGCTCAAGAACGACCGCACTGCGGTGGAGAAGCTGCTGTTCGCCGCCGAGAAGGGCATCCCGGCGATGTACACGCCCTGCCCGAGCTCGGGCGCCACTGCGCCGGCCACCATCGCCGGAATGCTGGTGCAGTCGCTGGCCGAGACCCTGATGGCAGTGGTGCTCACTTATCTGAAGAAGCCCGGCATGCCGCTCATCATGGGCGGAGTCACCACCGTGATGGACATGGCCACCACCACCTACTCCTACGGTGCTCCGGAGCTCTCGCTCGCATCGGCGGCCAACACCGACATCTCCAAATGGATCGGACTGCCGATGTTCTCCACTGGAGGCGTGACGGACTCGAAGGTCCTTGATGAGCAGGCAGCCGCAGAGATGATGACCAGCCTGCTGTACGCCTACCTGTCGGGTGCCGCGCTGATCCACGACGTGGGCTACGCGGACAGCGGTACCAACGGCACGCTCGAAGCGTTGGTGCTCAACCAGGAGCTCATCGGCATGGTGCGGCAGTTCGGCAAGGGCATCGACC
>CAZSVU010000533.1:0-4653 GCA_964610275.1 uncultured Polyangiaceae bacterium | reverse complement strand
TTTCCTGACGTATTTCGCCTAGCTGCGTTTGAAAGCGGTCATCGGGGAGTCCGAACTCGGGGAATACGCTGGGACTGTAGTTCGGGCTCAGGAGCTATGCACCAAGACAGCCATGCTATACTGGCATCGTCATCAACCTGAACCGCCTGAAGAACACGCGCGAGAACATGATGGGCACCCCAGCCGAAGAGAAGCTGATCGACGCGCTTTCCGAGGAGGAGCTCATGCGTCGGAACCGCGCCGCCATCGCGCTCGTGGAGAGCTGGATGGGGGAAGACCCGGCCTACGACCTGGAAACCCTCCCACTGCTGAAGAAGGCACTGAACGCGAGCCGGGCCGAAGCTGATGCCCGTCGGCTTTTTCCTGATGAAGATCCTTCTGGACGCTAGCCCGCTCTCGCACATCAGCCACCCACAGGCGAGCCTTGAGGTCGTCTCGTGGTTCTTCTCGCATCTTCAGCGCGGGAATCAGCTCATCGTCTCCGAACTCGCTGATTACGAAGTGCGGCGCGAACTGATCCGGGCCGGGAAGACGCGCGGGATTCAGCGGCTCGACGCTTTCCAGCGGACGCTGGCCACTTGTCCGGTGACTTCGTCGATTCTCAAACGCGCCGCCGAGATGTGGGCGGAGACGCGCAATCGGGGCAGACCTACGGCGCACCCGAAGTCCCTCGACGCAGACATGATCATTGCAGCACAGGCTGAACAACTCGGTGCCGTCCTCGCAACATCCAACGCCAAGCACTTCGCCGACTTCGTCGACGCGCGCGACTGGCAGGACATTGCGTAGGGCCTCTGCTGGCCACCGCTGCGCTCTCACAAAATCGCCTGGCTACGCGGACCCCTTCCAGTACCGGTCAACCAGTTCGAGAATCGACTCCCTGTCGAGGAAGAGCATCGAGCCGTGGAGGCCGCGCGGTATCTTGTGGATGATCGTCTCCTTCGCGGTCGCGGTGACCGCCGCAGAGGTCGTGCGTACCAGCGGGGGTGGCTGTCATGACCGAGAGTCAGCCCGGCAAGAGCGACATCTTCGTGGTCGGCGGCCTCACCTCTCTTACTGGGCGGCGGCGCGGCGGTGCAAGAACCAGCCGCCGGGTGGCAGCATGAGCTTGAAGCCTGAGATCGGAACAATGTCGGAAGCGCCGGGCCCGGTGCAGTGCCTGTGCGGCCGGCGCTGACCGCTGAGACCTCCCCGGCAGTGGAAGAGGGCGGGTCCGTCCGGTTGGTCGTTGTGCGGCCGCCCATTCTGGGGTTGGCGTTTGGGTTGAGCTTCTGGGAAGCGACGCGATAGCTCACCCAGAGCGAGTGGAGGCGCTTCGATCACCGGCCGGACCTGTCGAAGGTCGGCACGTGAATTCTCCCCCAGTGCTCAAGGTTACTCCCCCAGATTCTCCCCCACCGGTCCCTTCACGGCGCGTCACGCCCAGGAGCGTTCGGGCACGTTCGCGATGGCTTGTGCGTTGATATCGCATGGGTTTGGGAACGTGGCAGCACGGCGCGGGACGTGCCTCGGGCACCTTGCTAAGGTCGACGTCGAGGGTTCGAATCCCTTCTCCCGCTCTAATGATCACGGCCGGTTACACGCCGGCCGTTTTCGTTGGAGCACCACCTGAGACCGGGTTGGCGCCGCCGGTTCGAATCCCTTCTTCCGCTCTATTGATCACGGTCGGTTACGCGACGACCGTTTTCGTTGGAGCACCACCTGGAGCACCACTTGGTCCCCTTCCAGACTCGTTCTTGGGTACCGAGTGGTACTCCGCGATACACAAATCCCGGCCCTCGGTCCCGTCCCAGTATCCGATGAGCGACGTCTCGGTCTTCGGCGGTTCCACGCCACCGGCGCCGACCTGATCACCGTTGATGTTTACCCGCGTCCAGCTCTCGCTGCAGTGCTGGGTAGCGTCGGTACTCATCGCGAATGCCCGCGAACCACCGTATCCCGTCCGCCGTCCTGTCGAGTTGCGCACAAACGAGAGCCAATGAGGCCGCGTGACCATAGTAGCGCCGGCGCTTCTTCTCGGTCACGCCAGCGATGCGCTTCTCGGCGGCCTTGCGCATGGCCTCAATGACGATAGCACGAGTCTTCTCGTCGCTTGTCCCACGAACGTCGACCAACTCGAGCAAGACAGCCACCGCAGGCGTTGCGAGCTGCGGCTCGCTGCGGCAGCAAGACAGTCTGAGTTCGTCTAGATCAGGGACGGACACGTCGACCACTTCGATGCCACCGAGCAAGCGTGCGAAAAGCGGGAACAGCAGGTGCCCCGGATGGTCGCTGTCGGACCAACCGAGACCAGGCGCGGCCGCGAGGAGCTTTGCCGCCACGGTGAAGTCCCGCTGAAGCACATGCATCAGGGCAAGCTGCCGATGGGCCCTCTTCGGACACGCGTCGAGTGCGACTGCAACTCGACGCCGTAGCACTTCCCTCGTCTTGGACGAGCCGAGCCAGCGGCGCAGGCGAACCATGGTGGGCGTCGCACGCCAGGCTCGCTCCAGGCGCGCGGGCAGGTCCTCGCATCCGAGTTGCTGCGCTGCCAGGGCAGCGCCGTCGAGGAGGTCACCCCGTGGGTGCGCCTTGTCGGCTACCAACTCGGCCGCCTCGTCGTACGCTACGAGTGCGGCCGTCCAGTCGCCGATCTCGACCAATGCCCGACACCAGGCGCGCAGGTCTTCGGCACGCTTGGAGGCGCGCGCAAGATCGGCGAGCCCTTCGGGGCCCTGGGTGCGCCCGACCGCTTCCCGTAACCAGCGGTCCACGTCGCGATCCCAGTCGGCGTCGCGTTCCCTTCGAGCACGCTCCTCGACCAGGCGCAGCCACTGCGCGAGGAAGCCGTCGAAGTCGGGGAAGGGCTCGATGGCGGCTCGTTCGAGCTCGCGCAGCGGTTCCCAGAAGTGCCCGATGCTCTGCATTTCGTCGATCGCCGACAACACGGCCCTGCCGCGATGCTTCGGCGTGGCGGTCATGTACATCGACACCACGTACTGGGCAGCACAGGCCGCTGGGTCAACGCCCAGCACTTCATCGATCAGCTCGTCCTGGCCGAGATCGACTTCGCCCTGGCCGACAGAGATGAGTAGGGCCCGGAAGATCCGAAAGGCACCCCGATAATCCTTCGCGAGAAACGCATTCGAGCCCTCGCGTAGGTAGCCGTCAACCTCCGCAGGGTCCGCGTAGCGATTGCGTTTGATCGCCTCAGCGAACGCCTCGATCTGCTCGACCATCGCATCGGCTGGACCCTCGGGAACCCAACCTGAGGAGTTGCGCGCTGCGCGGTCAAACAGGGCGTCGACGAAGCGGGCGCGGGTCGCGTCGTCGAGCCACGGGAGCATGTCGCGAATGAGTTCCCGGAGTCCGCTGGCGTCCATGGCATCCAGAGCCGCCTTGGCTGCCGAGCCGCCCGGCATCGTTTCGGGATCATCGCGGCGAGTCACCTCGATATCCCCAGGTGACGACCAGCTGCCCTTGTGACCAGGCGCTCGCCGCGGGAATCTCCGGCGACGAAATCACCGGTTCGGCGTCGGGTCTGCTCTGCGCAGCCTGGGCACCCGGCAGCCTTCATGGCGTGGGAGTAGGCCATTGACGCTGGGCAAACAAGGCCGGATGGCGCTGCGGTTGAAGCTAGAGCAAGAGAAGACAATCAGAGATCGGCGGGGACGCGATCGCTGCTGACCGGACTGATGCGACAATTCTGGCCCAGACTGCCGGCCGGGCTGGTAGCCAGGCCGCGCTCTTCGGCATCACTATCCTGCGCCTACCAACGTTCCAATCCAGTGCCAAGGAGTACTCCGACGGAACCGAAATCCTGGCGCGTCAAGCTTGGCTCGAGGGGGACTGAGGCAAGTCCTGATCGAACCAGTACGCCTCACCGTCCTGGGCGGGGTCCGTGAGCAACTCAAAATCGTGTGGAGGATCGCCTGCGACGTACCCGAGCGACCGGTACCCGCGTCGTCGCTTCTCGAACATACGCGCAAGCACCGGCAGCTCTTGGTCCAGGTAGTCGAAGATCCAGACCTCGTGCTTGTCCGGGTGCAGGCGGTGCAGGCGACCAGCGTACTGGGCGAGCGTGCCCTTCCACGAAATGGGGGCGGCGAGCAGCAGTGTGTCCAGGCGCGCGTCGTCGAAGCCTTCCCCGACGAACTTCCCGGTCGCGATGATCAAACGCTGCTCGGCAGGGTCCAGGACTCGAAGTCGCTCAAACGCTTCCCGCTGCTGCCTGGCACTCATGCCGCCCCGTAGCTGTACCGCTTCGGATAGCAGCGGGCGGTTCGAGCCCGCCTGTCCCGGTGTAGCGTAGGGGGTTGCGGGCGGCGCGGTAGCCGAGTCACCGCGTCGTGCGCGAGACGGGACAGCGTGGCCGGCAGGGCGCGAGCTACGGCATCAGGCAGAGGCCGTGAGCGGTGAGCGCGGAGATCCGGCGCGTCGAAGCGGGCAGTTGAAGGCGCGGAGGAGGTGGGTCACTTCCAGAAAGTGATCAAACCAACGGAGGTTCCCTATGACCGACCATCGATCTCCTCCTCCGCAGGCGGAAGCCTGCCTGCTGGCCCGCTACCCGTCCAGTCAGAAGGGCGGGACCATCATCATCGAGCAGGTATGCTCGCTCAAGGAGCACGAGCGACTGCTCAACACCGGCAGCTATCGACTGGACGCCTGCCCGCG
>CAZSVU010000532.1:0-4705 GCA_964610275.1 uncultured Polyangiaceae bacterium | reverse complement strand
CGACGTTGCTCCATCTTCTTCACACTGCCCGGCCCGAACTCCGAGCCAGGGTGACCTTGCCCCGGCAGCCGACGAGCGCACATTCCGGCCGCCACCGCGACTCGAGCCGCCGCCAATCGTGCCTTCGGCTCGCCGCCTCAGCGCACGTGGATGGTGGGTAGTGGCGGCGTGGCCATGCCATCACCGATGTGGAAGCTCGTGTGCGGCGGCTGATTGTACGAAGCGTTCTGGGAGCTGACGTTGGCGCGGTACTGCGGGTCGTGCATCAGCGTGTAGATGCGCCGGGTCGTGAGTTGCGTGGTGGTGTACACGCGCAGGTCTTCACCACAGGAGAAGATTACTTCCTCACGCCAGTCGCCGAACAGATCGGCGCTGAGATTGGGCACCGATTTCGTCCCGTTGATCGACGAGCATCCCGAGGCGCTGAACCCCTGCCCGTCGCCGTCGTACTCGGAGACGGTGTTGCCATTGAGCAGCTCTCGGCTTTCGTCCCCATCCCACCAGATCAGGAAGTTGCAGGAGCTGGGGTTGCTGCCGACGTTGCTGCCGTCGGTCGCGCTGAACAGCCCGGCACTGTTGACCCAGGCTTCTCCACCGGGGTTGTTCGGCGAGATGTCGTCGGCCGCACCTCGCCCCGGGCCTTCACCGCTGCTGTTGCCGGACTGCCACACGATGTCGCATGTCATCAGGTCGCGCACGAAATACGAGGGAACGCCCTCGGCCTCGGTGGGTTGGAACACCTCGAGCCCGGGGCGCGACGGCACCAGGTCAGTGATGTGCAGCGCGTCGCCGTGACCGTAGAAGCTGACCGCACACACTCCGGTCCCGTCCGGGCCGATGGTGGCTGCGCCGGGAATGATTTCCTGCCGGTTGTCACCGTTGCCGTCCGCCACCATCAGCGTGTGGCATCCCTTGCCGCCGTAGGCCGAGTTGCCGCTGTCGGAGGAATCGAAGTCCCATGCCAGGGTCAGCTGTCCGTCGCGGTAGTTGTACGCACCGAAAGTCGTCCGCTCGTAGTAGCCGCGCTGGTGCACCACGCTGGGCCGGCCGGTATCGTCCAGGAAGGCAACCGACGCGTTGTACCGGTCGGACCGATTGCCGTAGTTGTCGCCCCAGTTTCCACTGTCGATCGGCGCGTGGTAGGCGATGGTGGCGAACTCGGAGCCGTCGATCCCACTGAATATGGTCAGGTACTCGGGGCCGCCCAAGATGCGACCCTCGGCGTTGCGGTAGTCGGCACTGTCGTCGTCGTTGGCGGCTGGGCCGTCGCTCAGGTAGGTACCGGTTCCGTCACGGGTGCCGGGCGCTGTCTTCACGGCCAGCTCCGCGCTGCCGTCGCCGTCGAGGTCGTACACCACGAAGGGCGTCGTGTGCTCGCTCTCGCGAATGTTGATGCCGAGGTCGACCCTCCAGAGAAACGTCCCGTCGAGCTCGTAAGCGGCGAACTTGGGCTGACCCGTGACACCTTCCTGCGAGGGATCCCGGGGGCTCTGCTCCTCCTTGACGACCAGCTCGTAGACGCCGTCGCCGTCGAGATCACCAGGAGCGGTATCGCCCGCTCGGTATTCCGGTGTCGTGCTGAGCGAGATGGTCTGGTAGTTCTGCCCCCAGGTGGGCGTCGGGCTCGTGTCCGTGCGGCTCTGGGAGGAGTCGCCCTGTTCCACGCCGCCAATCACCGCGCGCACGGTGTAGGTCGCATTCGACGATGCGCCGTTGTCCATGTAGTTGGTGGAGGTGGTGATGGGGCTGGAGTTCACGAGCGTTCCATCGCGGTACACGTTGAAGGCGATGTCCGGTGGCTCGTAGCCCAGCAGGCGCCAGCTCACGAAATTGCCGCCGCCGGAGCTCACCGCCACCACGCCGCGGCACAGGTCCTCCATTTGCACCACCCCGGTGCCCAAGTCGCTGTTCACGCCGCACGTCGAGGACGTCAGGCCACCGGTGCCGTCGCCGCCCGTGCCGTCGCCGCCCGTGCCGTCACCGCCCGTGCCGTCGCCGCCCGTTCCCAGGCCGCCCGTGCCGCTGCCGCCCGTGCCGGCACCCCCCGTGCCAGCCCCGCCCGTTCCGAGGCCACCGACGCCGCTGCCACCGACGCCGGCGCCCCCCGTCCCCAGACCGCCGACGCCGCTGCCGCCAACGCCACTGCCTCCTGTGCCGGCTCCGCCGGCGCCGGTTGCGCCACCGATCCCGCCGGCCACGCACAGCCCGGTGACACACGCTTCACCAGCCGCACAGGCGACAGCGCAGGTCCCGCAGTTCGCCACGTCGTTCATCAGATCGACGCAATCGCCGTTGCATCCCGTGAGGCCGCTCAGGCACGTGCAGACGCCGGCCACGCAGCTACTCCCCGGCCGGCACACCGCACCGCACGCACCACAGTTTGCGCTGTCGTTGTTGAAGTCGATGCAAACGCCGTTGCACTGCAGCTCCCCCGCCAGACACGTCCCGGAGCCGGCTCCGGCGACGCCGTCGTCTTCGGTCGCGTCTTCGGAACCGCAACCGGGCAGCCAGGCCGCAACCACTGCCGCTCCCATCCATGCTCGCCAATGGCTCGTTCGCATTTTCACGCCTCCGTCGCGCGCAGCTCGACACACGCCTCGTCGAGCTCGACGAGGGTACGCGCAGCGCCTTCGGGGTAATGCAGCGGCACCCTCGTTCGATCACTCCTGCGGCGTCACTTCGATCTCAGGCTGATTCCGCGGTTCACGCGGGGCGAGGAAAGCATCAGTTGCAGGTTCCGTCAGCGATAGGCGCTATCGGGATCTGGACTGTGCCGCGCAACCCGCGCCACTCAGTCTCCGCGCATCAGGACCCGCACGGCGACCGCGGCGGTCGAGAATCCAGCGCCAGTGGGCGCGGCACGCCGTCAGCGCACGTGAATGTCCGGCTCGGGGGGATCCGCCATCCCGCTACCGATGTGGAAGCCGGTGTGTGGCGGCTGGTTGTAGGAGGACTGCTCGAAGCTGACCTGCACGCGATACGTGGGGTCGTGCATCAGCGTGTAGATCCGACGCGCTGTCACGTCAGTCGTCGTGTACACGCGCAGAGCGGAGTTGTTCGACTCTCGCACGACCAGCTCTTCACGCCAGTCCCCGAGGAGATCGGCCGTGAGGGAGGGGGTATTCTTCGTGCCATTGTTGCCGGAGCAGCCGCTCCCATCGAGCAGGGTACCGCCGCCGTACTTGGTAATCCGCGCCCCGTCCTGAAGCTCCCGACTCTCGTCCGCGTCCCAGTAGATGAGGAAGTTCTGCGACGAGGGTTCGGAGCCCACATTCGAGCCGTTGGCGCACGACATGAGGTTGCTGGACGTTGCGCTCCAGAACTCCGCTCCCGGATTGCCGGGGTAGACGTCCTCGGCCACGCCGCGTCCGTTGTCATCGCCGCCCGAGACGTTCACGAAGTACTCACAGTTGTTTCCACGGTGGACGCTGTATCCACCGGTGCCCTCGTAGACCGTGAACACGCTGATGCCCTGCCCCACCACGAGCTCACCCACGTGTTGGGCGTCCCCATGTCCGCGGCCAGTCGTGCACCGGAGCGTCCCATCGCTCCCGATGGTCGTGGCACCCGTGTTGATCTCTTGGGCGAGATCGCCATCCATGTCGGCGGCCATCGCCGAGTGGTCGCCTTGACCAGCCGCGGCCCCGTTGCCCGAGTTGTTGCTGTCGAAGATCCAGGCGGTGGTCAGCTGGCCGTCGCGCCAGTTCAGGGCGGAGATCGTCATTCGCGTATAGTAGCCGCGCTGCCGGATGATGCTGGGTCGTCCGCTCGCGGAGTTCCCGCTGTCGGTCACCATGGCTACCCCACTGTTGTACCGATCCAGGCGGTTGCCGTAACTGTCGCCCCAGGAAGACACGGTGCCCCGCGGAACCGGGTAGTTCACCGTGGCAAGCTCCGCCCCGGTCTGACCGTCGAACACGGTCAGATACTCCGGGCCGCTCAGGACGTAGCCGTCGCTGTTGCGATAGTCGGCGCCGTCGTCGTCGTTCGCGGCGGGCCCCATGCTCAGATAGGCACCCGTTCCATCGCGGGTTCCTGGAGCTGTCTTGACGGCGAGCTCGGCGCGCCCGTCGCCATCGAAGTCGTAGACCGACATCTGGGTGTAGTGAGCGCCCGATCGGATGTTCCGGCCGAGGTCGATACGCCACAGCGCCGTCCCATCGAGCTCGAGTGCCTCGAGGTACGTGTTGTCGGTAACCCCACTTTGCGAATTGTCCTTGGCGTTGTAGGGCTGCCACTTTAGGACGATTTCGTACTGACCGTCGCCGTCCAGGTCTCCGGGGGTCGCGTCATTGGCTTCGTAGTCCCCAGGGGACGAGAGCGGGATGCGGATGTAGTTTTGCGCCCAAGGCGTCGTCGCTTCGGACTGCTCGCATTCAGCGCCATCCATGACGGCGCTCACCGAGTAGGCTGCACTCGCCCCGGCTCCGGCATCCCAGTAGTTGGTGCTGTCGGTCACGTTGGCGACCAGCGTTCCATCTCGATACAGGTTGTAGCTGACCGAGGAGGGGTCGGAGCGCCGATACTCGTAGCCCAGCATGCGCCACCCGACGTAGTTGCCGTTGTTCCCGCGTACGGCGACGACGCCACGGTCCAAGTCTTCCATCTGGTAGTGGCCATTGGCCGACACCTCGCAGGTCGCTCCACCCCCCGTGCCGTCGCCACCCGTGCCGTCGCCACCCGTGCCGTCGCCGCCGGTTCCAGA
>CAZSVU010000531.1:0-4708 GCA_964610275.1 uncultured Polyangiaceae bacterium | reverse complement strand
CGCCGCCCGCCTGGTGGTTGCCTGGGCCCTGTGGGGGCCCGCAACCGGGCGGGCTGTGAGCGACAGAGCAGCAGCACTCGCCCGAGCCGCTCGCGGTCGCCCTTGCCCACGCCCCGCCGACTACGCCCCAAGCAGGCCCCCTCCGATTTCCCTCAGGCGGAAATCCAGACCGACCTGCCCAAGCAGGCCCCCTCCGATTTCCCTCAGGCGGAAATCCGGACCGACCTGCTTCCGTGCCGAAGACCGCGAGCACCCTCGACCTTGCCCTGGTGGCCCCCCCATTCCCATTCCCCCTCCCTCGACCCCGCCCGTTGCCTTCACCCTTCTTCAGCACACAATACCGACTTCTCGCGGCATTCTGCGCGGTACTCCTCCAACGACAGACCTCGACCGTCTCCCGTTTTCCCTTTGTATCCGCACGCTTGCCCGTTCTGATCCGCGAACTACCTAGCCCCCGGCCGACCTACTCCAAGGGCAGACCAACGTGCTCTACTCGGTCCACTGCTACGCCGCCACTCACGGCTAGTGGCTGCGTGACCGCACGCAGTCGGCCATCGACGCGGGTATCCCGGTCATGGTCACAGAGTCCAGCGGTGCCCAGGCTTCCGACGTCGAGCTCGGTGGGCGTCACTGACATGACGCAGGAAGCGCTTCACGTGCTGGATCCGCGGCCCGTCGCCATCGCCTCAGCAGCGGCGACAGGACGCGCGATCTGAAGACCGGTCGCAGTCCAAGCAAGTGTCCGACTGGAGTATCGCGAGCTCCGGGCAGCGTCTACCCCGTGACAGAGGTTCCGTCAGTTGCCGCTCAGAATGACGTTGGCGTAGGTATCAACGTCTGATGGGACATCTGCGGACTGCTTTGGAGGGTGGCGAGCGAGAAAGAGCACGGCAACCCAGAACCCAAGCCCCAGCACAAAGAGCGTGCGGAGTCCCAGCGACTTCGCGGTCAGCCAGCTGAGGCGGGTCACGGTGAAAACCTTCGGCCTGTACACGAGACTACAGATCAGGCTTCTCGGTGACGTTCTCGTGACGAGAGAGTGAATATGCGGTTACGCTTTGGAGGCTCGGTTGGTTCCGCAACCCGGAAACGACCGCAGTTGCGCCGAGCGTCCCCGTGGTTCGCCTGTCCCCACGCGAGGTGACGACTACTCGCCAGGTTTCAATCATCCGTTGCTGGCCAAGAGCACGCCTGCTCGCCAACGCCAACGCGGCTACTCTGGGACGGGGCTGCTCAGGTGACTCTGGGACGGGGATGCCCCAGTCCGAAATGGCCCCATTCGCCTACGGATCGCGATCCCCCGCAGCGCGGCGCGTCGAGGCAGTGCCAGGGCGGTGGACGCGCCTGGAGTTTTCGGTGAGAGATCGGTTCAGTGACGAGGATCAGTCGGCGGAGGTTTGCGGCGTGGGCAGCGGCCGCGTTGGTCGCAGGTGGTGGCGGGCTGGCTGCGCTTCGCTTCGGCGGCGCTCCAGTTCCCGCTGATCTCGGTCGCCGCCTGCGGTCCCTGCAGCCGTGGCAGTACGTGGTGGCCGAGGCCGTGGGCGGTCGCATCACTCATCCCGAGTCGACCGACGTCGGTTGGTTTGTGGACGGCTACCTCTCCGCACTGCCGGAAGCGGATCGCCGCGACCTGATTCGTCTTCTGACCTACGTCGAGCACGTGGCGCCTTTGCTCGAGGGACGACTGCGGCGCTTCTCCCAGCTGCCCGCCGAAGCGCAAGACCGCGTGCTTCGAGGTTTGGAAAGCAGCTCGTCCGACCTCTTGCGTGCGGGCTTCCAGGCACTCAAGGCGCTGGCCTTCATGGCGCTCTACCGTCGCGAGGACATCTGGCCGAGCCTGGGCTACGCCGGGCCGGTGGTCCTCTGGGAGGACCGGTGATCGAGCAGGGGCGTCATCAACGTGGCGACCGTGCGCTCCGCGCCGACGCGGTCATCGTGGGATCGGGGGCAGCGGGCGGAATGGCGGCGCTGGAGCTCTCCCGTCGCGGTCTTCAGGTCGTGCTGCTGGAAGCAGGCCCGCTGCTGCGCACGAGAGACATGACGCAGCGTGAGGACGAGATGATGCCCCAGCTGTATCAACAGGCTGGAGGGCAGATGACGCGCGACCGAGCCATCCGTGTTCTCGGCGGACGCAGTCTCGGCGGCAGCACCGTTCACAACATGAATCTCTGCAAGCGCCTGCCCGTGGAGTTGTTGGAGCTGTGGGCCCGAGCGCAACCCGTTACCGGCCTTTCCGTGCTCGATCTCGACCCGGTGTTCGCGAGCGTCGAGGCCGATTTGGGGGTGACCGAGATCCCGGCTGAGCACCGGAACGCCAACAACCGCGTGCTCGAGCGAGGTGTGTCCGCTTTGGGATGGCGCGGCGGCCCCCTGTGGCACAACCGACTTGGCTGTCAGCGCACCGGGTTCTGCGAGCTCGGTTGCCCATATGACGGCAAGCAGAATTCGGCCAAGGTACTGATCCCCGAGGCCCACCGTCGAGGCGCGCATGTGGTGACGGACGCTCGCGTGGATCTGATCAAGCATGACGGCAGGGAAGCGCGCGGCGTGGAAGCGGACGTGCTCGGGGAGGATGGCAAACCACGCGGCCGTCTGTACGTCGAGGCCGGCGCGGTCGTGCTCGCGGCCAGTGCCATTGGCAGTGCGGTGCTCGTCGGGCGAAGCCGCTTGCCGGACCCTCACTGGAGGGCGGGGAGGGGATTGAGTCTGCACCCGGGCGTGGCCGTGGCCGGGCTTTTCGACGAACGAATGGACGGGTACCGGGGGATCCCACAGAGCTACGAGTGCACCGAGCTGTTGGATCATGCGCCCGGCAGTGACCGACGGATCTGGATCACGACCGCCTTTGCTCACCCCATCGGTGCTGCCGTCATGTTGCCGGGGTTTGGGGGAGAGCACCGCCAGTGGATGAAGCAGTACTCCCACCTGGCGGTGCTGACCGCCATGCTGCACGATGATCCGGTCGGCCACGTTGGCGTGCGCGCGAATGGCCTGCCACGGGTGAGCTACCGGATCGATCGCGGCGCCTGCGACCACCTCTCGCGCGGGATTCGTGCCTGCGCCCAGCTGCTGTTTGCCGCCGGAGCGCGACGCGTGCTCGTGCCGCACGTGCCGATGCTCGAGCTCTCGTCCCCGAGTGATTGCGGCCGCCTGCCGCGTGACCTGGTCCATCCCCACGCGGTGCCCATCACGTCCGTGCACCCGCTCGGGACACTTCCACTGGGCGACGACCCTCGGCGCGCGGTGGTCCGAAGCGACGGGGAGCATCACCAGATCCGACGGCTGTTCGTCCTGGATGGTTCGCTGTTTCCCACCAGTCTGGGTGTGCCACCGCAACTCAGCATCTATACGCTGGCGCGACACTTGAGCCCATTTGTGGCTGAGCGAGCGGAGCACTGAAGTCCCATTTTTTCGCTCGAACCGCACCTGATTTCCTGCCGATCGTGCGGCCGGGAAACGGGCCGAATCCGTCGAGAAAAAACTACTTTAATTGCCTGGCCGAGGCGGTAGGCTCCCGGCCCGAGATCCTTCTGGGCCCTCCCACAAATGCCCTCAGAGAAGCCCTCCCGTAGTCCTTCGCGTCACCGTGGACCCTTCGTCGCGGTGCTGGTGTTGTGCGTGTTGGGTCTGTTGGCTGCCGCCGAATTGACGCACGTTCACGTCAAGGCGCATCTCAATCCAGCCGTCAAGAGCTTCTGCGCACTCAGCGAGACGGTGAACTGTGACTCGGTGGCGCGCCAGGTCGACTACTCGGTGTTCCTCGGGGTGCCCGTCTCGGTGTGGGGGATCGTCGGCTATGTCGTCATGGGCCTGATCGCCTGGTGGGGGCTGCGCGCGAAACGCCCTGCGGCGGCCACGGGGCTGCTCTTCGTCCTCACTCTCGTTTCGACCGTGGTCAGCATTATTCTCGGCAGCGTGTCGGCTTTCGTGATTCGGTCTGTCTGCATCCTTTGCGTGTGCACCTATGTCATCACTACCACGCTGCTGGTGTTGAGCACGATTCTCGCGCGCCGTGAGGGTTTTTTTGCCAGTCTGTCCGCGGTCTGGGAGGAGGTGACCAGTCGCTCCCGGCGGGGGTTCGCGTGGGGGGGCGGAGTGGGCTTCGTGGTGGTGGCGCTCCTACTCTTCTACCCTCAATACTGGGCCGAGCCGGCACATGCCTCGTCACCGCCCCAGTCGGCGTCGTCCGCCACCTCCGCGCTGCTCGGGGGCATCCCGACGGGCAAGACGAGCGATGGCCACCCCTGGATCGGCGCGCGCGACCCCAAGCTGGTTATCGAAGAGTTCAGCGACTACGAGTGCCCGTACTGCGGACGCGCCCACTGGCTGGTGCGCAGTTGGGTGAAGGCGAACCCGGATCAGATCCGGCTCGTGCATCGCCACTACCCCCTCGACGAAGCCTGCAATCCCCTGGTCAGGCAGCCTTTCCACCCCCGGGCCTGTGCGTTCGCGGCGCTGGCCTCCTGCGCGGGCGAGAGCAGCAAGTTCTGGGAAGCCAACGACTACCTGTTTCAGCACGCGCACGATTCCGGGCCGTTCGAGATCTCGACGATGGCAGCAGCCATCGGGGTCGCGGAGAACACGCTGAAGGAATGCCTGGAAAGCCGAGGGGCCCAGCACCTCGAAGGCGACATCAGGGAAGGGCTCAGGCTCAAGATGACGGGCACCCCGACCTTCCGGGTCAACGGCAAGAACTACACCGGCATGC
>CAZSVU010000530.1:0-4708 GCA_964610275.1 uncultured Polyangiaceae bacterium | reverse complement strand
GCGCCAATTTCCGTTTGTCCTCGCGCAGTTGCGCGTTTTGATCCGGGAACTAGCTAGAAGCCGAAGTCGCGGCGCTTCTTCTTGGACTTCCGCGGAGGCGTCGGGGGAGGTGCGGGGGCAGGTGCAGCGGCGGGTTTCACCGTAGCCTTCTTGGGAGACCCCTGAGCCTTGCCGTACGCCCGCGGTGTCGGCGTGGGCGTCGCGGGTTCATCGGATGGCTCGGCCATCGGCAGGGCTTCTGCAGGAATGACCGCCGGTTCTTCCGCTTCGGTCGTGTCGTCCAATCCCGCTGCAGACCGTTCCGACTCCGCCGTTGGTTTGGCCACGACCGGGGCACTGGCGGTCGGCGTGGACAGTACCTCGGCCCGGCGTGTGTCGCGGCTCAGGCTGAAACCCATTGCGCCTGCGGAGACTGCCAACAAGGCTACGGCCGCCGCGATGAGCGGCTTGCGTCGGCTGGAGGCGGGCGGGACGATGTCGTCGCGCTGGATACTGCCTTCCAGCGTGGGGATGTCGTCTTCCTCGAACTCGGCGGGAGTTCGCCGCTTTCGGCTGGGCCGCTCTCCGCTGTCCGTCAGGGGGCCGCGATGGCGCGGCATCGGCGGCGGTAGCAGACTCTGCGCCGGAAGCTCCATCTGGACGTCGCTCAATCCGGTCTCGAGCCAGGTGGTGCGCAAGGAGGCTCCGCACACGTCTTCACGGATTCCGGCTTCGTACAGCCAGAGAGCCAGCGCTTCTCCCAGCTCGCGCATCGATTGCCAGCGCTCTTCAGGCTGCTTGTTCAGGCCTCGCTCGAGCAGCCGCCACAACGATTTGTCGCCGCAGCCCCGATCCACGATCGACGGTGCCGCCTCGTTGATCACCGCGTAGAGAATGGCGTTGTAGTTGTGCCCCTCGAACGGCAACTCGCCGGTGATGGCCTCGTACAGGACGATACTCACGCTCCAGACATCCGTACGGAAATCCGCTCCAGCCTCTCCGCGTGCTTGCTCCGGCGACATGTAGCTCGGGGTGCCGAGCAGGCTGCCATCCACGGTGAGTTTGCTGTCCTCCTCCACGAACCGGGCGATGCCGAAATCCAGGAGCTTGGGCTGCAACCGTCCTGCCACGTCCCGCGCCAGGAAGATGTTGTCCGGCTTGACGTCGCGGTGCACGATGCCCTGAGTGTGCGCGACCGCCAGCCCGTCGATGACGGGCAGCAGGATCTGTGCCGCTCGCGTCGGCGACATGCGCAGCTGAGAATCGATCATCTCCCCCAAGGTCTCGCCGTGCATCAACTCGCTGACGATGAACGGGTCGCCCAGGTGCGTCTGCCCGTAATCGAACGTGCGGCAGATGGCGGGGTGGCTGAGCTGAGCAGCCGTGCGCGCTTCCTGGAGCAGCCGCTTGGCCACGCCTCCCAGGCTCCCACCCTTGTTGATGCCGATGAGCTTGATGGCGACGTCCACGTCCAAGACGATGTTCCGCGCCACCCAGACCACGCCCATCCCACCGTGCCCGAGGGTCCGGACGAGGCGATACTTGTCCGCGATCAGGTCGCCGGCAAGGTAGCCGCCGCCGTCAGCCTGCTCCACAGGGGGCACAGACTCGTCGAAGCGTGGCAACGAGCGAGACATGGGTGAGGTGAACCAAATCGTAGCCGTTTGGCCACCCCGTATCAAAGGGAACCTAGGATTCTCCAGCACTCCGAGCGTTGGGCATGGGTCGAGTCGGTCAGCCGGTGACCGTCGGCAGGAACCGATGCCTGACTCGTGAATTGAGTGAGGCTGGAGTCAGGGTTAACTGTATTCCAGTACCAACTGAATCCAGCGCAGTCTGAGGCGCAAGAGCGGATCAGCGCGTTTGGCGGACAGATCTTGGCGCGCGAACGGAGGCGGTCGCGTTTCGACCTGTCGAGCAGAACGCCCGAGAGCGATTCCCAACGCGGGACACTGTGATCTCGTGAAGAAACGCGCGTTCCGAGGTTGCTCCGACGTCGGTGACCATCGAGTGCTCGCCCCCGCGGTTGCGACGCAGGTTCGACCGGCCTGGACGACGTTGGCTCATCGCAGCCGGGTCGGTGGGCGCGGCCACACGAGTGCCCGTGTGCTGGCGTCGGCAACCGAAGTCCGCAGCGAATCGACGTGTCCGCTGACGCTTCACCGAAGGGCAGGTCGGACGTGATTGCACATCGAAAGCCACGAAGCGGACTGGGTGTGCGGAGTTGGTGCGCTCGCCGGGGACGATGTGCGGCACACCCCATGCGCTGGGGATGGAGGACGCTGCCGGCGAATGCTTGCGACTGCGCCTCTGGCGGAGGGCCTCTTGTAGGCGATGAATCGCTCAAGTGGACGTGGGTGCGGTATCCCACATTTGACCACCCACTGACCGTGGAACGTTGGTTGTGAACGCCCGGAGCATAATCCAGTCAGATCGCAGGGATCTCCGCAGAGTCACGCTGCGCTTCTGCCCTCGACGGACGGAATACGAGAGCTTTTCTCAGTGCTGAAATTCAGCACCAGCAACGCAACCGAGAGCACGCAAATATACGCCTCGATTGTACCCGGATCAGGCGACCACCTGCATTGCGTTATCATCCACGAGAGAGCATTTTTTAGGATGTTGGGGAACGGTTCTAGCTTCCCCCGTGCGCCGTGGCGGCGCCGCTTTGGAATGACGAGGTAGGTAACGATGAAAGCACTTCGCACGCTCCCCGGTTCGCTGGGATTCCTCTCCGTGTTCGTCTTGGCAGTCGCGTGCGGAGGTGCGGGATCGGATTCACTTTCCGGTGACGACGACGACTCTGCCCGAACCGCAAGCGGCGGAGATGGCAGCTCGGTGGATCCCGAAGGCATCGCCGGTGAAGGCGATCCAGGCACGGCCGGTGAGACCAGCATCATCGACCCGGGCAGCGTCGGGGGCGGCAGCATCATCGATCCGGGCAATGGCGGAACCGGCGGCGCGGATACCGGAGTTGGGGGCAACGCCTTGGGTTCAGGAGGTCTGGCCGGCGGCAGCACCAGTGATCCCGGCAGTGTGGGCGGCGGCACCACGGAGGATCCCGGCGGCGTGGGCGGCGGCACCACGGAGGATCCCGGCGGTGTGGGCGGCGGCAGCACGGAGGATCCCGGCACGGGCGGAGGCAGCACCGTCGACCCCGGCGTGGGTGGCGGCAGCACCGTCGACCCCGGCGTGGGCGGCGGCAGCACCGTCGACCCCGGCACGGGCGGCGCCACGCAGGATCCCGGCACGGGCGGCGCCACGCAGGATCCCGGCACGGGCGGCGCCACGCAAGATCCCGGCACAGGCGGCACGACGGGTGATCCTCCACCCGATTGCATCGTTTCCGGTATCGACGAGGTCAACGTCATCGTCCTGAACGACGCCAACCCAACTGGAGCCGACACCGAGGGGCGGATGTACGTGGGCGGCGACGCCAACTTCAGCGGCGGCTACTCGGTCGGCAACCCCGAACGGATGGATGTCGACTGTGACACCTACGCTCTGGTGGTGGGTGGCACGCTGAACTTCCCCAGTGGTTCGGTGGGTACGGGCATGGTGGCCTACGGTTCCCCGGATTCCACCATTGGCAGTGGGGTGAACTTCGCCTGCGGCTACGAGCGCAACACCGACGTGGTGGACTTCGTAGCCTTGTCGGAAAACGTCCATCGCTACAGCGACGCGCTGGCGCTTCTCGAGCCCACCGCCACCACGGCCGTGGGCAACGGCACCATACAGCTGGTGGGCACTGATCCCGAGCTCAATGTGTTCACTCTCGACGGTTCGGTTCTTGCCAACGCCACCAGCTTCTCCATCCAGGTCCCCGAGGAAGCCACGGTGCTCGTGAACATCTCGGGCACCGACGTCACCATGGCCAACATGGGCTTCGACGTCATAGGCGGCATGTGCCGTGGAGCCGGCGGCAACACGTGCCACAATGTCCTTTACAACTTCTACGAGGCCGAAACGCTCAACATCAGCGGCATCGGCGTGCAGGGCAGTGTTCTCGCTCCCCACGCGGACCTGATCTTCACCGGAGGGAATATCGACGGTCAGGTTATCGTGAACAATCTCACCGGCGACGGCGAGTTCCACCCATACTACTTCACGGGTTGTATCGAGTTGCCTTGGTGGTAGGACGCGTGCAACCACGTGCCTGCCGAAACGTCGATCCAGAACTGGGGATGTCGACTGCTGCCCAATCCGCCGCACCCTGCCATCCGCAATTGAGGGATTCTGCCCTGCAAAGTACGAGGATCCGCGGTATGCTTGATGAGATGGCAACCGGGCGGGCCGTTACCCTCAGGCGGACAGCAGAAACGGTTCTTGCGACCGCAGGGGGCCTGCCTGTGAGCGGGGCGAATGCCCCGCCGCGATCCACTCTTGTTCGGGACTGCGCTCACCCCGGCAGTTTCCGCGCACTTCGCACACTTCGTAAGGAGACACGGTCATGAGGTCTTCGATTTGGCTCTTGCTCATGGTTTCCAGCGTCTGGGCAGGCTTTGTCGCGTGCTCTTCCGATTCCGCCGACAAGCCTGGAAGCACGATTGCTGACGACGACGACGACGATGCGAGTGGCGGGACGGATTCGTACGACCCCGACGCCTCGTTCGGTGGAGGCACGTCGATCATTCCCGACGCAGGTCCCAGCAGTGGCGGCCAGACCGGCCTCGTCGAAGAAGCCTGCGCGGCCGTGGCCGTGGGAGCCCAACTCACCCCGCTCAACCTG
>CAZSVU010000529.1:0-4736 GCA_964610275.1 uncultured Polyangiaceae bacterium | reverse complement strand
CATCGCCGCCGGTGCCATCGCCGCCGGTGCCATCGCCGCCGGTGCCATCGCCGCCGGTGCCATTGCCGCCGGTGCCATTGCCGCCGGTGCCGTCTCCGCCAGAGCCGGTGACGTCGCCACCGGTGCCATCGCCACCGGAACCGGGAGGTGCGCCACCGGAACCGGGAGGTGCGCCGGCGGAGCCGGGAGGTGCGCCGCCGGAGCCCGTCGCGCCGCCAGTGCCCCCGCTGCACACCCCGTTCACACAACTTTGCCCCGCCGCACAGGCTGAATTGCAGGCACCGCAGTGGCTGGGATTCGAGGTGAGATTGACGCATGCGTCGGTGCAGAAGACGTCTGTGGAGTTCGGGCAGGCGCAGACGCCGTCGTTGCACGCTTGCCCGCCGCTGCACACGACGCCGCAAGCCCCACAGTTCGCCGGATCATTGGCAACCACGATGCATTGGCCGTTGCACATGGCCTGGCCCGCGGGGCAGCTGCAGACGCCGGCGGTGCAACCAGACCCGGCAGCGCAAACATTGCCGCAGGCACCGCAGTTGAAGATATCGGTGCTCATGTTCACGCAGCTCGCTCCGCACAGCGTCTCACCGGCGACGGTGCACGACGAGGCGCAGCTGCCGGCCGAGCACACCTGGTTCGGCGCGCAGGCGATCCCGCACCCACCGCAGTTGGCTGGATCGGATTGGATACTAACGCAGGCACCGTTGCACGCGGTGGTGCCGGCCTGGCAGGTGCAGGCGCCCGCAGTGCAGATCTGCCCGGGCTGGCATATCACGCCGCAGCTGCCGCAGTTGTTGACATCCTGCGAGGTATCCACGCACCCGTTGGGACAGCTGGCCAAGCCTGCGGGGCAAAGGCACGCCGCACCCACGCAACCTGACCCGGGAACGCAGACGGTGCCGCAGGTGCCGCAGTTGTTGGGGTCGCTGGCCAAGTCCACACAGGCTGCCCCGCACAAGGTTTGGCCCACTGCGCAGGGAGAATCGGCTGGGACGGTGGTACCGCCAGTGCCGCCGGCACCGGGCGTGCTGTCGACAGAAGAGCCTCCGCCCGGCCCGAGGTCAGAGTCGGCAGGCTCCTCCGAGGAGCCGCAGCCGACCATCGTCGCGATCACGGCAAGACCGACGTAGGTCCATCTCCGACCGGTTCTTCGAGGCGCTTGCCAGTGTCTGATGCACAACATATTGAGCGGCTCCTATCTATCTTCCCTGTGCGGCTCTGACGCCGGGCCATATCGACAAACTGGTCAGTACCAACTGCAGAAACCTTGCGAACGAGGCCACGTGTTGGGCCCAGGCCGGAGACGCCCCGCCGGTCGGGGCTGGTCCAGAGAGTCTCTGGAAGCAGGGGTGACTGGGATTGTTCTGAGTATGGGAGCGAGCACGGCAGGGACCGCCAGCGTGGCCCCTCACTCGGATACGACGATGGGGGGCGGAGGCCGTGGCTCAACATACAACCGGCCCGGCTGGCCGGCTCACCCTAGCCCGCCTTGAATAGGCTGTGGTCCCGAAAGCCTCGTCCAGCGCGAAGCGGAGGAGTCATGCACCTCCGGCCGGCGCCGTATTGGAACAGGACACGATCATCTCGGAGCTCGCAGGAGAGTAGAGCGTGCTCGGCGAAAGCATGTGCGCGCGGGTGACGCTGGGGACGGTCTCAAATGCCCCCGGCCACGCCTCCTGCGCCCGCCATGCCTCCTGCTGCGCCCGCCACGCCTCCTGCGCCGGCAACGCCCCCAGCCCCGGCGCTGCCGAGCTCACACGCTCCTGACGAACAGACGCTTCCAGCCGGGCACCTGGTGCTGCACTGCCCGCAGTAGTTGGGGTTGGAGCTCAAATCCACGCAGTATCCACCGCAGTCCGTCTGGTAGGGCAGACAGGTGCAGGCTCCATCCAGACAGGAGTAGTTGATTATGCAACTGGTCCCGCACTCCCCACAATGAGCGGGATTGGTGCTCAAGTTCACGCAGGTTCCGTCGCACAGGTCAAGGCCGGGCCCGCAGATCGAGCTCGAGCAGCCGTAGGACTCGCACGTGTCCCCTGCCGGGCAGGCGTTCCCGCAGCCTCCGCAGTGGTCGGGATCACTGCGACACCGCCGCACAAGGCAAACTCTGCGGGGCAACCCACGTTCGATGCCCCACCCGTCCCGAGGCCGCCGGATCCATTCACGCGGCCGCCGGTCCCGCCGGGGGTCACGGAGCTGCCACCGCTGCCTTCGGGATCGGCTCTTCCGCCTGAGCCATCCTCGGGATCCGGAGTGGAGCCTCCGCTTCCCGGTTCGGCAGAGCTGCGACCCGCAGAGCCTCCCGCGGGGTCGGTGCTCCCCTGCGACTGCTCGGTGACGCCGCCGCAGGCCGACATCGCCGCCGCAATGCTGGTGCCCAGAACCCATCCGAGTCGATGCGCCATGTCCCCGTCTGCGACAGCGAGTGTGCCATGGCAGGTTCGGCAAAGCCATGGCCGGAGACTACGGAGTGGTGAACGCGCTTCGATCTCGCGACCGCCGTGCTCGTCTTCAGCGGAAGCCTCGCTTCGAGGAATTCCACAAGGCTTGGAAGTCTGGCGCCTGCAATGTCGAGAGCAGTCAACTTCGGAGCTCGGGGTCCATCACTATTGGCAGGGGACTGGGCTGGACGGAGGCCATGGCAGCGGTCCAAGCAGAACCGATCGGGCACTGGCCCCTGCAGCGACGCACCTTTGCGGCAACGAGAGGACGCCCCGCAGAGATCCGATCAATCATGAGCCCCCAACGCCCACCGGCTTCGTCCGCGCGCGCGCTCGCATTGCGCAAAGCGCTCCTGTCTAAGTGCGACTTCGTGCTGACCTGCCGGCCAGGGGCCGCTGAGAATCAATGCTCGGATGGATGAGGTTCAGCACGGCCGGGCAACCTGGTCTGGTGACGGCCAAACTCCAACGTTCTCGCGACGGATGACGGTTTCAGGAGGGACAGGCAGCTCATGCAATATTGTCTGACCAGGATCAGCGCGTCGCTGGCCACCCAGTGGACGTTGGGCGAGAATTCCGCAAGCTGCAGCGCTTTGTGCCGCGTCAGTCCCCGACGATTCCGTCCGACAGAAGCACAGGCCGAAGGAGCTGACATGCACCGTATTCCGAGTATCACCTTGCTGGCCGCCGTCGGCATTGGAGCGTTGGCGTGTTCCAGTGGGGCGAAGGAGGGGAGCGAAGGAGCCGCAGGGAGCACCGCCATCTCCGGCTCGGGCGGGACGACCGTAGGTTCGGGCGGCACGGACCCGGGCTCGGGCGGGACAACCGTCGGTTCGGGCGGATCCGACCCGGGGTCGGGCGGATCCGACCTGGGGTCGGGTGGCAGCGATCCGGGAGTGGGCGGAGCGGCCGTTGGCTCGGGCGGGACAACCGTCGGTTCGGGCGGAACCGACCCGGGTTCGGGCGGATCCGACCTGGGGTCGGGTGGCAGCGATCCGGGAGTGGGCGGAGCGGCCGTTGGCTCGGGCGGGACAGCCGTCGGTTCGGGCGGATCCGATCCGGGAACGGGTGGCAGCGATCCGGGAGTGGGCGGAACCGATCCGGGAGTGGGCGGAACCGATCCGGGAACGGGCGGAACCGATCCGGGAGCGGGCGGAACCGATCCGGGAGCGGGCGGAACCGATCCGGGAGCGGGTGGCAGCGATCCGGGAGTGGGCGGAACCGATCCGGGAGCGGGCGGCACCGGCACCGGTGGCGCTGGCGGCAGCCCCTCCATCCGCCTGCCCACCGCCAACGCCCAGTTCGACTACCAGATCGGCGGCGGGTACACACCACCTGCCGGAGTGGAAGTGGTGAGTCGCGATCGCGAAGACTCGCCCGCCGCCGGCCTCTACAACATCTGCTACGTCAACGGGTTCCAGATCCAGCCCCACGAGGAGTCCTGGTGGGAGAGCAACCATCCGGATCTGATCCTTCGGGACGCGAACGGCGACCCAGTGATCGACAGTGGCTGGGACGAGATGCTGGTGGACGTGACCACTCCGGCCAAGCGCGAGGCGGCCGCTTCCATCATCGGCGAATGGATTGCGCAATGCGCGGCAGATGGCTTCGACGCGGTCGAGATCGACAACCTGGACAGCTACAGCCGCTCCGACGGTCTGATCGCCCAGAGCGACAACATCGCCTTCATGGGGATGCTCGCGGACATTGCGCACGCCAACGGCTTGGCTGCCGCCCAGAAGAACTCGACAGAATTCCTCGACAGCGTGGCGACCATGCACACCGACTTCGCGATCGCCGAGGAGTGCAACGCCTGGAACGAGTGCGCCGACTACACCAGTGTGTATGGCAACCTGGTCTTCGTGATCGAGTACAGCGCTGCGGATTTCAACGCCGGCTGCACCGACTTCCCGGAGCTGTCCATCGTGCTGCGTAATGTTGCGGTGAGCACACCGTCCAGCGGCAACTACGTCTACGACGCCTGCTGAATTAGCAAGCGCGATTCTCAAACGGTTTCACGAGCCACCACCCGGGTGAGGGCTCGCGAAACCTCAGAGGGCCGCGATTGTGCTCGAAACAGATTCCAGCTCCATATCCAGGGTCTTCGCAAGACCCCGATCCGCACGTCGGCACCGGAGGTGCCGCCCAAGACAACAAGGGACTCCGCGCAGACCGCAAGGGAGCGGTCCTCCGCTGGGCCGCCACCCTCGGTCCGGTCCAGCGGAGGACCCGCACGGCGACTCCTAGTGCCCTGTCTCGGAAGTAACAATCCATGAACGCGCCGTACCGCATGAT
>CAZSVU010000528.1:0-4758 GCA_964610275.1 uncultured Polyangiaceae bacterium | reverse complement strand
TCGGACTGCCCACTCCCTACGACAACGACGGAAAAACGCTGAGTGTCCTGGGTGCGGGTTTCTCGGCTGTCGCCGCGCCGTGGCTGAGCGTCAAGCTAGTGGTGCCGTACTCGCCAACGACGCCCACGTTCACAGTCGACATCTTCGACGGCGGGATCGGGGGGTACTACGATCGCTCCACGACCAGTGACCCGCCAGACCAGGTCGACACTTGCTACATACTGTGGAGCGCGCCCTGCGGAGGCGACCTCGTCGACCCTTCGTCGTGCAGTACTTTGGCCACCGCTGCGGTGCACGCAATGCTGGTCAGGGCCGGAAGCGAGTTCACAACCGACAACGCCTGGGCCCCGTTGAACCCGCTCGGCGTCCCCATCACGGCCCACGCCGAAGCGCAGCAGATCTTAGACAGCGACTACATCTACCAGCTAGACGTCTTGTTGATCAACACCGCTGATGACCGCAGCACCGACTGCAACGAGGTCGCCCTGAATATCGAGAACGGGACATTTGGGCGGTCGGACCTGGCCTATGGCGAGAGGCGCTGGAGCAACGAGTTCAAGGTTCGGTCAACGGGTCTGCTGAGTCTGCGAACCGGACGGGTGACGTTCGACGGCTTCGACAGCGATGGCCCGCTGGCGTCCGATCCGGTCGGCTGGATCGTTCCGGACACGGACTACGATGGGGCGTTTGATTTCTACTTCAACGTCAGCCCAGCGCCGAATGCGGTCGCGGACGTGGTGCTCGGCGACCCCGCAGTCCTTCGAGCGCAGGAGGCCGACGCGGACCATCTTCTGGCCCCGGTGCCTGGCGTGGGCCAGGGCAAGAGCGAGGATATCCACTTCTGGCTGCGCAACCGGGTCGATAGGGCTCAGGGCGTGTACCGACCGGTTGCTGTGGGCAACGCACTGGAGTTTCCGTCCGGCAACTGTCCCGACGAGGAGCCAGGAGTGTGTGTGTCGACGTACGACCTGGGAGCTGCACCCGTCGGTGATTGGCAGTGGCATTGGGGAAACGTGCATTCGATCAATGTCGTGCACATCCTGGCGGTGGCGGCCTCGCCTGCGTACGAGCTGTTTGCGCAGCGCGTGGACCGTCCCGCCGAGTCCTCTGCCAAGGGTCGTAATCAATGGCATAGCTTGGCGCTGTCCCCTCACCTTCCCGTGGTCCTCGGCAGTCTCGACGTCGAGGGCAATCCGGCGGCAAACTCCATGCTAGTCCAAGGTGCCGCCTCCGCTGCAGATCTGCTCGGGGGGGAACAAGGAGAGCTCGTGGCCGAGCTTGTGGCCACCAAACTGAACCTGTCCCTGACGGGCGGCCTTGGGGAACGGCTCGGCAACGCTCTGCTCTACGGAACGTGGGTGACGGTGCGCACAGTCGTTGGGTGGGCAGACCAGGCCGTGCGGATTGGACTGGAGAATGTGCCGGAACGTGCCGTCGCCGGGCTCACACGACTGCTTCGGGCGGTCAACCAGGGTGAAGTCACCTACTTCCGGCCAGGAGTGCCTGTGTCGGAATCCCCTAATGCCGACAACGACCTGGATGGCCTGATCAATGCCGTGGACAACTGCCCATCTGTTGAGAACCCGAACCAGGAGGATTCGGATTCGGACGGCGTGGGAGACGCATGCGTGCTGACGCCGCTCTTGGACTGCGTGCTGGAGCGCGGTGACGGCCAATTCACCGCGTACTTGGGATACGATAACCGGCTATCCTACCGGTATGTCCCGGTAAGCGTGTACAACCGTTTTGCGCCCGGGATCGAAGACCGCGGCCAGCCGATGGAATACCGCGCCGGTGAGCAGCACCAGGCGTTTGGTGCCTTGGCGCGGAACTGCTGAACCTGGACTTCGCAAACGACGTGGCGCTGTACGCTACCGAAGACCTCGCCATCAGATGCGGAGCGAGCGTAGAAGCCGCTCAGGGCTTGCCCTCCACGGTGAGCGGCGGGCGCACAGTATTGGGAGCTGGAGCCCAGGCGGGCAACGTGTGGAGTGCTGACGATGTCAGCGTGCGGCCAGGTGCAACAGTGGCTGGATCGCTCACCACCGGCGGCAGGCTGCGTCGATGGTGGGGTAGCGAGATCGGGGGACCGATTGCCGAGCACGCCTACGTCCCCCCCCACGCGCTCGACTGGACCGTCAGCTTCCCGGACGCCGGCGAGGACCTATTGGTCCGGCGTGGCGAAGAAGTCACCATAGACCCCGGGTCGTACCGCCACGTCACCGTCGAGCGAGGAGGGCGACTGCTCCTTCGCAGTGGAGTGTTCTATCTCGAGGATCTCCGCGTACGTCGAGGGGCAGAGCTGGTGCTGGACCAGGAGGAAGGCAGCGTGGTGGTATATGTCCGCAGCGCGTTTGCTTTCTGGGGCAGCACTGCGGTCCTGCAGGATGAGCACCCCGACCTGCTCGTGGGCTATTTCGGGTCACGCTCGGCCGTGCTGGGAGCCCCATTCCAGGGAGCGTTCATCGCCCCCAATGCAAAGCTCTTCCTTGGGCCCGATGGCGAGGGCGAGTGCGGGTGGATGGGCGAGGCCCACGAATGGCCGCGGGACCGCGACCGCCGCAACCTCCCACACCTTCACCTGCCGCACGGACACGATGGCGATCACGGTTGGCGTTGCGAGCACCACTGCCGGGCAGAGGACGACGAAGACTTCGGCCACGGTCATCACCCCTGGAACGGCGACGACCGTTTCGCACCTGCTGGTCAGTGCGGGCACCACAGCACTCAAACGATCCCCTACGAGGGCGTTTTCTTCGCACAGCGCATTACCGTGCTGCCACACGTCGAGGTGCTTCTCCAACCGTTTGCGACTCTCCACGGCGCGTCGCCTCCCGCAGGCATGCCCTGGGCCGCAGCGCCGGGCGAGGACGTTGCCGGCGAAGGACAGGCCGGGGCGAGCGGGGAAGGAAACGATAGCAGCAACGGATCTGGTAACTCGAACGCCGACTGCGCGCTGCACGGCCGCCCTGCGCACGGCAGCGCGCAGTGGCTCCTCGGCATGCTCGGACTGGCTATCCTCCGCCGAAGGTGGCGCCGGACGCCCGGAGGGAAGAGCGCAAGCACGCCAATCCCGGACCGGCACCGGGAGGCGATTCCGCCCCAAAGCGCCATCAACCCGAAAGCGTAGGCTCGCATTGAAGCCAGGTCCCTGCCTCGTGCCATCAGGTCCGCCGGGTTGGGACCCGACCGGGCCGTTGCGTGCTAGGATTTGGGCGTGTTGAGCGTCAAACGGCGCGGCATCGGATTAGGGACGGCGGCGCTACTCGCCTCGTGCGGCGGTAGGGTCACGGTCGACTCCATGCCCGCGGACATGGACGAGGCAGGGGGAAACTCGGCCACGGATACCGGAGCGGCGGGCAGCGGCTGCTCAGGGGCCGTTCCCGGCGAAACGGCTGGGATGGCCGGCAATTGCGCAGACGCCGGAGCCGGCCCAGCCGGAGCGGCCGGGAGTGCAGACCCGTCTTCGGACGAATGCGCAGCCTGCGCAACGCGGTGTGTGGATGGCCACTGTCTGGTGGTCGCAGAGATTGCGGCCGGCGCTGCCAGCACCTGCGCGCGCACCGCAGATGGAACGGCGTGGTGTTGGGGGTACAACGCGCGCGGAGAGGTCGGAGACGGTAGTACTGAGGATCGGTTCAACCCGACGCACGTACAGGGGTTGACCGGCGTCAGCGCAATCGCGGTCGGTGCCTCGCATTCCTGCGCTCTCGAGCCGGAAAGGACCTTGCGTTGCTGGGGCCACAACTACTATGGGCAGTTGGGCGACGGCACCACCGAGAATCGCCTGGTGCCGGTGGAAGTCCCGGGACTGTCCGAAGTGGCACAGGTCGCCGCAGGCACGTTGTACACCTGTGCCGCGCTCCTGGACGGCACGGTGCGCTGTTGGGGAAGCAACGATCGAGGCCAGCTGGGCGACGACACCTCCATTTCGCTGCGGAGCCCTTTCGCGGTGCCCGGTATCACGGACGCCGCAAGCGTTGCGGCAGGGGGACACCACACCTGTGCACTGATACGCGATCAAACCCTGCGATGCTGGGGCTCTGGGCGGTTTGGAGCGCTGGGAAACGCCACCATCCCAGAATGCGAAGTCGGCGGGAGTTATCCCAACTACTTCCCGGGCTGCGACTACCTTCCGCCCGGGCCAGTGGTGGGGCTGGGCAACGTGGTACAGATCGAGCTGCATGCCCTGAGAAGCTGCGCCCGTACCACTCAGGGCTCCCTCTGGTGCTGGGGCGTACTGCTGGGCCCCGAAGTGAGCATGACGGCGACGCCCCAGCAGGTGGACGGCTTTCGGCGGGTGGAGCAGGTAGGCATGGGCCTCGATCATACCTGCGTGCGCCTTGACGACGCGACAGTGCATTGCTGGGGCACGAATGAGCACGGTCAGCTTGGGATCGGCGCCGACGTGGATGCGGTGTGGACGCCGACGGAGGTACCCGGACTCACGGACGTGGTCGAGCTCGCCATCGGTGACAACCACAACTGCGCGCTGCTTCGCTCCGGACACGTGCTGTGCTGGGGTGCGAACCATGCGGGCCAGCTGGGCGACGGCAGTCAGCTTGACAGAGACACGCCCACGCCCGTGCTGTGGCATTAGCCCCCTGACAGGCCGATCCGCCCGGTTGTTCGCCGCCGGAGCGTCCAGCCGCCCCAACCTGCTTTAGCGGCACCCCAACCGTGATCCACCCGCCGGCGGTTTCGTGATCCACTTCGAGCTCGTGGGCGCCGCCGCGCAACGGCGGTTTCGTGATCCAC
>CAZSVU010000527.1:0-4811 GCA_964610275.1 uncultured Polyangiaceae bacterium | reverse complement strand
CCGCCGGACCCTCGGGGGCGTGGGAGTGCGCAGTCGAGTCGGCGCCGAAGCTGGGCACCGGTGAGGCGGCAACGGGAGTCGCTGCCGGAATCGACGAGGCTGGTCTAGCGCCCCAGGCACTGCTGCCCAGAGACACGAAGCCGTCCGGCGGCAGGGATGCCGCCGCAATGGCCAAGGCGTCCGAGAACTCGGCCGCCGATTGATAGCGCCGAGCGGGGTCCTTCTCGAGCGCCCGGAGGATCACTTGTTCGAGCGCTGGAGACAGCTCGGCGCGCAGACGGCGCGGCAGCGGCGGGGCCTGCTCGATGTGCTGTCGCAGTAACTCGAACAGGGCTGCGGATCGGAAGGGGGGGTGCCCGGTGCTTCCCTCGAACAGGATCACACCGGCGGAGTAGAGGTCGCTGCGCGCATCCACCGGTCGCCCCGCGGCTTGCTCCGGCGACATGTAGAGTGGGGTCCCCAACAGCGAGCCGGTGCGCGTCGAGCCTGCTGTCTCGGTCAGGTCCGGGCGGAGCTTGGCAATGCCGAAGTCCAACACCTTGGCGTGGCCACCGGGGGTCACGAAAACGTTGTCGGGCTTGAGATCGCGGTGCACGATCCCCTGAGCATGAGCGGCGCCGAGGGCGCCGAGTACCTCCGCCAGGGTTCGAGTCAGGGCACCCAGCGGGAGCGGTCCCCGTTGCTGAATGACGCGCGAGAGGGGCGCGCCGTCCAGGTACTCCATGACGATGTACGGACGCCCGTCCGGAAGCGCTGCCAGATCGAGCACGTTGACGATGTGCTCGTGCCGGATCACGTTGACGGCGCGGGCCTCGGCGAAGAACCGCTCCACCAGATCCGGACGGCTCGCACAGTCGGTGGACAGCACCTTGACCGCGACGCGGCTGCCGATGGACGGCTGCACGCCCTTGTACACGAGGCCCATCCCGCCGGCGCCGATTCGAGTAGCGATGCGGTAGCTCCCGACGTTGGTCCCCAGCAGCGGATCTCCCGAGGCTTCCGCACAGGCAGCACCATCCTCGGTGCAGTAGCCGGGCCCGGGTTGAGCTCTCCCGCACTCGGGGCAGACGAACATGGGGCGGAAGGATTGCAGAGCCCGCGTGATCGTGCACCCCAAAGCGGGCGTTGCCCCTACGATCTCGGAGTATCGGCACGGTGGAGAGACGACAACCAAACGTCCCGGACGCCGGACCCGATTTCGGCGGTACGGCTGGCGAGCGGGGCAAACCCTCCCCGCGGAACACGCCGCTCAGAATCTTCCCGAGTAGCCCAGGTAGGCGCCGCCGGGCAGCGGCGCGGCGGCCACCGCAGGCTGTTCGGTCTGGCTGGATCCACCAAAGAGAATCAGTGCACTTCCCGTCAGCACTCCCGCAGCGCCCACGATCAGGCTCACGTTGGCCACGGTCTGCAGCGACTTTCCGCTGTCGATGTCGTCGGCGTATTTGGGATCGTCGCAGCGCTCGCCACCGCAGGCATCGTTTACCGAATCGTACTTGCTCTTCGCCATGAGCCCGGTGGTCGCGAAGACTCCCAGCCCCACCACTCCGACGCCGCCCACGATGTAGCCGATCGTCTGCAAGTTGGTGCTGCCGGGTTCGGGCGCGGGCGGCGGTGAGGGTGGAGTTTTTTCGGGCTCCGGTTTGGGCTCGACTTTGGGTTGAGGCGGCTCCAGTTTCAGCGTGATCGCCTTGCTGTGTCCGGCCTCGATGTGAACGCTGCGCTTGTCGGTTTCGAGCCCGTCTGCCGTTGCGACCAGCTCGTGGTCCCCTCCCGTCAGCACGATGGGTGGAGAGTCGTCACCGAACTCGACGGGTTCTCCGTCGATGGTCACGTTCAGACCCGGCGGGGAGCCGTCGACCTTGATGGTCAGCTTGCCCACTTTTTGCTGGAGTCGCTCCAGCTCCGCGCGGGCCGACTCCAGGGTGCGCTCGTACTTCGGGTTGCCCTGGGCGTCCGGCGTTTCCAGGATCGCCTTCATCTCGCGATACGCTTCGGCGACCTGGCCCATTTGCTTGAGGCACATGGCGACCATCAGACGCGCGTTGGGGCTGTTGGTGATGGCAAGTGCCTCGCGGAAGAGGGGCAGCGCCTCGCCGGGCTTCTCGGCCTCGAACAGGGTGAGGCCCTCGCGATACTTGGCGGCCGCCTCCTCCTTGGCTTCGGCGGAAATTTCTGGCTCATCCTGCGCAGCAGCGGGTGCTGTGAAAGCGGCCATCAGGCATCCAACCAGGGTCAGAACGGCAACATTTCGCATGGCAGGCGTTGATTGTGCCGCCAAACGGCCGGATCGCCAAGCGGGTGGCAACGGACTTCTTGAACGGGGAGTCGGCGCTCGTGCCAAAAGTCGGCACAATCGCCCGAAGGCTGCTAGATTCGACCCACGACCGGCCTTCGCGACAGCGCGCGGGTTGTTGGCGCCCAAGCCACGGGAGTTCGCCTGCGGAATGTCCGTTTCGATAACCTGCAAGAGCTGCGGCAGCCGCCTCAACGTATCCGACGCGCTCTACGACAAGAAGATCAAGGGGCGAGTCGTCACTATTGGGTGCAAGAAGTGCCGGACGGACATCGTCGTCGACGGCACGAACCCGGACGGGCCGGTCACGCGTCTCAAGTCGGTGAAGCCGAAGGCCAGGGCGAGGTCAGTTCCTCCCGGAGCGTCTGGCGAGGCCAAAGGGGGCCAAGAAGAGACTAGGCAGCCAGCGTCGGCGGTCGAGGCCAAGCCTGCGGCCGAGCAGCCCGAGGGGCCCGCTGCGGAAGCGAAGGCCGACCAAGCACGGGAGCCGAAGCCGGCTGTAGAGGCCGAGCCCAAGGCGCCGGCAGTCAAGCCGAGGGAGGCGGAGCCGACCGCCGAGGCCGAGCCCGAGGCGGCGCCAGCGCCGGCGGCCGAGCCCGCAGCGCCGGCCGAACCCAAGGCGCCGGCGGCGGAGGCGAAGAAGCCAACTCTGACCGCCGCCGAAGCCAAGCCCGACGCAAGTGAGGCCAAGCCAGCCGAGCCGGCGCCAGTCGATGAGCCACCAGCAACCGCACCTGGCCCGGCGGACGGGCAGGGCGAAGCCACGGCGGATCCGACGGGTCAGAAGGAACCGTCGGATCCCAAGGCGCGGTCGGCCGGTACGAACCCTTTGGCGCCGCCTGCCGCGTCACCTGCTGCCGCCTTTGGAAGCGCACTCGCTCGCAAGCTGGCTCGGCTCGGGTCTGCGCCTCAGCCGGATGCAGCAGCTGCAACCGCGAGGTTGCGCCCCGGCAGATTGCCGTTCGGTTCCAAGGAAGGGCCGACCAAGCCGGGGGTCGGGCCAGCCAAACCGCCGTCCGGCACGGTCGAGGCGGAACCGGCGCCGGCTCCCGCCGAACCGGAGCCCAAGGGTACTGCGGGGGAGAAGCTCGCCGAGCCCACGACTCCCAAACCGGCAACGCCTGCGCAGCCCCGGGTGACCGCGACCAAGGCGCCCCCCTTGACCCGTCAGCGCGACGAGAAGACTCCGTTGCCCGGGATGGCATCGCCGCCAGCCGGCGACCGGGTCAGCCAAGACGCCGAGTTCCTGGAGCGGCTCTCCGAATTGGACCTGGACGAGCCTCCCACGGTGATCGACGGCCGGCTCGCCAATTGGGCCCAACTCGACGAGCTCATCGAAGACAAGGGCAAGCCTCCCGAGGGCAAGCCCCCCGAGCAGGCACCACCGGCGAAAGCTGACGACGTAGCTCACGACACTGACCCGGCGGACGCATTGTTGGACGCGGTTGAGGCCGACGACGTGCCGCCGAGCCCGGTCGCACCCGCTGCTTCGGCACCTCCCGCAAACGTGCCTGAGGTGCCGAGCGCCGCTGCGGCACAGGCTGCTGCCGACGGCGAGCAGACCAAGCTTGCCAGCGGATCGCTACGTATCGTCGTGTTCGTGGGGCTGGTGGTGCTCGTTGCAGCGGGCTTTGGCGGCGTGCTCTTTGCCATGCTGGGTGGCAAGGGAGAGGAGAGCGATGCGACGGGCGACGAACGACCGTCGTCGAGTGCCACCCCAGCGGCTGCAGCGCCGTCCGATGCCGCGGAGCCGACTGCGAGCGCGCCTCCGCCACCCACCCCAAGCGCTGCGGCCGAGCCAGAACCTGAATCGGGCAAAGAGACCGCCAAGGGCACGCCGGAATCGGCCGAGTCTCGGAAGTCCGAGACTTCGGAGACCCAGAGCACGGCGGCTCCGCCGAACCCACCGGCCGTCTCCAAACCAGCCACTGTACGGAAACCCACGCCGCGGCGGAAGCCGACGCCCACGGTGCGCAAGCCCACTCCACCCGGTGCCGGAACCTTCGTTCCCGGCGAGCTCTAGCCTGCTCGTGTCGGGATTACGCGTGTCGAGGCGAACGGCCATCGCCCTTCTCGGCGTTCTTGCAGTTCTCGGATGTTCGCCTCCTGACCGCCCCCCCGAGGTGCTGCCGGCGTCGACGCGGCCGGACGGTGGTGCGCAGGCCGGCGTCGAGGTGGGGGAGGCATCGTCTGGCGGTGTGGACACCGTGGATTCGGGTCTGCATGTGGAAACGGTGCCCGATGGCGGACCCGCAGCCGGGACCACCGACGCGCGACATGTCGGGACCGCGTTCCCACCCGCAACGGTGGCGGCGCCCCACGAACGCTCCGCCCAGCCCGGGGACGGCGAGTGGCACCGACTGGGTGATCCCGATCTCGGAGAGGCACTCGCGGGCGAGCCCCCTATGATGTTCAAGACCGTGATCCATCCGCATCCCGTCAGCAAGCGGATCACGCTGACGGTGGTGGCCATCGACTTGCGTCACCTGACGGAGCAGTACGTGCCCGGCACAGCGGA
>CAZSVU010000526.1:0-4860 GCA_964610275.1 uncultured Polyangiaceae bacterium | reverse complement strand
GCACGAGGTCAGCGGCACCATCGCGGTCTACTCGATCGCCGCGCCCTGACGCTCAGACCGCGACGCGCGTCACCAACGGCCCTGAGCGCACCGACTCCAGGTGCGCTCAGGGCGCGTCGACCACCGCCGATGTTCCCTCTTCTGCGGGAATGGACGCTTGAGGTGATCAATCCGGAGTCCTGCGGCAATCACGCGGTAGCTGGGACGGCAAACGGACCGCCTAACGAGTGGCCGGTCAGCGTGAGGGGCCTCGGAGCAGCGGGCCTCGGGGAGACTTTTCGGGTGATGGGCGCGCGGGGGTGGCACAATCGAGCTGAGGGACACGACGTGGGGGCTCGTCGGACAGATCAATCGTGCGAAGCGCAGGGCTCGAGCTGGGAGTCCGGGTCCGTCGCGGCGCTGGCGCTGGCTGTCCTGGCCGCAGCAATGCTCGCGTGTGGCACCACTGACGTGTACTTGGACCGAAGCACTGACGACGGTGACGCCGCTGCTGGCTACGAATCGCCGAGCGGTGGACGCACAGGAAGTGGAGGTGCGAGCGCCAGTGCAGTCGGTGGCGGTTCGAGCGACACCGCGGGCGAGACTGGTGCCGCCGGTGAGGGTGGCAGCGCGGGTTCGGTCGAAGGCGGAGCTGGTGCCGGCGGTGAGGGCGGTGCCGCGACCGGCATCGGTGGTTTGACTGGTGTGGCACCCGACTGCGCGGAACGGAGCACCACCGACGCGCTTCACCCGCTGCGGGAAGGCGCTTGGTGGCATCACTGGACGTACGAGGCAAGCGAGAACTGGGCACGCACCGACAAGGTCAACTACGTGTGCGAAGAGCAGCCCATGCCTCGCGTGCCCGGCGAGCGGGCGTTCCCGCTGGTCAGCGTCAAGGTAGGACGCAATCGAAGGATTCGGTGGCAGTCGCTGCGTCACTGTCCAGACAATCTGCCTGGATACGACATCAGGCGCCACTATGATGAACTGTTCGACGGGGAGGGGAACTTGCTGTCCGTCGTGCACTACTGCCCTTATCGACTGCGTACGGTCGATTGTCTGGCGCAGGCCGACCAGCTCCCCTACTACGAACGGTATACAGAAGCATCTGTGGCCGCTGACTCTGAATCGGACGGGGACTGGAGCGCTTGCGGTGCGGTCCAGATCAATCCGGATTCCTGCGAACCTGAAGGTGTCGTCCCCGATGGATGCAACGTAGTGGTCTGCCCAGGTGACGAGTCGTGCGTGTTCACCGACGAAGACCACCCCGGGGAGGTGTTTCAGGACTGGGACGTGGTTGGGACCGAGGCGTGGCATGAGGTTCCTGCAGGCACGTTTTTCGACCTGGAGATCCACGACAACCGTGACTGGGAAGGGGAGCCCGCTCAGTTCTACTGGGCACGCGGCGTGGGCAAGGTGTATGAGAATTCCGTCGGAATCGAGGAGGAAGAGCTCGTCGCCTACTGCATCCCCGACGGCTCACACCCACCCGCTCCACCGCCCGACCCGGACCTGCCAACTCACTGCCCGGTGCCCGGTCAGTGACGGACTCCCCAGTTGGCCGACATCGCCAGCAAGTCTGAAGTGATACCCCCCTTCAACACACCGACGGCGTGCGCACGCCGTCGGTTTCGTCCGAGTTGACCTGACAGGTGCTGCAGTCGCCGAGCTCGGCGGCGCAACAGGCCTCTCCTGCTGAGCCGGGGATGCAGCAGTTGGTGGCGGCGCAGGCAGCAGCGTCGAGGCACTGGCCCCAGACGCAGAACGACGACTCGTCATGTGCGTGTGGGGCGGATGGCGGGGAGCAAGACCGTGGCCATCGTCCGGATCTGGCGGTAGACTGCGGTTCGGAGGTGCGGGGCAATGAGGAGGACTACGCAAACAGGGGTCACGCTCGCGTTGGCGCTGTGGTCGAGTGCAGCTTTGCTGGCGCCCGGTTGCAGTGGAACGGGAATGGTCGACGATCGCGCCTGCAGTCCCGGCAGTACCCGGGAGTGCAGTTGCGATGACCAGGAGACGGGTCAACAAGGGTGCAACGACGCAACTCTGCAGTGGGAACCGTGCGACTGCGGCACCAACGGTAGCGGGGGCAGCGGAGGCACCTGCTCGAACGGCACCGAAGGTTGCCCGTGCTACGGCAACGATACCTGCAACGACTTCCTGAATTGCGTCGATGGCACGTGTGTGGAACTCGGGATTGCAGGCGCTGTCGGGATGGGGGGCACGGTCCCGGTCCTGCTCGGTGGCGGGCCCGGGTTGGGAGGCGGTGGATTTGGCGTCCCGCCCTGTGACACCGTGGTCGGCCTCCCGCCAACGTGCGAGTTTGCCGCCGTGGAGATGGATCCCATCCGCCCGAACGTACTGCTGCTGATTGACAAGTCAGGCAGCATGGCAGACCAGCCGGCGGGCTACACCCTGAGCAAGTGGGAAACGCTGGAAGTGGCTCTCGCTCCAACCCTCGTGCAGGTGGCGGGTGGCGTGGCGTTCGGGCTCGAGATGTTTCCGACCACGGCCAGCCTCGGCAACCCCATCCCGTTCGAGTGCGGCGACTCGGGTCGGTGCTGTGAGATGCCCCGAGACGGAGACCTGAACGTGCCTGTCGACGTCGGGACCTCGGCGGTCTCAGAGGTCATCAACGCGCTCGCAGAGTCCGCTCCGGCCGGCGGCACGCCCATGTCGGTTGCCCTGTATCGCGCACTGGAGTACTTCACCAACGGACACGGTGCGGCCCTGGAAGGCGACAAGTACGTCCTGCTGATCGTGGATGGAGCACCCAACTGCAACGCCGAAGCCACCTGTGACGTGACCACGTGTACTCTGAACGTGGAAGACGTGCCTGGCTGCCCGCCGGATGGCGCCAGCTGCTGCGGCTCCTACCCCGAAGCGTGCCTCGACCTGGCGACTGCCCTGCAGCAAGTCGTCGATCTCAGAGTTGTCGGAGTCACCACCATCGTGGTGGCGCTGCCCGGCAGCGACTTCTACGACTCGGTCTACCAGGACCTGGCCAACGCTGGTGGATTCGAACGACCGGATGGCTCGACCAGCTACTACGGCGTGTCAGCCCAGGGTGGTGTCGACGAGCTGACCGACACGCTGCAGTCGATCCTGGGGCAGCTCCTGGGCGAATGCGTGCTGCCGATCGAAGGCGAGATCCCCAACCGGAACCAGCTGAACGTCGCGGTCGACTGCCAGGTCGTCCCCCGCGGGAACGGCGCGACTCCGACCGACGTGAGTCACCGGCGCTACAACAACGCCGATCCCAGTCTCGCCACAGCAGCCATCGTCGCCGGCCCGCTGTGCGGCACCCTGCAGTCCACCGGCGTGGGACGGATCGATCTGATCCAGGGCTGCGA
Organism: uncultured Polyangiaceae bacterium; assembly: GCA_964610275.1. Classification (GTDB taxonomy): domain Bacteria; phylum Myxococcota_A; class Polyangia; order Polyangiales; family Polyangiaceae; genus JAFGBI01. Next base: position 1,528 of record CAZSVU010000526.1, on the reverse strand, counting down.
AACGGTCGAGCTTCAGTGACCTGGAGCTGTCGAAGCGGCGCGGCGCCGACCGCGGGCCCGGGCGCGCAGCGCGCCGACCAGTCCGAGTAGCATCAGCCGCACCGGCGCTCCCGGCACCTCGCCCCTCCCCGCTCGGCAGCTGCACCCGCCGTCGTCCGAGTCTCCGTCCGCGCCAGCGTCGTCGTCCCCGCTCTCCGGCGGGGGCTCGACCTCGTTGGGCGTCGTGGATGGATTGCCGGGATCTCCCGTCGTCACACCGGTGCTGCAGATGGATCCGTCGGGCCAGAGCAGGGGGCTCTGCGAGTAGGCGGCGACGCGGTCGCGCATGTCCGCGGCCGTGCCGCCGGCAAGGCTGTCGGCGGGAGGAGTGTCGCCGAGCGCGCCGCTGGCACGGATCAGATCTGGATCGGTCTCGCCGCGGTGTGCGATGTGCTCGAAAAGCAGGCCCACGGCACCCGCCTCGGCAAACCGCCCAAGCGTGAAGAGATCGCTCGGGTCCCCGAGCAAGTGCCAGTCCTCCGCGCCGATGGGCATCTGCCAGAAGATCAGCGGCACGCCGGCGCCCTCGACCACCGTGGAGAGCCAGGTCAGGTTGATGTCCAGCCGCTCCGGATCCCATTCTTCCCACCAGTCCGCACCCTCGGCCTCGACGTGCGGGTGCTCGCCGACCAGCACGTCCCAGTCCCCCATGGATGCGTAGAAGCTCGTCACGACCTCGGGACGGGTGCCCACCCGGAAGTTGGACGCGTGCCAGCCCAGGCGCACGTCCGGCGCGTACTGATCTCTCAGCGCCAGCAGGGCCTGCCCCAGGCCGCCGGCATGGTTGGCAAAGCCACCCAAATCCGGGTGCCCCGACGACTCCACGGCCACTGGAACGCTGGTCGCGTCGTCGTTTCCCTCGATGCCCATGGCCCACATCATGAATCCCCAGGAATCCGGCTCCACGTGCACGATCACCGGAGGCTCGTAGCTCTGCGCGATCTCGAGCAGCCAAACGAAGTGCTCGAAGTAGGTGTTCATCACGCCGGGATCGGCAATCGCCCGCTGCACGATCTCCGCTTCGCTGCCCTCGTAGTCGGCGCGCACACCCAGGTCGAGCAACTGGTAGAAGGTGAAAACGGGAATGGCGTCCATGTCGATGGCCGCTTCCGCGAACGGCCGCACGTACCATTCCTCGAAGGTCTCTGGGTCGTCCATGCCACCAGCGAGAATGTAGACGTAGATGAACTGGAACTCCGCGCCGTACTCGCTGCGTGCTTCGGGTGCCCAGTCCCGAAGCGTGCCGTAACTCGACACCCCGAACGCAAAGGAGTCGCCCACGTCGGCACAGATGTCGTGTCGGGGCGCAGCGTGCGCTCGAGTCCCGAAGGTGAGCGCGGCCGCGACGAGCGTGGTCACAGCTGCGGCCGAGATGGCGTGCATGTTGGACTCCTGTGCCTGGGTGTCGGGAGCGCGCTCCCGCCTGGAAGGGTTAGGACGGCGGGTGATGAATCCGGAACTTACCGCTGACGTGCAGCATGCTCATCAT
>CAZSVU010000525.1:3651-4930 GCA_964610275.1 uncultured Polyangiaceae bacterium | reverse complement strand
CATTGGCGCGGTCGCCGTGCACAACCCGCTCACAACGTGGCGCGTGTCGAGCCCGCCGCAAACGAAGGCATGGCAGGGATCGCCGTTGTCGCATTCGCCGGCCTCCTTGCACACCTGGATGTCTTCGAGGCTCCCGCAGGCCGAACCGCAGCGCGTCACGATCCAATTCATCGCGGAGATGTTCGTGTAGCAGCAGCGCTCGCCCGGGCAGTCCGCCGAGTCGTCGCACTCCAGGCGAGCGATTGCGCTCACGCACTGGGACGCATCGCACCAAGGGTCGGACTCACCGACACAGCACATCTCTGAGCCCTCGGCACAGGTCGTCTCGCCGCATGCGATCCCGAGCCCGGGCGGGTCCAGGACGACCGTGCCGCCGGTGCCGGCCGTACCGCCTGAAGATGGACCCCCGCCGAGTGCAGTACCCCCGCTGCCCCCGCTGGGAGCACTGCCTCCCACGGCGTTGCCGCTGCCGCCGGTGGCCACACCACCGTCCGATCCCGATGGTTCCCCGCTCTGCTTCTCGCTGTCGCCGCACCCGGACACCGCGGCCCCGCTCACCAAGAAAAGCCAGCAGACATCCGTCCGCACCCTGGCTGACCGAATCATCTCCCAGACTCCTTCCCCGAACGCAAACCGAACCTCAGTCAAGGTACCATCGCAGAGGTGACGCGACCACTTTCGGCGCTCGAACGTGACGCCCTCCCGTCGTGTTCGACCCGCGGAGCGCCCATCAGCGGGCGCCGGCCCAGCGGACACCGGTTCCTTGCCCGTTCGACGCACTTTGCACGCCGGTACCGCGTTGGCTCGCTCCGGCTGAGCATGGTAGACCGCTGAGTTGGGATGGTGGCGATGGGCCTCAAGTTACGGTCCGCAGGTTGGCTTGGGTTCGGCGCGCTGGCGTGCTGTCTGGCGGCGTCCTGCGGTGGCAGAATGGGGCTGGACAGTGACGCGGGCCTCGGGGGCAGTGGCCGCGATGATCTCCAACTCGATGCCGGTGGGAGCTCCGGGTCTGGTGGCCGTGGCGTAGCAGGCGACCTTCCGGATAGTGGTCCTGAGCCCACACGCGACGACGCGGGTCCAATTGACCCAACTCCCGTAGTCGACGCCGGTCCTGACGTGATCCCCAGTGGAGACGCAGGTCCCGACGCAGGCCCCGACGCAGGTCCCGACGCAGGCCCCGACGCAGGCCCCGACGCAGGCCCCGACGCAGGCCCCGACGCAGGTCCCGACGCAGGCCCCGACGCAGGCCCCGACGCAGGCCCCGACGCAGGCCCCGACG
>CAZSVU010000525.1:0-3551 GCA_964610275.1 uncultured Polyangiaceae bacterium | reverse complement strand
ACGCAGGCCCCGACGCAGGCCCCGACGCAGGCCCCGACGCAGGCCCCGACGCAGGCCCCGACGCTACCCCTCCGAACCTGCGCTGGATGGTGGTCGAGGGACGCAACGCGCTGCTGCACGAAACCCTGTACGCGCTTCACTTCAGCAGCGCCGGCGTGGACCGATCTCACGAGCTGACACCAGTCGACGCCTACGTGGAGGTCTCTTCGGTGTTGTGGTCACCCGATGGCTCCCGACTCGCCTTGGTCACCGAAGATTTGGCGACGCTGGAGTATCACGCGTACGTGGTCGACTTTGCCGATGACTATCCGCCAGTGGCCGCGCCCCTCGATGTGGACTTGCAGCTGCACGAATACGCCTCGATTCACGCCTGGTGTGGCTCGGGCGCCGTGATCATCAGAGACGCAGAGCCGGACACGCTCGCTACTCTGTGGACCTGGGTCGACGTGACGAACCCAACCGCGACCCTCGACCTCGCCAGATTGATCGGCAGCGACGATCTCATCACCGTATTCCCGTCCCCCACTGCTGATGCGCTGTTTGTGGAAACCGCGTCTGAAGGCCCGACCTTCGGCGTCTACTTCGTTCGGCTCGACGGCGCTGCGGGCAGCAGCGAGTTGGTCGAAATGACGACCACGACGCCGGGCATCAGCCACTGGTCGCCCTCTGGCGAATTCTTCGTCAACGTTCGAACTGGCGCCGGTTCCGGCGGGTTTGCCCCCCCCGATCTCTACGATCTGCGCGGCCCTACCGCCCAACTCGTGTCCGTGGACATACCGGCCGACAGCTCGGTGGTGGACGTGATGTGGGCGCCGGACGGACAGCACGTAACCTACCGCGTGAGTCGGCAGGAGTCGGTCAGCGGAGACTATCTCATGGACCTCCTGGTCGTCGATCCAACCGACGGCAGCTTGGTCACGCACCATCGAACCGATACCGCGGTCGGCTACGCCGCCTGGACTGGTCAGGGCGACGGCCTCATGTTCAGCGAGCGGTACCAGGACCAGTTCGAGTTGTTCTGGGCCGACCGGCGTAGCTCCCCTGCGGTGGTGCATTCGCTGTACGCATCGCCGCTCAGCGATTCGCCTTTCGAGGTCCGGTTGGCTCCTGGCGGGACGGAGATTCTCGTGCGCATCACCGCGCCCGACGACACCACCGAGCTGCAGCGATTTCGGCTCATGCCGTCAGTGCAGCCCGTCTTCTTGGTCGCCACCGCACTCGATGCCTCCCCGAGCGGGATGAGCCTTCCGCCCGTCGGATCGCGCGCAGCGCTCACCAGCGCGAGCAGCCCATCAGAACTGTGGCTGATCGATTTGCTCCGGGACGCCAGCCAGAATCCCTACGCCGTGGTCCCGCTACCAGACGAGGCCCGATTCGCCTGGCTCCCCGATGGCTCGGGTCTGCTCGCATATGCGCCCGTCGACAACGTGGATGCGTCACGGCTCTGGTGGCTGGATGCAGCCAGCGATGCGCCGAGCTTGGTGGAGATTACCGATCAGATTGGCGGCCTGGGGCTCGTGGAGCACTCGATGCCGGAGGGGTGGGAGTAGGGGCGAGGGGTCCTCGGGCGCGATCGAAAAGCCGAATTAGATAGGCTCGAGGGCACCGGATCCCCATCGAGTCGGGGCGGACGAACGAAGAAACCGGCACAGCCTCAGTCCTTTCAGGCATCATCTTCCGCGCTGCGAGGCATTTCTCCACGTCGTGCTGGATGGAGTCTCTGCTTTGGGTCATGGGCGTAGCTGTTGTTCAGCCGAGCCTGGCCGCGAGGCGTCGACTGCTCGCACACGCTCGTCCAGCCTGCGGTGGTTCAGAGCTCGTTTGCCAGCCACCGCTGGACGTTGAGCGATGGGCACTGGATGCGTTTCGTCCATCCTCGGCTGGAACACAGCAGGGCTGCCTCCGAACGCGCTTCCGTTGATTCACCTCCGCGCGCGACGACGCCGCGTGAACGCGAGCGCAAGAGCCAGCCCCACGCCGGCCACTGCGGATGACGTTCCGCCGTTGCGTGGGGGTAGGCGGCACCCGCAGCCCTCCTCAGCAGCTGTGGCGTTTCTGTTGGGACCAGCGCCGGTGGCTACGCCGCTCGCCCCGGCGCCACCCGAAGAGCCGCCCAGGCCTCCGGTCCCGGCGACTGGCCCCGCCGTCCCAGCGCCGCCGGCTGCCTCCGTCCCGAATTCGAACGCGCCCATGTCAAGGGCGCTCCCCAACGGCCGCACGCCGCCATTGAAGTCGTTCGTCACCTGCGCCAGGGCTGTGCCGGCATCCACGGCGGGAGAGCTCGCTTGCAGCTGCAGATTCGGCCCCGGCAGCTCCCACCCTCCAACGAACGTCGGATCCGAATTCACGTCACCATCGCCCTGACCGGTCGCGCTCGTCCAGCCGGCGTGGTCGTACGTGGTCGTGCCCCACAGAAAGGGCGACGGGACGTCCGACAAGTACCAGAGGTTGTGGTCGAGCGATACGCCTGACGTAGAGTTGGCCTGCAGCAGGAGCAGCCCGGCGCCCGATTGGGCAGCGAAGATATTGTTCCGAACGACGGCGTTGTCGTGCGGTCCGGCGTCCCACTTGATGGCCGACGTCCGGTTGTTCACGACGGTGTTATTCGCGATGACCACGTTGCGCAACGCGCTCTGCCCGGCGAAGTGCCCGTCCCAGAAGCGAATGCCCGACTCGTTGTTGATGACCACGTTGTTGACGATCGTGATGTCGGTGAGCACGGGCGCCGTGACGTTGGTGTAGGACTCGTCGGCGAGCATGATGCCCACGGTATCTTCGCTGCTCGGATCGCTCATGTACACGAGGTTCGACTCGACGAGGGTGTGGCTGATGCTGTCGAGGTAGATATTGACCGACGTGTTGTCGTGCACGACATTGCGCGAGTAGCGGCAGTTGCGGGAGTCGGCGTGCAGCGTGATGCCTTCGGCCCCACTGCCGTAAATCTCGTTGTCCTCGAGAATCGTGCCGTCCGACTCCTTGCCGGATACGCTTCCCTCCAGCGTCGAGCCGGACACGTAGCCCTGGTTCGCGTAGTAGAAGCTGATGGCGCCCCCCACCGCCTCGGTGGTGCAGTCGATGACCTCGCCCCCGTCGGCATAGTAGAACGAGAACGCGGTGTCCCCGTTGCGCACGGTCAATCCCTGAAACGTCATCTGGGGCGTCTCACCGGCCTGGATCACGAAGCCCGAGGCGCCGCCACCGTCGATGACCGGATGGTGTCCTGGAGCCGCGCGCACCGTGGTCCGCCCGCCCGCGCCATTCGGCACGTGCCAGAAATCGACGGTCTCGTTGTAGGTCCCGTCCCGCACCCAGACCGTATCGCCGGTCTGGAGCACCGACCGAACGTCGTTGATGGCCTGCAGGGGTTGCTCCTGCGATCCATCCCCACCCGGCGTTGCAGCCTGATCGACCCACCACTCGGCAGCCGCGAGCGGCTGGGCGGCGAGTAGCAGCGTCAAGGCCAGCGTTGTCCCAACCAGCTGGTACTTCATGCCCGTAGCCTAGTTCTCGGATCAAAACGCGCAAGGGCGCGGATACAAACGAGAATCTGC
>CAZSVU010000524.1:3651-4940 GCA_964610275.1 uncultured Polyangiaceae bacterium | reverse complement strand
GGCGGAAGACGTAGTAGGTCGGCGTGATGTTCAGCGTATTCGCCGACGTATCCACCGTCAGCAGGGCGTTCTGCGGCCAGAAGCGCTCCGAGTCGATGCCATTTCCCACCGTGTCCAGCACCATGTTCCACGTGCCGTACGAGGTGACGCCCGCATTGATCCAGTCTCGGATGAGGCCCCAACTCTCGACGGCGTAGGCCTGGTCGTTGGGCGCGATGTCGGGGACGAACGTCGCCGTCTGCCAGGGGTAGTTGCCGCATTGGTGCTCCGACTGCCAAACCGGACGACCGTAGTTCTGGGTGCTGCTGGCGACGTTGCTCACCATGCCCCACTGGTACCCGAGGACATCGATGTAGCTCGCTGCGGTGGGGTCGCCCATCACAGTGCTGATGATGTCCGTGTCCCCGGTACCGCCGTTGAAGGTTCCGAGCATGATTCCAACGTCGAGGCCGGCGCTGGCGAACGCTGGGCCGAGATGCACGCCGACGAAATCCCGATAGGTCGCCGGCGCCCACGCGCAGGTCGGGTAGGTTCCGCTGTAGCCCGGCTCGTTCTGAGGGGAGACCAACTCGATGTCGATCCCTTCCTGCGCATATGCTTGCACGAATAGGACGAAGTACTGAGCGAACGCGGCCAGGATGTCGGTGTCGCCATTCATCGAGCCGCCATCGAACGGAGAACTGTCGTTGTAGGGCCCCTCCTTCATCCAGGTCGGTGGCGTCCAGGGGCTGGCCCAGAAGTGGATGTCACCCTTCACCACCTGCGCCGCCTGGACGTACGGGATGAGCCGCTCGTAGTCGCGAGCGATCGAGAAGCTGGACATCGTCAGATCGGTCGAGCCACTGGGCACCTCGTCGAGCGTGTAGCGATCCATCCCGTAGTCGCTCGACCCGATCGGGATCCGTCCGAAGGTGAATCGGCACCCGTCCATCCCGAAGAGGAGTTGCAGGGCGCGATCCCGGTCGGCCTGGCTGAGCATCGAGAGGTAGTCCCACCCCATCTCGTTGAAGGCTCCACAGAAGCCCTCCCAGGTTTGAGCGGTGGAGGTGTCGTTGACCGTCACGGTGGCGGCCGCGCCGGTCACCTCAGTCAGCGTTCCGGTGGTCACCCAGTAGGCGCCGCTGGTCGAAGTGACCAAGTCGGGTTGCGTCGGGGTGGCCCCACCGGTCCCAGCGCCACCGGTCGAGGCCCCTCCCATGGCCGCGCCGGCGCTGCCTCCGGTATCGCCCGATGCGCCTCCGGTATCGCCCGATGCGCCTCCGGTATCGCCCGATGCGCCTCCGGTATCG
>CAZSVU010000524.1:0-3551 GCA_964610275.1 uncultured Polyangiaceae bacterium | reverse complement strand
GCCTCCGGTATCGCCCGATGCGCCTCCGGTATCGCCCGATGCGCCTCCGGTATCGGCCACGGTGCCTCCCGCGCCAGGTGTGCCTCCCGCGCCAGGTGTGCCTCCCGCGCCAGGTGTGCCTCCCGCGCTTGGTGTGCCTCCCGCGCCGGGTGTGCCTCCCGCGCTTGGTGTGCCTCCCACGCTTGGCGTGCCGCCCGCGCCCGGTGCGCCTCCCGTCAGAACCCCGCCGATTCCTCCGGAGGGCGAGACGCCCCCGGTGCCGCCGGCCGGACTGCCGCCTGTGCCTTCGCCCACACCGCCGCCATTGCCACCGGTGGCTGAAGAGCTGCAATCAGGATCAGCAGTGCACGCGTCGTCACAAACCCCGTCGGCAAGGCACGTGGTCTCGTCAGACGTGGGTTCGGAGCCGCCGCCGCAGGCTCCCGCTAGGGAGCCTGCCAAGACCGCCAGACACATTGCTTTCGGTGATCGTTGCCTCATCATCAAGCTCCAAAACGTACGCCCGCTACGGTGGCGTGCAGGTTGCGACTCGGATGGTTTCCGACCCAGTCGCATCGTTCACTGGGGAATCAGGTGTGGCGTGAGAAGCGGGGGGCGGACGAACCTCGCCTCCGACGCCGGCGAACTACCAGCAGGCCGAGCGCAAGCAGACCAGCCACGAAGCCTCGCGAGCCAGAGTCACTTTCGGATCCGACACGACACCCGCAGCCGCCCTCGTCGCCCGAATCGGATGCTGACTCAACGGTGGGATCACCCACGCAGGTCCCACTCTCGCAGATCTGTCCCGGTTCACAAGTGAAGCCACAGTTGCCGCACGAGACCAGGCTCGTCATCAGATCCACGCAATCCTGACCGCACTGCGTGAGGCCGGCTCCGCAGGTCGCGACGCAGACCCCGCCAGAGCAAACCTGGGTGCCCGGGCAAACGATGCCGCAGTCGCCGCAATGGTCCACGTTGCTGCTTGTGTCCACGCAAACCGTGCCGCACTGGCGCAGCGGAGCCTGACAGGTTGGCGTCGAACCGGCGCCTCCTGTCTGTCCGACTCCGCCCGTGGCGTTCGCACCACCGGCGGCATTCAAGCCACCCGCACCCGGAGCGCCGCCCAAGCCCGAAGCGCCACCCAAGCCCGGAGCGCCACCCAAGCCCGGAGCGCCACCCAAGCCCGAAGCGCCACCCAAGCCCGGAGCACCGCCCAAGCCCGGAGCACCGCCCAGCGTCGAAACCCCGCCGCCCGTGGCCGTGTCTCCGCCGACTCCCGTCGCGGTGCCTCCCGTTCCCGCTCCGGCGCTTCCGCCAGTCATTGCCAGGCCGCCGGCGCCGGGCGCTGCGCCCCCCACGGCTTCACTGCCAGCGCTACCGCCAGAACCCGCGCCGCCAGCCCCGCCGGTACCCACGACGCTGCCTCCCAGTTCGAACTGCAACCAGTTGAGGCGCAGCGAGCCACCGAAGGTGGCGTACAAAGTGTGAACGCCTGTGGTCGGAGTCAGTGTGCACGTCTGCGTGTCCCAGGCCCCGCCGGTCGCCGCGATGTCGCACGTGCCCAGCAGCGTGCCAGTCTCCGAATCCGCGCGAAGCTCCAGGGTCGTGGCGCTCTGCGCATTGACGCGCAACTGAACGGTGTCGACCCCGTCATCGCTGAAGTCCACGCTGTTGAAGTAGACGTAGCTGCCGCCATTGCCGGCTATCGACTGCCCCATGCTGCTGTCGTTACTGTCTTCCTTGGTCGCGCCGGATTGACCGTCGTAGTCCTCACCTTCCATCTCCACCAGAGCATCGCGACCGGTCAGTGGGCGGTCCAAGCTGAGGATGATGAGCGCCGCTCCCTGATGGGGCAGGTCGAACGTCGTGGAGTACGAAGTGCCGGCGGTCGTCGTGGTGACCGGCTCGAGTAACTCCAGGTGCTGCTCCGCACGCATGGCTCGCCACTGATCCTCGCTCGGATTGGTGGGGCTGCCCTGGTCCTGCCAGACGCCGTACGGGTTGCTGTGGTCGGGGTCTATGCCGAATTTGGTTACGAAGATCTCTTGCCCCGCGAAGGGCAGATTGTCCACGTTCAAGGTCACGCTTTCGGACCCAGTGGTGTTGATCGTCGAATAGTAGTTGTAGACGATGACTGCGACCGCATCGTCGCTCGCGGAGATGGTGGCCATGCCGTCGACACCGTCACTGTCGCCCGAGCCGCCGCTGACCGAGAGTTGCCTGGAGCCGAGGTAGTCGAGCATCTTGAACGCGTTGAAGGCGGCTTTGCGCACGCCTTGAAAAGTCATCAGGCCAAAAACCTGGCCAAACGGAAGGTTTCCACCCTGGCCGAGGATGTACGAACCGGAGGGGCCGCTGGATTCGTCGAAGATGTCCGATATGACCCAGTACGAGAACGCGGCGATTGGCGCCGTGTCGCCCTGAACTTGGTCGGCGAGCAGTTTGACGCTCTTGAGAATGAACGGAGCATTCGCATGGGTGTCCATGCTGACGGTATTGTCGGCAACGTTCCCGCCTTGGCCGGTGTACGCTGTGTTCCATTCCGTGTTCAGCGATGGCATTTCGGACTGGCTGTAGCCTGCGCCCGTGATCACGTTCACTCGGTCATTGTTGTCGTTTCTGCCGAAGGTTGCGTTGGCGCTGGGGCCCGAGCCGCCGGGGTAAGCGTGAGACGCGAGAAACGACACCCGCGTGCCGTTGTTCTGGCAGTGCTGCAAGAACTCTTGCATTAGGCTGACCGAGCCTTGGGTGGTCACTGGTCCACCAATCAGGATATTGGGCAGCGCGGCGGTGGCACCGGCGACCGCCGCGTCGTACATCTCGTAGTACTCCTGCATCGTGCCGGTCCAGAACCCCGAATAGTTCGGCTCGTTCCAGACCTCCCAGTACCATTGCGCCACGTCGTCCGCGCCGAAGAGGTCCACGGCACGCTGGACCACGGCTTGGATGAAATCGCTGTACGTGTTGAAGTCACCGGGGGGGTCTTTGCTGTCGCCACTCCGCGCCAGGGCCGAAGGCATGAAGCTGAGCTCCATGCCCGGGCGCATTCCCGCTTCGGCGATGCCCGACAGAACCGTGTCGAAGTTCTCCCAGTTGTAGTTTCCCGGGCCTCGGTAGATGTCCATGTCGTCATTGAGGATACCGTGGCCGCGCACCCGCTTCATGCCGAGCTCACGGTTGGCAATCTTGAAGTGCGTCTGCAGGTCCGCCCGCAAACCCAGGCTGGCCGTGCCAGTACCGACCATTTCAGACCAGAATTTTGGATTGCCCCTCGGGCTGTTGGACGCATCCACGGTGACGGTCGCTGCGCCGGCTGCCTGTGCAGCCATCAGCGTGACGAGTCCCATCGAGACGGTCGAAAGGCTACACGCCAAACGGGTGGCGGGGTGCGTACCGCAGGGGACTGCTGGTCGGACTGCGTCGATACTGGACCGCGTTCTCATCTCTCGTCCTCCTGGCCTGGTGCCAGTTATCTGGCATTCTCGACTTCGGGAGTCCCAGGCGGCATGTTCCAAGCGTCCTAGTGCTGTGTCTCACAAGTCGCAATCGTTGTCCTCCGCCGGGCCGAACGC
>CAZSVU010000523.1:0-4952 GCA_964610275.1 uncultured Polyangiaceae bacterium | reverse complement strand
CGATCGATCGCGACAACACGCTCATTATCGTGACCACGGATCACGCCAACGGGTACCTGCGACCGACCGGATCCGAGGTGCTCGGCCCAGGCGAGCTCCCTGAAAACTGGCGCGACTTCATCGCCTACGGCTCGGGGCAGCACACCAACGAGCTGGCAACGGTCTATGCCACGGACGGCGCACCGTTCGAGGCGCACGAGGGAGCCTTCTATCCCGGGCTCCGGATCATCGACAACACGCACCTGTACGACGTGATCTCGGACTACTTGTCCGAGTGATCAGCCGGTGCAGTTCACTGCAGCGCCGGAATCCCCCGTGCTGGCTCCGGGATGACCAGAGCCTCCCGAATCGCCACTGAAAGTGGTCTCCAGAAGGTGATAAGGTCCCGGCTGGTCTCCCAACTCGGGCTCGGCTACTCTCTGGGGTTACGGTGTCGCTCGGGCGCTCGACCACAATCGGATTGCTCACGGATTGGCTGACGCCGGAGTACCAGCTGCAGGTGCTCGGCGGAGTCCTCGAAGCGGCCCGTACGCGCGACGTCAGCGTCGCCTGCTTCACCGAAGGCTTGCCCGGTGGTGCCGCACTCGGCGCCCGCACCGCGCCGCGTCTACTGGGGCGCGAAAGTGTCGACGGCATCATCGTTCTTGCTCCCAGCATCGAGGTGCAGTCGGAGAAGGAGCGGGAGGACTTCCTGCACTCCCTGCGTCACCTGCCCTTGTGCTCGGTGGCCGTCGAGCTGCCTGGGGCTTCCGGCGTATTCTCGGACAATCAGTCGGGATTGACCGAAGCCATCCGGCATCTGGTCCAGACGCACGGCTACCGCCGGATCGGATTCGTGGGCGGACCCAAGAACAACGCGGAAGCACAGCAACGGCGCAGCGCGTTTCTGACCGCCCTCGAGGAGCACGGCCTGAGCGCCGATGAGCGGCTGATGCTACCCGGCAACTTCACGTCCGAGGCCGGCGAGGCGGCAGCGCGGATCCTCTTGGACGAACGGCGCGTCCCCATCGACGAGGTGGATGCCCTCGTGACCGCCAACGACGGGATGGCACTGGGCTTGATGAGCGAGCTGGCCGCGCGCGGCATTCGAGTGCCCTGGCAGCTGGCCGTGGTCGGTTTCGATGACGTACCCGGAGCGCGGCAGGCGCGTGTGCCGCTGACCACTGTGCGGCAGCCGCTGCACGAACAGGGGCGGACCGCCGTGCACTTGCTCTTGGAGCGAGTCGGCGTGGGACCGGCCGAGCGACGCGTGCTCCGAACCGAGCTCGTCGTCCGCCGCAGTTGTGGGTGCCTCGGTGGGATCGGTCGCTTGCCGGTCTCGGAGGCGGACCTGCGGCGCCGTGGCGGCCGAACCTTTGAGGTCGCCCTCCACGAACGCCGCGATACCTTGCTCGCCGAGATGGCGCGGGCGGGGCGCGGTCAGCTCGACGGCCTGCAGCGCGGTTGGGAAGGAAACCTGATTTCGGCCCTGCTGGACGAGCTGAAAGGCCGCTCTCCCGATGCGTTTCGCTTGGCGCTCGACGAAGCCCTGCATCGAGCCACCTCGGAACACACGGATCTCACGGTATTCGACGACGTCGTTTCCGCCCTCTGGCGTCACTTCATTCCGTGCGTGCTGGGCGACGTCGCACTACGCACCACGCTCGAGGGCGTGCTGGATGGAGCACGGCTGGCGACCGCGGCAGCGGCGGAACGCCAGCAGCACCTCGAGCAGGAGAATCGCGAACGGTTGGTGCACGGGCTGCTCGAAGCCACCGTCGAGCTGGGAGCCGCTTCGACACTGGAGGACGTCGCCGCAGTGATTGAGCAACGGTTCGCTCGCCTCGGGATCGCCCGCTTGACAGTGGCGCTCTATGCCGACGTACTGAACGACGACATCGTGATCCGCGTGCTGTCTTTCGGGGGTGGCCGGACGCGCCTCGAACGGACGCGGCTGGCGGCGCGCGAGTTTCCCGCAGCGATGCTCTCCGCCGCAGAGCGCTCCGAGCTCATCATCTCCCCACTGCACGCGGAGTCGGTCGTCTTCGGCATCGTGTGCATGGAGCTGTCCCCGCCCAGCGAGTTGGTTCACAGCGCGATCCGCAACGCGCTCAGTGCAACATTCCAACGACTACCTATCTAGAGGCATGCGTCGCCGCTGCCGATGACCTGAGTGCGCGTGTACGAGAAGCCACCGCCGCTTGCATTCGACGTCCACGAGGTGAAGGTGAGATCGATGTACAGGTCCTCCGCCAAGATGTGCAAGCAGCTGGCCACCCCCGCGAGATAGTAGGGACCATTCACGGCCGCAGACCAAGCGTAGGCGCTGCTGAGGAACGCTCCGAAGTCCGCCGCCGTGGCCGCCTCGCAGGTTCCGACGGCCCATTCCGTGCCGGTGGGAACGGATGAGCTGCGGGGGACGGAGGTGGTGGGGGGCGCATCCGCAACGGAGTTGTAGATCGGGTACTGGGTGCCTCGGGCAAGACACACGCTCGGCGTGATGCAGTCCTCCTCGGCTCCGTTCTCGGTCTTGGTGAAAGTGATGGGGTCCGGGCAAACACACCGGTATCCGCCCGTGTAGTTCACACAGGTCGCGCTCGCGTCGCAGACGCCGAACTCCAGGCACTCGTCGATGTCGGCGCAGGTGCCGTCCGCTGCCCCTTCATAGCCTGCCGGGCAGCTGCAGGTGAGCGTCTCCGCCGGCACGCACTCGGCCCCGGGCGTGCCACACAGCACCGACCCGATGTCGCCGTACGGTGTCCGCGTGTACGAGAAGCCACCCCCGCCAGGGCTGCCATCCTGAGTCCAGGAAGTGAACGTGATGTCGAAGAATGCCGCGTAGCGCGGCAGCTGCAGACACCCGGGTTGATCGATGATGCCGTAGGGGTAGCCGTTGGCAAAGGTGGAGCTCAAGAACGGGCCAAACGAATCTGCCGCGGCGGTCTCGCACGGAGACAGAGACCAGAGCGTACCGGCGGGTTGGCTACTGTTGGTGTCGTAGTAGGGGTCGGCAGCGGAATCCACGATGGCGTTGTAGATGGAGAGCTCGTCCCCACGGGTCAGGCACACGTCGGGTGCGATACAATCCAGAACGAGGTCGGGATCAGCGAAGTTGCCCTTGGAGAAGTTCACGACCTCACCGGCACACGCCTGCAAATCGACGCAAGTTACGCCGTCGCCGCCAAATCCGAAGTTGCATGCACACGAATAGCCACCGACCGTGTTGGTGCAAGTTGCGTCGGCACTGCAGTCGTCAGTACCCTCACTGCACTCGTCGATATCCGTGCACCGTTCAGTAGCAGGATCACTCACAAAGCCATCGGGGCAGGTACACACGAACGACCCCGTGGCGTTCTCGCACGCAGCCCCTCCAAATCCGCAGGCGGCCCCAGCAGGGTCGTCCCAGGGAATCCGCGTGTACGAGAATCCCCCGCCATTGCTGTTCGAGGTCCACGACTCGAACACGATGTCGAAGTACAGGTCGTAGTCAGGCAGGTACAGGCACCCATCCACCCCCACGATGCTCGGAGGATTGCCGTTGGCAAACTCGGGACCGAGGAACGGTCCGAAGTACGGTGAGCCCAGAAGGCTCGCGCAAGTTCCGCGCGACCAGAGAGTGCCCGTCGGCTTGCTGCTGCTGCGGTCCTGGACATCCGGACCGCTGTCCACAGCTGCGTTGTAGAGCGGGTACTGATCGTCTCGCGTGAGACACACGCCAGGAACGATGCAGTCCTGCACCTCGGTGGGGTCTACGAAGTCCTCCTTGGTGAAGATGAACGGGGCGCCCGCACACTCGTCGATGTCGCTACAGGTGCTGCCGTCGCCGGTGTAGCCGGCGTTGCACTCGCAGGTGAAGCTGCCCGGCTCATTGATGCAGGTCGCGTTGTCGTCGCAGTCGTTCAACGCATCGGCGCACTCGTCGATGTCGACACAGACGCCGCTGTCCGGATCGGTCTCGTATCCGTCCGGACACGTGCAGGTGAACCCGCCGTCCGTGTTATCGCAGGTGGATCCGGGAACCCCACACACGATGGAGCCGGCGTCCCCGTAGGGCGTTCGCGTGTAGGTGAACCCGCCTCCGCCCGTGCTGGTTCCCTGCGTCCACGACGAGAACGTGACGTCGAAGTAGTAGTTGTGCGCGGGCAGGTAGAGGCAGCCATCGATCCCGACCACGCTCGGCGGGCTACAGCTGGCGAAGCTACTGAGAAACGTGCCAAAATCACCCGGCAGCGCCGTGTCGCAAGGCTCCCGCGCCCACTGAGTCCCGGTCGGTCCGGTGAAGCTGCAACCCGTCGTGGTCGGTTCGGATTCTACTGCGGCGTTGTAGATGGGGTGGTTGTCTCCTCGGGTGATGCACACGTCCGGAGTGACGCAGTCCTGCTCCTCGTTGGGATCGCCGTAGTTCGTCTTGCTGAAGGTGAACGGCACGCCCGCACACTCGTCGATGTCCGCGCAATTCGTGCCATCTCCCTCGTAGCCGGGATCGCACTCGCAAGAGAAGCTGCCGGGCTCGTTGGTGCACGTGGCGTTCGCATCGCAATCGTCTTGGTCCAGCGAACACTCGTCCATGTCGTCGCAACTCGTACCATCCCCATCATAGCCCGGGTCGCACTCGCAAGAGAAGCTGCCGGGCTCGTTGGTGCACGTGGCGTTTGCGTCGCAGTCGTCTTCTCCCATCGAGCACTCGTCGATGTCGTCACACCAGGAGCCGTCGCCATCGTAGCCGGCATCACACTCACAGTAGAATGAGCCGTCCGCTTCGACACAACTGGCGTTGGTGTCGCACTCGCCGCCATCTGGAGTGCACTCGACAATCACCACCGCGCTGCCACCGGTGCCGCCTTGCGACGATCCGCCCGAGGAAGTGCGACCGCCCGAGCCATCCTCGGAGCCGCCGGTCCCTTCACCATCCTGCCCGCCCATTACTTCGGAACCGGATGCGCACGACACGGCCCGGGTTGATTCAGAGGTGA
>CAZSVU010000522.1:0-4959 GCA_964610275.1 uncultured Polyangiaceae bacterium | reverse complement strand
AGCGCAGGCACGGGATCGTTCATTGCGGAGCAGGGCGAGAAGTTCGAAGGAATCGGTCCAGATCCGCGACGGCTGGGTGAGATCGCCATGGGGGCCGAGTATGGAGTCTCCCTTGGCCAGCACTGCAGCGTGTTCATGGCGGAAGTGATCGACGAGGCGATCACCCAAGGCTCACCCGTCTCCGCCATCGTGGCTGGGCTCTACGATTCGATCATTCAGAACTACCTCAATCGCGTCAAAGGTACGCGAACGGTGGGCAGCCGCATCTTCTGTCAGGGGATGCCCTTCAGCTCCGACGCGCTGGCAGCGGCGGTCGCACGCCAAACGGGGCGCCCGGTGGTGGTGCCGCCCAATCCCGGGACCATCGGAGCCCTGGGCATCGCGCTGCTGCTGCGCGACGAGAAACTCTCGACGCTCAGTGCCGAGAATCCGGCTGATCCGCGAGTGTTTCTCCACGCCGAGGTCTCGGCCAAAGAGACGTTCGTCTGTCGATCCACCAAGGGGTGTGGCGGAGGGGGCAATCGGTGCCGGATCGATCGGCTCACCACCACGGTCGACGGCGTGCGCCAGCGCTTCCTCTGGGGCGGCAATTGCTCCTTGTACGACCAGGGACGGGGGCGCGAAAAACTCCCCGATCTGACTCCGAATCCGTTCCAGCAGCGGGAAGCTCTGGTCGAGGCGCTCATCGCGCAGCCCCGCGCCGGACGCGGGAGCAGTCGTGGCACCATTGCCATGACCGACGAGTTCTCGCTCAAGGGGCTGGCACCGCTGTTCATCGTTCTCTTGCGCGAATTGGGATTCGACGTGTCGGTCAGTCGACACGCCACCGGCGTCACGCTGCGGCGTGGAATCGAAGGGGCCCGCATCCCGTTCTGCGCTCCGATGCAACTCATCCACGGCGTCGCCTTCGAAATGGCCGAGTCCGACGCCGACTACCTGCTGCTACCGATGGTGAAATCGTTGCCTCGCGTGGGTGACGAGGAGTTCGGCGAGCTGTGTCCCCTCGTGCTCGGCAGCCCGGACATCGTGGGAGGCGTGCTCCCCGAAGGCGCTCCACGACGGCTGACGCCGGTCGTGGATTTCGATGCCGACGGGTACTCCGGGCGGGCGTTCCGCGACAGCATGCGACACCTGGCCGAATTGTTGGGTGCCAGCGACCGCCTGGAGCGCGCTCTCCCGGTGGCCGTGCGGGCGCAACGGGACTTCGAGGCCGAGTGTCGTCGCATCGGCCGGCAGGCGCTGGACTTCAGCGACCAGCATGACGTCGTGCCCGTAGCCGTGCTGGGACGGCCGTACACCATTTACAACGACGTGCTCAATTCCAACGTGCCGAACCTGCTCCGCAGTCTCGGTGCGCTCGCCATTCCGGTTGATTGCCTGCCCGTGTCCGAGCACGTTCCACTGTTCCACGATCAGTACTGGGGGTACACCCAGCGCAATCTGCGCGCGGCCGAGCAGGTGCGGCACACGCCAGGGCTCTACTCCGTCTACTGCAGCAACTACGCCTGCGGCCCCGACAGCTTCACGCTGCACTTCTATGGGTACGTGATGCAGGGTAAGCCGTTTGCCGTCGTGGAGACGGACGGTCACTCGGGGGACGCCGGGACCAAGACTCGGCTGGAAGCCTTCCTCTACTGCGTCGACACGGACCGTCGATCCGGGGCGTCGCTCCAATCGGAATGCGCCGACTTCGGCGGCCTCGATCGGTACACCATTTCGCTGCAGCAGACTCGCCGCCGGCAGACGACGATGCTCATCCCGCGCATGGGACCACAGGCCAAAACGGCCGCGGCCGCCCTACGGGCGGACGGGTTCAAGGCCGAGGCGCTGCCGCTGTCGACGCGCGACGACGTGCGCGCTGGGCGGCGCTACACATCGGGGAAAGAGTGCGTGCCGATGATGTTGACGCTCGGCACGCTCCTGAACCGACTCGAGCAATCCACCGACCCCGATGAACACTTCACGCTGTTCATGCCCACGGCGCATGGGCCCTGCCGGTTCGGCGTGTACCATTCCATGCACAAGATCGCTCTGGAACGGGCCGGGTGGGCCGACCGGGTGACCGTCGTGTCGCCGAGCGACAAGGACTACTTCGAGGAGATGTCGAACGATTTCTCCTTGCGCCTCTGGCTCGGTTTCGTGGTCCACGACCTGCTCGGGCAGATGCTGTACGACGTGCGACCGGTCGAGACGCGCCCCGGAGCCGCCCAGGCCCTGTACGATCGCTACGAGGCGGAGCATCTGGCCAACCTGGAGCGACCCTCCAACAGCACGACCGTGGGCTTGCTCAAGGAGTTGGTGGGGGGGATGTGGGGGATGCGTCGGCTGCTGAGAGCAGCGGCGCGCGATTTCGTCGCCATCAAGGATTTCGACCGGGAGGTTCCCGCGGTCGGAGTGGTGGGTGAGATCTATGCGCGGTTGGATCCCTTCGCGAACGACTTCGTAATCGAGAAGCTCGAAGAAAGAGGAGTGCGCGTCCAGTTCGCGCCGTTCTACGAATGGCTCGAGTACACGACGCGGCTGGCGGAGGACCGGATCGCGCGGCGAAGGCCGGCCGTCGGGGATCAGCCGCTGCAGATCCTCCTCAGCGGAGTGGTGCAGCGCAGTTCGGCGGAGATGCTGTATGCGCTCTGCGCCGGCCCCTTGGGGTGGGGCATGCGCACCAGCGTCACGCACACACTGGAAGCAGCACGCGAGTACCTGCACCCGGAGCTCTACGGTGAAGCAGCACTTACGCTCGGCGGACCGATCCATGAATACTTGGAGGGGCGAATCTCGGGCGTGGTCATCGTCGGCCCGCACGAATGCATGCCGTGCAAGGTGGCGGAGGCCCAGTACGGCGAGGTCGCCGAACGGCTGGGCATCCCGTACCTGTCGATTGCCGTAAATGGAGATCCGGTCGACACCGAAGTGCTCGACCGATTCTGCTACGACATCCGCGAGCTTCACCAGCAACCCGGTGGGCCTCCCACGTTGGCGAGGCCCGTGCTCGGGACCGACATGCCTGCGTCCGGCCGACGTCGGGTCTCCCTGCCAGTGCTGAATCCCGCCGTGGCGGCCGCAGCCGAGGCGGCCAGCGAGCAGCGGGCCCGCGCCCCGTCCGCGAGCTGAGCCGAAACCGTTTGAGAACGGCGCTCGCCCATCTAGTGCGCGGCGGTTGGATCCGCGCGCAGCCACCGCCCCAACACCAGCACGGCAGCCAGCAGGGCGTAGCCGAGCGCCCACTCCCACGCCTGGCCCGGCACGAGGCGCTGCACCGTGTCGGCCAACTCCCAGCCGTACGCGTGGATCAGCCCGAGCGCGCTCAATGCCGCTCCGGCGAGCGCCCAGAGCGCGGCGCGGACGAACCTGCGTTCGATGACCTCCACGGTCAGCGCGGCCCAGATCATCGAGGTCAGCAAGAAGCCCTGCTCGAGCGCGAAAGCTCCGTGCGCGAACACGCCACCACGGGAGAATTGCGTCAACAAACCGACCTCGAACGGCCGGTCCGGTGACCCGGCGCCGGCGGCCCGTAGCCCGCTCTTGAGCATGAGGGCGCCCCACGCGGCGATGCCGGGCAGCAGCCCGATCGCCACCGCCGGAGCGTGGGCTCGGGGCGTGGCGGTGAACGCCTGAGACACCATGATGATGCCGATCCAAAGGACGATGGCCATTCCGGCCTCGATGGGGATGATCGCCGCGACCAGAGCAGCGGCTCCGCAGAGCCCCAAGACGGTGAAGAACACCGCATTGAGCACGGAGTACCCGATGCGAGCGCCGAGCGCCTTCCACCCCGGATGCCCGATGTAGATCGTGGTGGGGAACGGGTTGCCGAAGCACGCCCCGAGCAGCGTCCCGGCCCCATTGGCCAGCAGCGACGGCACCGTGGGGTAGTCGTCGCCTGCGGCGGCGGCTGAATCGAGGTTCTGGAGTGACCCGATCAGGTTGAACAGCCCCATGGGCAGGATGATGGCGAAGTAGACCCAGAGGTGCCCCTCCCCGAGACCAGCGAAGAGGTCGCCGATGATGGGGACAGGTGGATGTAGTCCCAGGTGGCCGGCTGCGGCAGAGAGGGCTACGGGATCCCAGTCCAAGAGCGGGCTCAGCCACGCGGCGACCGTCCCGATGAGCAGGGCAACGGCACCGCCGGGCAGGCCAAAGGGAAACCGGACACGTCCGAAATACGTGAGGATGACGGCGCCGAGTGGGAGGAACGCGACCAGTGGCGCGGCGAACGTCTGGAAGAGGAACCCGGCCGAAATGAAGGTGACCGCCACGCCCGCCAGCGCCGACAGCATGGCGGCACGCGGCGTCCACCGACGCAGCCAGCCCACGGCCCACGCGCCACTGGCCTCCAACAGCCCCGAGCCGACCGCGGCGATGATCCCCGCACGAAACGCCAACTGGGAGGCCGCCTCGGCGCTCGCGCCGCCGGCTAGCGCGGCCTGCTTGACCGGGAACATGACCAGCAGGACATACGCGAAGAGCGAAACGGTGTTGATTCCGTAGGGCAGGGCACAGACGTCGTTCCGCCCGGTGCGCGCAGCGAGCCCGCGTGCCTGCCAGGCGTAGAACAGATTCCCGGCGACGAGGGACACCGCGATGCCCGGCAGAATCCGGCCGAAGACTACGGTGGGTGCGAATCCCAGGACGTGAGTACAGAGGGTGATGATGACCAGCACCTGGATGAGGTTGTCCAGGGCCAGGCCGAAGAAGCCATCCACGTCTCCTCGGACCAACCACCGGGGAGCGACCGCGGCGTCAGATCCCGTTTCTCGTTTGGTTGCCATGAAGTGCCCGGGAGAGTCTCCAAAGAGCGCCCCGGGCGCAAGTCAGGCCAATCTACACCCGGCCTTGATCCATGTTTCGCCGGCCGCCAGCGGGCGCCGAAACATGGGATGGTTTCGTGACCGGGTCCGGGGACAGTGACCGGGCCCGCGACGGCGACGGGTAGACCGCGACCGATGCCGGGACGGGGGT
>CAZSVU010000521.1:0-4980 GCA_964610275.1 uncultured Polyangiaceae bacterium | reverse complement strand
TTCTGTCGAGAGGTGATGAACAACCTACCCATGGAGTTCGCCGTGGAGGCGCAGAAGCTGCTCAGCGTGAGTCTGGAAGGCGCAGTTGGCTAGGAAACAAGCATGCTGAAAATAGAGAACCTACACGCATCGGTCGGCGACCAACCCATCCTGACAGGGGTCGATCTCAGGGTCCCTGCGGGTGAGGTCCACGCCATCATGGGTCCCAACGGATCGGGCAAGAGCACGCTCGCCAACGTGCTCGCCGGGCGCGACGGCTACCACGTCACCGCCGGGACCATCGAGCTGGATGGTGAGGACCTGTTGGCGCTCGAACCCGAAGCGCGGGCACACCGGGGCGTGTTCTTGGCCATGCAGTACCCGGTGGAGATCCCTGGTGTCAGCAATCTGTACTTTCTTCGAACGGCCTTGAACGCGATACGCCGATATCGTGGGACGCCGGAGCTCGACGCATTCGACTTCCTGGACCGCGCCCGGGAGAGAATGCAGCTCGTCGGCCTCGACGAGGCGTTCACCGAACGGAGCGTGAACGCAGGATTCTCCGGCGGCGAGAAGAAGCGCAACGAGATATTTCAGCTGGCCATGCTCGAGCCGCGGTTCGCTATTCTGGACGAAACCGATTCGGGGCTCGACATCGATGCGCTGCGGCAGGTCGCTGCCGGGATCAACACGCTCCGAAGCCCGGACCGCTCCATGCTGCTCATCACCCACTACCAGCGGCTGCTGGAGTACGTCCGGCCGGATCAGGTGCACGTGTTCGCCGGCGGATCCATCGTCCGCTCCGGCGGAGCCGAATTGGCCGAGTGGCTCGAGGCGGAAGGCTACGCCGGATTGGCTCCTCACCTGACGGCTCGCGCCGAGGCCCGCGCGCCATGACCAATCCGACCACGGACAACGTTCTGTTTCGCTCCGCTGCGGAACAATTGGAGCGAGGTGCTGAAACCGGTGGACCGGGTTGGTTGGCCGCCTATCGGGACCAAGCGGCCAACTGGTTCCGTCGTCACGGGCTGCCACACCCGCGGGATGAAGCCTGGCGCTTCACACCACTGGGCGTCGTGACCGAGATGCAGTTCGCCCCAGCCACGTCGGGCACGGGAGATCGGCTGGGGTCCGGTCGCGGCCAGGCCTTTCCGCGCGACTTCGTCGGCGCTCACCTGGCGAACGGAAGATACTACGGGCCCTTCGGCGAAGTGCCTGCGGGTGTCGAGATTCGCAGCCTGGCAGAGCTCATCCGATCGGACCCGGACTGGGTGAAGGCACATCTCGGAACCGCCGCGCGCCTGGAGCACGGATTCGCAGCGCTCAATGCCGCCCTCCTCGAAGATGGCCTCGTCGTGCGGGTGCGGTGGGGAGTCAAGGTCGACCGCCCCATCGAGCTCGTGCTGAGCAGCACGGCCCAGACCGGACCAGCCGTCGACCAGCCTCGGCTGCTCGTGGTGGCGGAACCCGAGAGCCGAGTCGAGCTCATCGAGACGCATACGCACTCGACCAGCGCCAAGGTGCTATCGAATTTCGCCGCGGAGATCGTCATCGGGGAGCGGGCCCGGGTCACCCATGCTCACTTGTACCTGGGCGATGCCGTGAGTCATCGGGTCGCACGCTGGGACGTGCACCAGGCCGCCGGAAGTCACTACACCTCGCACCTCGTCACTCTGGGGGGAGCACTATCGCGCGTCGATCTGAGTGTGCGCCTGACCGGCGCCGATGCCGAGTGCCGACTGCTCGGGCTGTATCTCGCCAATGGCACCGACCACATCGATCACCACACCGTCATCGACCACGTCAGCCCGCGCTGCACCAGCCACGAAACCTATCGCGGCATTCTCGCGGAGCGTGGGCGCGCCGTGTTCGATGGCATCGTCAAGGTACGGCCTCGCGCGCAGCACACCAGCGCTCACCAAGAAAGCAAGAACCTGCTGCTGTCGGACCACGCCATCGTCAATACGAAACCACATCTCGAAATCGAGGCCGACGACGTCCGCTGCAGCCACGGCGCCACGGCGGGCCAGCTCGACCCCGAGCAACTTTTCTACCTGCGGTCACGCGGTATCGGTTGCGACGAGGCCCACTCTCTGCTGGTGCGAGCATTTGCCCGCGACGTCCTCGATGCCATTCCCTTCCCGGCGCTGCGTGCCCGAGTGGAGCAGTTGCTCGAACGGCGTTTGCGGACGGCGAGCGCGTTCCCGGGGGCCCCGTGACCAACAGCGCACCGGCTTCAATCCAGATTCGAACCAGTGACCGAGGATGTCACGAGCGGCTCGGCTTGGACGTCGAGCTCGTCCGAGAGGAATTTCCTGCACTGCAACAGAGTGTCAACGGCAGGCCACTGGTCTACCTGGACAACGCGGCAACGGCCTTGAAGCCGCAACGAGTCATCGACGCGGTCGTGCGAGCGTACGCGAAGGACTCGGCCAACGTGCACCGCGGCGTGCACACGCTCTCCCAGCGCGCGACGGACGCCTACGAAGCCGGCCGCGAAACTGCCGCGAAGTTCTTGGGGGCCCGCGACCCGGCGCACATCGTCTTCGTACGAGGGACGACCGAGGCCCTCAACTTGGTGGCGCAGAGCTTCGCTCGACCACGGCTAGGGCCTGGTGACGAGGTGCTCGTGACCGGGCTCGAGCACCACTCGAACATCGTGCCCTGGCAGTTGGTGTGCGGCCAGACGGGCGCCCGCCTGGTGGTCGTGCCCATCACTCCCCGAGGCGAAGTCTCGGTAGCAGCGGTGAAGGAGCAGCTCAACTCGCGCACGCGTATCGTCGCTCTGGGTCATGCGTCGAACGCCCTGGGAACCGTCTTGCCCGTACGTGAGATGTGCGCTGCCGCCCAGGCCGTGGGGGCCAAAGTCGTCGTCGATGGCGCTCAGGCCGCACCGCATCTCCCGGTCGACGTTACCGCCCTCGGGTGCGACTTCTATGCGTTTAGCGGCCACAAGGTGTACGGACCGACCGGCGTCGGCGTCCTCTACGGTCGCGGTGAGCTACTCGCCGCGATGAATCCGTACCAGGGCGGCGGGGACATGATCGAGTCGGTCAGCTTCGAGAAGACCCACTTCAAGCCACCGCCGCATCGATTCGAAGCCGGCACACCCAACATCGCCGGAGTCATCGGTCTCACCGCCGCTCTGGAGTATGTGCAAGAGCTCGGGTGGGAGGCGGTGCGGCGACACGAAACCGCGCTGCTACGTGCCGCCACCGATCGACTCCTCACCGTACCCGGGCTCGAGATCATGGGACGCGCCGCCGACAAGATCGCAGTGTTGTCGTTCGTGCTCGAGGGCGTCCACCCGCACGACTTGGCCACCATCGCCGACCTCGAGGGCGTGGCGATTCGCGCCGGGCACCACTGCGCGCAACCGGTCATGGATCGCCTGGGGGTCGTCGCCACGGCGCGGGCGTCGTTCGCGGTCTACAACACTGTCGCCGACGTGGAGGCCCTGCATCGGGCGGTCCTACGCGCCAAGGAGATCTTCGGCTGATGTTGGACGCTGCCACGCTCTACCAAGATCTCATTCTGGACCACAGTCGACGGCCGCGAGGCGGTCGTTTTCCGGAGCACGCCAATTGCGAGGCCGAGGGGCACAATCCGCTGTGCGGAGATCGCCTTACCGTGAAGCTTCGCGAGGAGAACGACGTCGTGGTGGAAGTCGGCTTCCAGGGTTCGGGATGTGCCATCTCCACGGCAGCAGCGTCGACCATGACCGAAGCCGTATCCGGAAAGAGCCGTTCGGAGGTGTTGGCCCTGGCGCGACGCTTCCGCGATCTCGTTACCGGGCAGATCGATCCTTCGGAAGCCAGCGATCTCGGTAAGCTTCGAGCATTCGTCGGGGTGTCGAAGTTTCCCATGCGGGTCAAGTGCGCAACCCTGGCGTGGCACACACTGGTCGCCGCACTGGAAGACCGTGCTGGTGCAACCACCGAAACGAGTGAGTGACATCATGACGATGATCGGCGGACACGCTGACAACCCCTACGCAAGGCTAACCGAAGAGTTGGTGCTCGAGGACGAAGCCAGCCCGCTCAACCGAGTGCCCATCGAGGCCACCACTCTGAGAGAGCGCATCGTGGGCGTGCTGCGAACGGTGTTCGATCCGGAGATCCCGGCCAACGTGTACGACCTGGGGCTGATCTACGGTCTCGCCGTCGACGAAGCTGGAGGAGTGCGGCTGAGCGTCACACTGACGTCACCCGGTTGTCCCGTGGCCGACATGTTGCTCAAAGACATTCACACCAAGGTTCTCAACCTGGCGGGCGTGGCTCGAGTGCGTACGACCTTGGTCTGGGAGCCGCCCTGGACTCCAGATCGCATGAGCGACGCTGCTCGTTTGGAGCTCGGTTGGCTCTGACGCCCTCGTGCGCCATCGAGCGAAGAGCAATCTTCTGCGCATCGTGGAAGCGTGTGGTGCTGTCTCGCCGCATGTGCGAAGTCCACTCACCCGGACGCACGTTCCGACGTGCCCAGGTCGAATGGGCTGCCTGCTAACGGAGCCCCTGCACGACTAGAGGGGGTGGAGACTATGGTGCGCACGTCGAGACCCCCGCCGTCGTTCCCCAGCACCCGGCCACCCGGGCACGCGCCCCGGGCGCTATTGGCTTGGCTGAGAGAGGTGCCGCTGGACGAGCCGGAGGAAGCAGAGCTGGAGCAACGCCGGAAGCGCATCATCCCGCGACTGCGGCAGGCCATCCGGGCCGTGCCCACGCCCTCCATGCGCCTGACCCACTGAAATCGGGTGGCGGGCATGGGCTGGCGACCGCGGCCTGAAGCTCCAGAGGGTCCGGCCCATGCGCCAAACAGAAAATCGCCCACAGGGCAATTTTTTGCCTGCCCAAAGCATGGTAACTCGACGAATTGACATTGGGCAGAATTGATGGCCAGCCGCGGGTGTTCCGTGGCTGCGCCTTAACCGAGGTGTGTGGTTCCTATGGGGCAGATAGGCCAACCAAGCGCAATTCAAGAACACTTTCCATTGGCACAAAGCGA
>CAZSVU010000520.1:0-4990 GCA_964610275.1 uncultured Polyangiaceae bacterium | reverse complement strand
GGAGGTCTGGAACAGCGAGGCGCAGGCCACGTTCAGCAACACGGCCTTCCGTCCCAACAACAACATGAGGGACCCGTCGGTTTCCGGAACCGGAATCGGCGGCACCAACGGCCCACTGGAAATGGGCAACACCATCATCAAGGGTTTCGTCAATTCCCGGCGGACCCACTTCGTCTATCAGCCGGCCATCGGCTCCTTCTACGAAGGTGGGCAATATTCCTTCAAGGAGCTGCTCAGTGCTCGCGACCCCTGGTCAGGCTGGATCCACTATGATGCGGGGCTGCAGATCTTGAGGCATTTCGTTTGGTTCTCGCAGGCTGGTTGGGAGAACCAGAACAACACCGCCGGCATCTGGCGGGTGGTCCCTCAATCCAGCGACACCGGCGCGACCGGCACCAACCCCGTCAACGGACGCAACGGCACGCCGAGCTACATGACGCTCGCCGCTCCCGACAAGCAGAACTTCTCGACTGTCTTCATCAACGACAGCGAGTACACGCAAACCTACAGAATCCAGGCAGTCAACCTGGGCTACGCGGGCACCCCCTCCCTGGAACTGTGGGAAACCCGCGCGGCCGACCCGGGAACGGCCTTCAACAGCAACTACCTGAAGTACCTCTGCAATCTGTCTGCTGACGTCGATGGCTCGTACACTTTGACGGTTGAGCCCTATTCGGCTCTGACCGCCACGACGTTGGTGAACTTCGGGGATGCTGAGTACAGCACTCCGTTGCCGGTGGAGGGCGCGCGCACCGTGCTCGACACCGATGCGACCGGGTCGGTTCGAGACACGTCGGACGGGTTTCTGTACGCCGATGATTTCGACTACTCCAGCCAGACGGTTCCGGTCATCGCCGCAGGCGGTCAGATCGCCGGAACCGAAGACTACATCTCGTCCCGCGGTGGCCCCCAGAGCGTGATTCCCCGCTATACCAGCGATCGTAACGGTGCATTCGAAGCGTATCTTCCCGACGGTTCCAGCAACTATGTCCTGCGCCAACAGGTGGATCAATCGGTGGTGGCACTCGGGGGCACCTGGAACGACGGGAGTCCGATCACGGGCATCGGAGACAGTCGCTGGCTCAACTACCGGACCAGTGTCGACGTTTCGTTCGAGAATAACAGTACCCACAATGGTGACAACTACGCCGGCATCGGGGCGCGGCAGCAGGGTGGCGACAGCTCCCACTACAGGAACGGCACGCCCTATCTCCTGGTCTTCTCCTTTGACGGCAGCTGGCAGTTCCTGGTCGACGGTGGTGCCGTGGCCAGCGGCAATGTCGTCAGCGGTTCCGGCGGCGTGACGATCGCCGGATTCGACACGGCCCATGATGCCTGGCACAACCTCGCTCTGGAGGTCGTGGACCACAACGTAACGGGCTACTTGGACGGCGTGACGCTGACGACCTACACTGATTCGAACCCCAGGTTGTCCGGCCGCATCGATCTGGCCAGCGGCTATTACTACACCCGTTTCGACAACCTGAGGGTTGAAACGGTGGACGGCCATGCTCCCTACTACTCCGAGCTGCTGGACAATCTGGAGATGCACGACCTCGGTTCAGTCCCGGAGGCCAAGCTGATCTACGGCGGGTCGTGGGCGCACGAGAACGGCAAGAGCATGTACACCTACCAGCGCTCGCTTTCCACCAGCCGGGCATCGGATGCCACGCTGGAATACACGTTCGCGGGAACCGGGCTGGACATTCTGGGTCCGAACGACGGCTCGGCGAGGTTGGAAGTCACGGTGGACGGACAGGTCGTCGAGGCTTCCGCCAGCACGATGGCGTCTGGAGACTTCTGTCAGACCTATACACTCAGAGGGCTCAGTCAGGGTGAGCACACCGTTCAGGTCAGAGTGTTGAGCGGTACCTTGGTCGTGGACGCCGTGGCGGTCGTCGCGGCCCCGATTTAGCCGGCGACTGGCAGGCGGCACTTGACTTTCTGTGCCCCGTCGCGGGCAGAATCGCCTCGGCATGAATTCCCCACGCGTGCTCGTCGCTCTTGGCATGAATGCCGGATGGTGCCGGGGCATCCTGCGCGGCTTCATGCGGGCCGCGCATGAACGCGGCTGGACCTTGCTTCACTATGACCACCCCTCGGAGCTGGACTGGCTGGCCAACGAGTGGTCCCCATCGGCCGCGGTGATTGGACCCGAGCTCGGCCCCGAGGGAGTCGCTCGGCTCAGTCCTGCGGCGTTGGTTTCGGTGACGGTCGATCGGAGCGGCGATGGAATCGCTTCCGTGTGCCTCGAAGAGGAGGGCATCGCGGCGCTCGCGCTCGAGCACCTCCTTGCGGCGCGACTTCGACATGTCACTACCTTTCGTTATGACGACTCACCGTTCGCCGTGGCGCGTGAGCGCGCCTTCGTCGATCAAGCTCGGGCGGCGAGCGCCGAGGTGGCTCCGGGCTGGGGTGGCCCGGACTTCTCGCCGGCGGAGCGGGGTGAGCGCCCGGCGGCCATGGTGGCGTGGCTGCGCGCGCTGCCCAAGCCTTGCGGTATTTTCACGTGCACCGACTCTTGGGGTCGAACCGTGTCCCGCTATACGCGCGAAGCCGGACTGCGGGTACCCGAAGACGTCGCGCTCGTGGGCGCTGACAACGACGTGCTCGAATGCGAGCTGATCTCGCCACCACTCTCGAGCGTGATGATCCCCTGGGAAGAAGTCGGTCGGAACGCGGCGACGCTCGTGCGCCTGGCGCTCGGGAATCAGCGCATCGCACGACGGCGCGTCGTGGTCTCTCCGGTCACCGTCGTGACGCGACGCTCGTCCGACGTGCTGGCCGTCGACGACGAGCTCGTTGGCAGCGCGGTCGCGTGGATCCGCGATCACGCCGATCGGCGCTTGACCGTTGCGATGGTGGCTCGCGCCGTCGGTGGCGGTCGGCAGCGGCTCGAGCGACGGTTTCGCCGCGCTCTCGACCGCACGATCCAGGACGAAATCCGGCGTGCCCATGTCGAAACGGCCAAGCATTGGCTGGCGACGACGCGTGTCGCGATGACCGAGGTCGCGAAGCGAAGTGGCTTCTCGAGCGCGTCCCTTCTCAGCGTAGCCTTTCGGCGCGAAGTCGGAATGCCGCCCGGAGCGTATCGGCGTCGAGTGCAGAAGGGAGTCGGGCAGTCTGACGATGACTGAGCCCATCGTCGCGGGTCGGGGCGGATTGATGCACGACATCGCAGCCACCGCGGCCTCGATCAGGCCCTCGCCCCGACAGCTGGCCTGGCAGAGGTTGGAGTTCAACGGATTCCTCCACTTCGGCATGAACACCTTCACGGGCCGGGAGTGGGGCGACGGCTCCGAAAGCCCTTCGATCTTCCAGCCCGCCGCCCTCGACGCGGACCAATGGGCCTCGGTCGCGCGCGAGGGAGGCATGCGCGGCCTCGTCCTGACCTGCAAGCACCACGACGGCTTCTGCCTCTGGCCGTCTCGTCACACGGCCCACTCGGTGGCGAGCAGCCCCTGGAGGGATGGAAAGGGGGATCTCGTGCGCGAGCTCGCCGGGGCCTGTCGGCGCGAGGGCCTCCGTTTGGGCATCTATCTCTCTCCCTGGGACCGTCACGAAGGAAGCTACGGCAAGGGGGCCGCCTACGACGATTTCTTCGCCGCGCAGCTCGAGGAGCTCTGCACGGGCTACGGCGAGCTGTTCTGCGTGTGGTTCGACGGTGCCTGTGGCGAGGGACCGAACGGGCGTCGCCAGGCCCACAATTGGGAGCGCTACTACGAGGTCGTTCGCACCCTGCAGCCGGGAGCGGTGATCTGTGTCTGCGGTCCCGACGTCCGCTGGTGCGGCAACGAGGCCGGACATTGCCGCACCTCGGAGTGGAGCGTGGTCCCCGTATCACTGAGAGACGTCGAGAAGATCCAGGATACCTCGCAGAAGATGGACGACGCCGTCTTCTCCCGCCTCGTCCGCTCCGGCGACCAGGACCTCGGGAGCCGCGCCGTCATCGCCAACGCCGGCCAGCTCGCCTGGTACCCGGCCGAGGTGAACACCTCGATCAGACCGGGCTGGTTCTATCACCAGGAAGAAGACGGTCAGGCACGCCCCCTGGGCGAGCTCCAGGCGATCTACGACCGCTCGGTGGGGGGCAACGCCAATCTCCTCCTGAACCTACCTCCAGACCGCCGAGGGCTCATCCACGAGGCGGACGCTGCGAGGATGCGGGAGCTCGGGTCGGCGCTGCGCTCGAGGTTCGAGCGAAACCTGGCGGCGGGTGGCCGCGCCTCGTCGGACGTGCCCTCCGCCCTCGGGCACGAGCCGCACCAGGCCCTCGCCGAGAGCCTCGGCGACTGGTGGCAGCCTGCGGGGCCCGCGGAGAGGGCGGCTTTCCGCATCGACCTCCTCAGAGAAACCGAGCTGGACACTGCCGTGTTCCAGGAAGCGATCGAGATCGGACAATGCGTCGAGGCCTTCACGGTCGAGCTCCTCGACGACGAAGGTTGGGGGGTCTGTTATCGTGGCACGGTGATTGGTCACAAGCGGATCGCGACGTTCCCGCGGCGTCGTGTCCGGAGCGTGCGGATCCGATTCGTGTCGGCGAGGGGCTTTCCCACCCTGGCGTTCGTCGGGGTCTACTTGGGCGGCGGATGGGGGTGCGACCACGTTCGATGATGCGGCGTGACCCGGTGCCTTTGGCAGTGGTCCCCTAGCTCGAGAGCGTTCTGTGTCGGACTTCCGGTAACCGAACACAGCACGCAGTCAACCAGCTGGTTTGGCTTCCCGCCTTCGGCCTACCGGTTGGGTTGCACGCCATCGCGAACACGCCAAGCACCACCGCTAATTTCCGTACCCGGCGGCAACGATGTTGGCCTGGATCAAGTCGTCCACCTCATCCGGCGGGTTTCCTGCCGTCACGACTCCTTCGAACCAGGTTCCAGTACCGCCGTTGCTGCCGTCGCCGCCGGTTCCCAGAATGACCGCGCCCCGCAAGGTCTTGGGGCTGTAGCCGTTCGGCGGACGTGCCCCGTCCCACATGGTCACGAGCGTG
>CAZSVU010000519.1:0-4998 GCA_964610275.1 uncultured Polyangiaceae bacterium | reverse complement strand
CCATCCATGTTTCGGCGGTCGCTGGCGGCCGCCGAAACATGGATCAAGGATGCGCCGCGAACTAGCGAGGTGTACTCCTGGGGCGACTCGCTATAGGGTCCTGCGCCATGCAGACCGTAGACTTTCCCCGCCGACTCACCACGCTGCTAGCGCTTTGCGTGGTCCTGTCCGCTGCACTCGTCACCGGGTGCACGGCCAGCTCCGACTACATGCGAGAGGTCGCGCACCCGCAACCGCCGTCCGCCGACACGCAAGCCGTGACCGTGGTGTTCATTCGCCCGTCGAGCTTTGCGCGCTCGATCGCGACCACCATTCTCGACGGGCGAGGCCGCTTCCTGGGCGACGCGCTGCCGAGCGCCTACTTCGTCGTGCAGATGCCCCCCGGCGAGCACCTATTCATCAGCTGGGCGGAGAACACCGCCGCGCTCAAAGCCAACTTGGCGCCCGGGCTCGTCTACTACGTGGAGGTCGCACCCACCATAGGCGCGTTCTCTGCACGAGTGCACCTGCGCGCCCTCAAGCCGGGCAGCGAGAACTGGGAAGAGTTGCCCGAGTGGCTGGAAGAATCGACGCGATACGAGCCGGACGAGGCTTCGGGTCAGGCGTACCTACAATCCCGCCAGGAGGACGTGACCGAGCGCATTCGGCGCGGCAACGAGATCCTCACGGAGTACGACGCCGAGGAAATGGCAGAACGAACGCTCAACCCGGGTGATGGCCTGCCGCCGGGCAGAGCCCCGGGCACGGTGGCGCCTCCTGCACCGCCCACCCCCCCGGCGCAGCCGGCGCAGCCGGCGCAGCCCGCGCCACCGGCGGCAGCGCCCCCCGCGGCAGCACCTCCCGCGGCAGCACCTCCCGCACAGCCCGCCCCGCCGCCGGCTGCCACTCCCGCACCTCCGGCGGCCGCGGCGCCGGCGCAGTAGCGCGTCTGGGCGAGGCGCGCCCGGAATCCTACTGGGGCGCGTTGGGTTGGGCAGCAGTACAGGGGGACGAGTCGCGCGTGGAATCCTGCTGGGGCGCGTGTGGGGGTGGGTCAGAAGCTGTTCACGGATAGGGTGCATGGTCCGCGAACTTCGTTCGCGGACTGACTGAGGAAACCCGGGAGCTTCCTCCCGGGCGGTCTAGTCACACCGCCTGTTGATTCCGGTCACCCGACAGCTGCCGCTCAGGCAATCCGTGTCCACCAGGCACGTGGCACTGCGCGGGCAGCCGTCACACACCGGACCACCGCAGTCGATCGCCGTCTCGTCGCCGTTCATCACCGTGTCGGCGCACGACACCGGTTGACAGGTCACGAGGCAACTTCCGCTCACGCAGTCGGTGCTATTGCGACAGGGCGATCCGTCCGGGCAAGCGGGACACTGACCCCCACAATCGATCGCCGTCTCGCTCCCGTCGAGCACGCCGTCGGAACAGGTGTCCCCGAGGCAGCTGCCGTTCGCGCACACCCCGCTCTCGCAATCGGTCGCCACGTCGCATTCGAGCCCAGCAGCACAGGGGGGACAGAGCGTGCCGCCGCAATCCACGTCGGTCTCGTCGCCATCCACTTGGCTATTGTCACAGCCACTGCCGATGCACGCCCCGTCGATGCAGCGGTTGGTGGTGCAG
This sequence comes from uncultured Polyangiaceae bacterium, assembly GCA_964610275.1. Classification (GTDB taxonomy): domain Bacteria; phylum Myxococcota_A; class Polyangia; order Polyangiales; family Polyangiaceae; genus JAFGBI01. Next base: position 3,390 of record CAZSVU010000519.1, on the reverse strand, counting down.
TCCTCGTTGACGAGACACGCCCTCGGTGGCTCGCAAGCCGGGCACGTGCCCCCACCACAATTGACGTCAGTCTCGTCACCGTTTTGGAAGGAATCGTCACAGGCGTCCGCCTGGCAAACGCCGCCCAGACAGTTGAGGCTCAGGCAATCGCCGCCCCAGAGGCAGTGCAGATCCGCGTCGCAGGGGTCGCAGGTGGGCCCGCCGCAGTTCTGGTCGGTCTCCGCGCCGTTGGTGGCGTCGTCGACGCACGACGGAAGCTGGCAGACGTTCAGATCGCACACCAGACTGGCGCAGTCCGACGGATCGATGCAGGATCGCCCCGGCGCGCACGCGTCGCAGATGGTGCCGCCGCAGTCCACGTCGGTTTCGTCCTGGTTCACGCTGCCGTCGGCGCACGGGTCCGGGGCTCCGGCAGACCCAGCACTTCCTGCTGTGGCAACGGATCCGCCACTCCCAACCGACCCGCCGCTGCTCACGCTGCCGCCGCTGCCGACGTCACCCCCCGCACCGGCTGCCATGGAGCCACCACCACCTGGGACACCAGCCACACCGGCGGTACCCCCACTGCCGGGCACGCCGCCGGAGCCCGGGGTGCCGGCAGCGCCGCCCGCTGCAGCGTCGCCTCCCACTCCAATCCCGGCCATGCCAGCGCCGGCCGTGCCGCCGCCGCTGCCGACGACACCCCCCGCACCAGCAGCGATGGGGCCCCCACCTCCCGAGACACCCGCACTGCCCCCCGCGCTCGGCGCCGCCCCACCGGATCCGACCGAGTCTCCCCCGGCTCCGCCACTCGATTCCGCGCCCGCCGCAGCCCCACCTGACCCGACGTCAACGCCGGCCGCGCCGCTGCTCGCCGGAGCGGCTTCGAGCTCGTAGGGATTGTCCACGGCCAGCGGACACCCGCTGAGCGCGAACGGAGCCAGCCCCGAGAGCACCGCCATCAGACGACGACGATACGAAGTCATGGGCCGCTCCCCCCGGCGCTCCGAGCAATGCGTGCTCGAGCCTGCGCCCGGCCCGCGGCCAGCAGCTGTTCGAGCCTTCTACTCACGACCCGCACCACCAGATTGTAGCGACACCCGAGCGACAGTCCAGCACGCGGGCCGAGTTCGACTGCGCAGTCCACGAGCTAGAACACTCCTCTCACGCCCACGCGCCCGACTCCCACCCACGGCGTCAGCTGGCCGGCTTCCTCCGGCTCGTTGGAGCTCGGCGCCGTCAGCAGGAGCGCAACCCCAGCGCCGACTCCCAGAATTCCGACTGCGTAGCCCACCGTGGAAACGGTGCGGTAGGTCTCGAACGCGTCCAGATCGTCCCGGTATTCGCGTGGGCACTGGGGGTCGCAGTGCTTTTCCAGCGTCGCGTCCTTGTTCATCATCATGAGCCCGGTGACCACGCCGGTGGCGAGGCCGGCAGCGCCCACGCCCAGGCTCACCCAACCGATGGTCGCCTGCGGGAAGCCGCTCGGCTCTGCCTCGGGCTCGGCACTCCCAGCCGCCTGAGCCGAACCGGGCGCGTCGGCCGCCACCGGTGCCGGCGCAGGACCGGCCGCGGTCCCGGGCAGCGTCACTTGGAGAACGACTCGCTCGGCTTGGCTCTGCGCCAGCGCGACCTTCTGGCTCGCCAACTCGGATCCGTTGAGCAGGGCCACGATCACGTGCTGCCCCGGATCGGTGGGAAGCGGAACACCCACCATCGCCGGCAGCATCGTCTTGCCATCCACCTGGACCTGAAGCCCGGGCGTGTTCGCATCCGCCCCGCTGATTTCAACGGTGAGCTGGGGAATGAGTGGGGTCAGCCGCTCCAGTTCCTGCGCAGCTCGCAGCACGGCTCGCTCGAGCGCGCTGTGTGCGTTGGGGGGAACCTCAAAGAGCTTGGCGGACTCGTAGCGTTCCGCCGCTTCCACCATTCGTCCCAGTTGCTCCAGGGCCTGTCCTTCGAACAGCGCCACCGTGGGCGCCGGATAGAGCGCATACGCTTTGCGCAACTTCTGCTGCGCCTCGGCATACTTGCCTTGCTTGAGCAGCTCGACGCCGTCCTTGGCCAGATCGCGGGCGACCCGGCGCGCCGCCGCGTCTTGCGCCACGCAGGGCTCGACGCTCGCCATGAGAGCAAGCCCGAGCAGAGCGCCAAACCAGCCGCGCGAAATCAGTACCCGCTGCGTTGATGCCCCTGCTGAACCAGCCACCGGGGACGGAGCCTGTCAGAACCCCAGCGCATAGTCATCCGATTTCTTGGCCGGTCTTGGGGGTGCCGGCGCTTCGACGGGCGGAGGCGACGCAGGTGCGGCGTGGGGCGATGCCGTGGTCGGTGCCGCCACTGCCGGCGCAACCGGTTGCGACTCGGTCGCAGCTGTCGTGCTCGGTGCGCTCGGCTGGGGCGCGGGCTCCGCGGCACTCCGCACCGGTGATACTTCCGGCTCTGGGGGCGTGCTGGTGTCTCGTGCGGTTGCCTGCTCTGCTGCCGCGGGCGACGCCTGGCCTTCCCCTGGTGCAGTCACCGCCGCCTCGGTGCCCGAGCCTGCATAGAGGATCGTGGCGCCAATCGCGAGCAGCAAGGTGGCGGCCGCAATTCCCATCCACACTCGCGAATCGAGTCCAGCCAGCGTGCGGCGAGTTTCGGGCCGACTCGAGAACGAGACGCGCGAGTCGGTGCGCCCCCGTGCCGCGGGTGTGCTCAGAGGTCCACCTCCGGCCTGGCCCGCGACGAGGTCACTGCTGCCGGGCGTCCAGGATGCGCTCCGCGGTGAGTAGGAACGCGATGAGAGCGGCGGCCGCGTCGAACTGTCCCCCGGCAAGGTTGGCGGACCACCCGACCCGGGCGGCAGACTCGCTACCATCGAGGGGCGGTCGCCGCTGAAGGAGGCTTCGATCCAGGTGGTCCGCAGCGACGCGCCACAAACGTCCTCGAGCACACCGCGATCGTAGAGCCACTTCGCGAGCTCCATGCCGAGATCCCGCATCGACTGCCAACGTGCATCCGGGTCCTTCTGCAAGCCCCGACCCAGGAGCTCCCACAGGGCTTCGTCGCTGACCCTGGGTCCCGTGGCGGGACTAGTCGCGCTCACGGACAGCGCAAACGAGCTAGCCAGGAGTAGTCCCAACACGGCGCAAACAAGAGTCTTCCTCAATGCGCATCGTACCCATTGTCTGAGTGCTCCCACGATAGCGGCCATCTGCTGCTCCTCTCAACGTACTGCTAACGCTCCCTTGGCACACTACTTGTGCGTACCGGTAACGGAAACCGCGCCAGCGCCCTCAGGTGAGGGCAGATGATCGAGGCAGTGCTGGCCTAAGAGCGGGCATTGTGGAGCCGAGGCTCACGCTGTTGGCGCGCGGCCCTGCGGCTCCCCTTCCGTCCCAGCTTGCTGGCGGTGCCCTCTGCTCTTGC
>CAZSVU010000518.1:0-5012 GCA_964610275.1 uncultured Polyangiaceae bacterium | reverse complement strand
GCGAAAACGTCGTGCCGAAGCCTGCGCATCATCCGCAGTCGACGGCAAAGCTGAATGCGTTTGCCGAGCGATTCGTTCTGTCGGTCAGAACCGAGTGTTTGCGTCGGGTGATCCCGCTCGGCGAGAGGCACTTGCGGACAATCCTCTCCGAATTCCTGATCCACTATCACCTCGAAAGAAACCATCAAGGGCTGGACAACGAGCTGCTCACCCCGGTGCCGGCCAACTCCAACGCGTGCGGGCCTGTCCGGTGCCGAGAGCGGCTGGGTGGCACGCTGAAGTTCTATTACCGGGATGCGGCGTGATTCACCGCCAGTTCAGTTTCCGTACACGACGGGGTCGTCTTGAGCGAAGCGGGGGGTCTGCGGCGGCGCCGAGTGCGACGGCACCGGCTGGACCGAACCGTCGGCACCTTCCGCACCGGGGTCGCCGGGGCGTGGCGGAAGCCGCTCGGGACGCCCGTTTCTTCCAGCTCTAGCGCCGACCTTTCCCTTGAAATACCAGTGGTTCCTGCCCGTGAAGGGCCGAACGGTCAGTGTAGCCGCTTGACAGATATTCGTCAGAAGTTATATTCATCGTAGGTCATGTCATGGGAGGTCGAGTTCACGGACGAGTTCGGACTCTGGTGGGATGACCTGAGCGAAGACGAGCAGGACAGCATCGACAGATCCGTCGGTCTGCTGGCAACGCTCGGACCATCACTCCCTTTTCCGCATAGCTCAAACATCAACGGTTCGAGACACGGCAACATGCGTGAACTCCGAGTCCAGCACGGGGGCGACCCGTACCGAGTCCTCTACGCTTTCGATCCTCGACGAGCGGCCATTCTTCTGATCGGGGGGAACAAGGCCGGGGACGATCGATTTTACGACCGGATGGTTCCGATTGCGGACCGCATCTACGACCGTCACCTGGAGGAGCTGAAGCGAGACGGCGACCCCGCAACCTAGAAGGTGGACCTCATGGCACGGAAGTTTGCAGAGCTGCGACAGAAGATGTCACCGGAGCGGCGGCGGCGGAACGACGCCGAGACCGCAAAGATGCTGCTCGACCTCAACCTCCAGCAGCTGCGCCAGAGCATCGTGGGAATGAACCAGGACGACCTGGCCGCTATTCTCCGTGTTACGCAGGGCTACATCTCTCGCCTCGAACGTCAGGACGATATGTTGCTCTCGAAGCTCTACGCCTTCGTGGAAGCTCTTGGCGGTCAGGTGGAGATCCGTGCGAGGTTCCCCAACCACCAAGTGCGGATCACGCAGTTTGAGGACAGGCTGAAGGCAGCACTGGACTCTGGGAGCCGGACCAAACGGACCGGGTAGGTCGTAGGAGCAGGCGCTGACTATGTCATCGAACCGATGGAGTGCTTCCAGGTTTGCCACGGGGCTGGACTTCACCAAGGGTCTGGGCCAGTGGCACGAGAGAATGATGCCGAGCAGCCTCGGGATGGCGACGAGCTTCGACCGGTCGTTGAATCGGAATGGAGGAATGCCCAAAGCTCGCGTTCTGCAAGCGTCAGGCCGGCAACCCGATCCAAATCCGAGTAGTCGGGAGTGGACAGGAGTGGTCAGGCGTGGTCACCAGATCAGGCGACGCTGCCGGTGCGGAGGAACGCGGTGGGCACCATGGCGTTCCCCGACCTGCACAGACGGCTGGTGATGGTAGAATCAGAGGGCACCCGGCGAGCAGTGTGACGAAATCGGGGCCCCAGGAGATCGATGACCGCAGAAGAGATAATCGAGGCACTCAAGGGCCTCCCCACCGAGGAGAGGCGGCGACTTGCCAAGCATCTGGCGCTGGAGCTATCGCGACCCGACGGCGAGGATGAGCCGGCCGATCTGGCGGTGCTCTTCGGTACTCTTCGCGACGATCCTCTTCAGCGACCGCCGCAGGGGACGTTCGAGATTCGAGACCTGCTGCGTTGAACTACCTGCTCGACACGAACGCATGCATCGGGTTCCTCAATGGCAGGTCCCGGACCGTGTTGGAGAAGCTCGAAGCCACTCCGGACGACCAAGTAAGCGTGTGCAGTGTCGTCAAAGCCGAGATGGTCTACGGGGCGATGAAGAGCCGAGACCCGGCGCAGGGCAACGACTACTGGCCCGGATACGGTCGCGTATCCGCAGGAGGGGTCTGCCCCTCGACGAACTCCGGGCTGCCCTGTGACGTGATGGTCACCGTGTCGGAGGCTAGGCCCGGCGAGCTGGCTGTGATAACGCTGGTGCCCGAGTAGTAGGTGCGGAACTCGATCGCGGCCTGGCCGTCGAGGATGGAGATCTTGGACGCCGTCCCACTGCCTGGTGGGGTGAATGTGATGCTCGGCCCGGTTGGGAACTCGCCCGGTCCGGACGTGACCTCGAGCGTCACGGGAACGTTGTTGCTGATTGGATTACCACTCGAGTCTACGACGGTCACCAGCAGCCACGCATCCTGCGTGCCGTCCACGGCCGTGAGCGTCGTGGTGCTCGAGGTGAGCTGCAGTCCCGCCGGCGTGCCCGAGGTCGGCCAGTCCGGCGGCGGAACATTCGCATAGGCGTTCCGGTACCAGTAGTACGATCGCTTCGGAATGCGGAAGTTGTCGACGAGGCCCGTGTTCATGTACTGGCCGCCCATGTGGCTCGAGTAGTCGTACATGCACCATTTGGCCACTCCGCTACGCCACGGGTATTGGGTGGGCATGTTGTTCGTAGTTGCCAAGTTGGCCCACCCGGGATCATAGCTGCCCGGCCGAGTCTCAACATTGGTGCTGCCATATTCCGATACCAGGTTGGGGAAGCCGGGGTCGTCGTACCCCACACCGTCACCGTTGTAGGCGGCCACGTCGCCCAGCGTGCCGGGTTCCGTGTTACCGATGGCCAATTGCGCGCCGCCGATGGCCGCAAGGCGTCCCGTGGGCGGAGGATCGAGTTGATGAGTCAGCTCCACTGAGCTCTCGAGCAGCGCGATCACCCGGTCACCGGGGCCGCCGGTGAAGAAGTCCTCGTTACCCATGCTCCAGAGAATGATGCTCGGGTGATTGCGGTGAATGCGGATCATGTCCCTGAGGCTGGCCAGAACGTTCGCGTCGAACGCTTCGAAGTCCTCGGTGGTGCTGGGGTAGGCGCCATTGTAGGGCCACCCATCTGCACCGCCGAAGCCGCCCCAGAAACAGTTCTCCGACATGAGCAGGACCCCGAGTTGGTCGCACGCGTCCACGAACGCGGGCGACTTCGGATAGTGGGAACCACGGATGAAGTTCATTCCCGCGTCCTTGACCATCTTGACGTCTCGGTAGCGCGCCGAGTCGGACGCGCCTACGCCCCAGCCCGCGTGGTCCATGTGGACGTTCGCGCCCTGGAGCCAGTAGTGTGATCCGTTTAGGAAGAAACCTTCCGTTGCCGACCAACTCATCCAACGGAATCCGAACGGCGTCGTGAGACTGTCGACGATCCCCGTGTCGTCAGAAAGGTAGGAAATCGCCCGGTACATCCTCGGATGGTCTGGATGCCAGAGCGAGGGGTTGCCGATGGCGGGCGTCGTTTGGTCGAACGTGACCATCGCGCCCGCGGCGATCTGCTGCTCAGACGAAATCGTGGTGACCACGTTGCCGGTGTCGTCCACGATGTCGGTCCGCAGCGTGGCGTTGATCGTGACCGAGCGGCTGTTCTGGACCTCTGTCTCGATCGTCACGGTGCTCGACGAGCCCGAGTTCTCCGCCAGCGTAGGCGTCCTGACCCAGGTGCCGTACCAGGTGACGTGCAGCGGGTCGGTCACGACCAGATTCACGTCGCGATACAGGCCACCCTGGAAGACGAAATCGCCCGTCACCGGGGGAATTTGCGGATTCCAGTTGTTGTTCAATCGAACCGCAACAACGTTGTCGCCGGTGGTGATGGCCGAGCTGATGTCGATCGAAAATCCGTTGTAGCCGCCGATATGCTGACCAACCTGTTGCCCATTGACGTAGATCTCCGCCTGATCGAACGCAGCCTGGAACTCGAGAAACACGCTCTTGCCCGACCAGGACGCCGGAACGTCGAAGTGCTTCCGGTACCAGCCGTAGCCAACGTAAAACCCCGTCTCCATGAACGAGGGCAAGTCGAACGAATGAGGGAGCCCCACGTTGCTCCACGAGGAATCGTCGAAGGCGGTCGCCTCGGCGCCTGAGACATCGTCTCGTCTGAACTTCCAGAACTGGTTGAAGTTCTGGACCAGGCGCACAGCATCGTCACCTCCCGATCCGGCGGAGCCCGCCTGCCCGCCATTGGCTGGGGTTCCACCAGCGCCTACGCCACCAGCGTCACCGCCCGAGCCCGTCAGTCCGCCCGCCGCGTTCCCCGCGGCTCCACCGTTCGGTGCGCCTCCCAGGGCTGGCGTCCCGCCGTCGCCTTGATTGCCTCCAGTGAACAGCGTGCCGCCACCCGCTCCGCCCACGGCCGATCCGCCAGCTCCTGGCGTTGCACCGGTGCCGACGCCGCCCGTGGCCGGGTCGGTCGATCCGCCGGTGCCGACGCCGCCCGTGGCCGGGTCGGTCGATCCACCGGTTCCGACGATCCCGCCGGTGCCGACGCCGCCCGTGGGCGGGATGGTCGATCCCCCGGATGCCGCGATCCCACCGGTACCACCTCCGCCTCCGCCGCCAACCAGGACCCCGTCGCTGCCCGCTGTCCCCTCGCCCTGCTGGGATTCTGCGTCGGATTGGCCGCAGCCGGCCGACAGCGTGGCCGCGATCAGCAAGGAAAGAAATGCACGACGCATGATTTCCCCTATCTCAATGGTGGCGACTGAGCTTCAGCGGGAGACGAGAGGCAGACTGATGCAACCCAGTTCGGCCCCGTCGCAACTGGGTAAGGCGACAACTTCTCCTGCTCACGATAGGTAATTGTCGTTTCCGCCTCAGGATTGTCATGAAACTCGAGATCGACCGCTTCGCCTCCGTTGCGAAGCGCCACCCGGGGGCATTGGTGCATAGCTCGAAGCGGAAGCTCCAGCTAGACCTGTAGGACCCAAGCAGGAGCGACCGCGGATGAAATACC
>CAZSVU010000517.1:0-5021 GCA_964610275.1 uncultured Polyangiaceae bacterium | reverse complement strand
TCGACCAGCACGATCCGGCGCTACATGGTGCGACGACGGGCGCCGAGGGGCGGGCGGACGTGGAAGACGTTCGTCAAGAATCACGGAACCGCACCGCTGGTTCGCAGCTCCGCTGGTGAACAGCTCGGACTTCTCCGAGGCCCGATCTTGGCCCCACATCTGACGCGGCGACGTTCTTGGGATGGACAGGCGCGCCCGGTTCAGATGCTGATCAGGCGCCAACGCGAACAGCAAGTACTCGGACCAAGTCGCCATCGCGCTCGTAGAGCAGCAGCAGCGCGGTTCCCGGGACGCGCCTTGCTCTACACTCGATGACCGGGGGAATGAGATCTGGGGTGTCCGAGTCGGCCGGAACCGGCTCAACCGCGAGCGACCGCAGCGCCTCCGCTAGCTTCTTCGCCGTGCTCGACCCGGTTGGAGCCAGCCGGCGGGCAGTGCGGAAGTAGCCATGCGTCAGTCGGACTTGGAGCATGGATCCGGCGCGCCTCCCTCGAGGTACGCGAGCTCTTCCTCGAGGGGGACGTCAGCTTCCCAACGCGCCAGCGCCTCGAGCGACGGCGGCAGCTTCCCGTGGAGGCGCACCCACGCCGCTGCCAGAGCGGCGTAGTGATCGCGCCACTCTGGCGGAACAGTGTTCACGAACTTGGCTGGGTAGCCCACGCCTGAACGATAGCGCCCTTTCGACCCGACGTCACGCCGTCGTGTTGTGCCTGTGGCCCCCGAAGACTGGGACCACGGCGAAATCATCGATGTCCGCGCGGTGCGAGGCCACGGTCGCTGGCTGTGCTCAGCCGATACTCCGCGAATACCCGATCCGTCGGGAAATCAAGGCCATTCTGGGTCGGAGTAGAATCGGCCGGCAATGCGCCTTCTCGTTGCCCTGTTGGTCTGGCTGCTCCGCGCGACCTTCGTCTCACGCGATGCCCTTGCTCTCGAGAACCTCGCACTCCGGCAGCAGCTCGCGACCTACGCTTGGAGCCAGGAACGGCCCCGGCTCAAGCCCGAGACCGGGCCTTCTGGGTCGCCCTGTCGCGGGTGTGGCAGGGCTGGCATTCACCGCTGGCTTTCGTCAAACCGGCCAAGGTGATCGATTGGCACCGGCGCGGATTCCGGCGCTACTGGCGATGGCGATCCCGCAAGCCCGGCCGGCCCAGGTTGGTTTTCAGCTCCGCTGGCTTGCAGCTCCGCTCCATTTGGACGACCTTGGAGCTACATCCTCCCTGAACATCGCCGCGCTGCGACCGCGAGCTTGCGTCGACGCAAGAGCCAGACAAAGGCAGCGGCGAGCCAGATGCCGCCGCTGCTCCGGCGCCGCTGAACCGTACAAGCGCAGCCGCCGTCGCGGCTGTCCGTCTGCATCGCGTCCGCACCCGCGCCACCGGCGATGTTCTGTCCCGTGCCGCCAGTGGTGGCTGCATTGCCTCCGATGGCCGTTCCGGACTGGCCGCCGCTGCCGATGACCGCGCCGCCGGAACTCGGCAAGAATGCGCCGCCTGCGCCTGGTGCCCCGCCAGAACCTACCGTGCCTCCTCCACCCACCGCACCGCCAGAACCTACCGTGCCTCCTCCACCCACCGCCCCGCCAGAACCAGGAGCCGCACCGCCTGCCCCACTGGTGCCGCCGGAGCCGGTCGAACCGCCCAGGTTAGCGCCGCCCCCCGCGCTCGTACCTGCCTCGCCTCCGGCTCCGCCCGCGCCCCCGGTGCCTCCGATCTCGCTCGGGTAGCGAACGCGGGTCTCGAAGTATTCCAGCATCGTCCCCGTGGGCGAGTTGCCCGACTCGTCGTAAATGACCAGGGTGTTGGTCGCGCCGAACCAACATTCGGGGAGATACAAGAGGGTGTTGTTGGAGAAGCGCCCGATGTTGTGTCCGTTGATCCAGGCCGAGCCCCAGGACAGGCCAGAGGTGCGAAGCCCCACGGTCGCGAATACGTCATCGGTCAGCGGATTCGGAAAGTCGGTGCGCCAGAAAGCCGGCGAGCTCTGGATGGCCGCGCTCGGCGCCCAGTCACCGGCGAGGAATTCGGTCCAGTTCCTGACCAGCCCCACGACCGCGGTCTCATTCATTCCCCCCAGGCCGCCGCGGAATTTCCAGGACGACGCGAGCGCGGAACCGTTGCTGGTCACTCCGCCCCAGATGCCGGCATATTGCCCAGTCCCGGTCGCGCCGGTGACGTTGTACATCTTGTCCAGGCCCTCGTGCTTGGCCAGGATGGCCACGGTATTTTCGCCCGCGACCGTATTGAAGCTGAAGCTGCTGTTCGTGATCCGCACCTGTTCGCCGTTCGCGAAGGCCTTGGCTACCGAACGGATCCCGCCGATGTTGGCGGTCACGTTGCCCGCCGAGCCGGCGTCGAACTTGGCGCGATACCAGCCGTAGCCGTTCTGGAAATCGTAGGCGCCGAAGGGCTGCGGCTCGGAAGACGAGACCCAAGCGGAATCGTCGTAGTCGGGCCCGGCCTCGGCGGCAGCGTCTCGCCACTGCCAGCTCCCCAGCTCCGGCAGCTGCGGCTCGGTGGCTCCCGGTATCGACACCTCCGATGCTCCAGCGGAAGAGTAGACGGTGACCTCGCCTCCCTGCATCGGTACCTCGATGCTGAGATCGTCGTTGACGTAGGTCGCCCCGACGTACACCCCTTCGTCCGTGAGCCAGGTGCGGTCGGCCAGGGGCGAATTGATGACCAGGAAGGTGGCCGAGGATCCGTCGCCCGAGTCCAGAGGCAATTCGGTGATGGTGTCGCCCTCGGGATAAGTGAAGGTGGCGCGGGCCAGGCTGGCTCCGGCGTCCCATTCCCAGGGTGTGGCCGGCGTGCTGGACGGTGCGCTCTGGTACTGCACGGCGATCTCGCCGGACTCACCTGAGCGTCCGTGGCAGACGTAGTAGGTGTGGGTCCCCAACGTCAGCTTCCCGAGGACGTTGGTCGCCAAGTACGCCAAGGTCGCGTTGGCGGTCCAGGGAACGGAGGCAACGACCGGCCTGATCTCGTTGGACGCCACGGTGATCTGCGTGTTTCCAGCGGGAAACTGGAGGGAGGGATTGCTCAGAGCGACCTGGGTCTGGACCGACGAATTGCCCTGGTTGTCCAACAACACCGCCACCCCTTGGTTCGGGGACCGGCGAACGTAGCTGTTGAGCTGCCCCGATACGGTGGCGCTTCCACCGTCCGCGGAGTTCGCCACCAAGTCTTCGAAGGTGCGCGCGAAGGATTCCGCACGCCGGACGGCAAAGTACCCCCGGCGCAACTGCCCCTCCTCGCCGAGCGGCGCGCGATAGTCGTACGAGGTGGTGGCGGTATCCCCCGAGTAGCCGAAATTGGTGCCGCCATGGGACACGTAGAACGTGTTGCCTCCGCCGCCGAACGCGATCACCTTCCACGCCCCTCGCTCGAGGACATTGAGGTCGTTGTCGTTCATCTCACCAAACGGCATGCTGAACCAGCCGGACCAGAACTCGCTGGAGAACCAGGGATAGTTCCGATCGCCGAAGGGGGTCCCGCCAGCCGGGTCGGTGGCATGATGCATCCCCGAATAGTAGAGCGGCACTTCCATCCCGAGCTCGCGCGCCTTGTCGTACAGGTGTTGAAGATAGGCGTTGCCATCGGTGCCCCAACCATCAGGATGCTCGTTTTCGAGCTGCATCCACAGCACGCTGCCGCCCCGGTTGATCTGGTGCTCGGCGATGATGGGAACGATCGCCTCGTAGTAGCGATCGGCCGCCGCCAGAAAGTCCGAGGAATCGTTGCGGATCTCCATCCCATTGGCGGTGATCCACTGCGGGATGCCCCCCGCCAACCATTCGGCGCAGTTGTAGGGACCTGGCCGGGCGATCGCGTAAAGCCCCACTGCCTCGATCTCCGAGAACCAGGCGTCGAGATCGAGGTTGTCGTCGAAGTCGAAGACACCGGGAGCCGGCTCGTGCGCGTTCCAAAACGAGTAGGTCGAGATGGTATTTATCCCGGCGCGCTTCATCTTGACCAGACGCTCGTGCCACAGCTCGCGCGGCACCCGCGCGTAGTGAATCTCGCCGGAAGAGACGACGATCGGCTTGCCGTTGACGACGAAGTAGTTGCCGTCCCAGCCGATCCTGTCCGCCGCGGCCGCCTCTGCAGGGAACATCGCGTCATTGGCGAGCGCCGACGCTGACAGGCAAAGGGAGCCGAGCCCGGCTGCTAGAAGCGAGATGGTCGAAGTACGAGAGCGAAACATGGATCCTCCGATGCCGACTGGAAGCAAAGACTCACGCTTCCGTTGTCCGGTGCGGCCCTGCAGCCCAGAGGCGACGACCTCGGGAACTGCCGCGGCCGCTGCCCTCTTCGTCGCTCGCCAACCCAGCACGGGTGGCTTGCCCGAGGGGGAAGCTCCCAGGTGGAGGACGTGATCCAAGCGCTCACCATGACGACGTATGAACTGACTTGTCGCTGGGAGTCGATTTTTGTCATGAAAGGGCGAAGCGATCGCGGCCCGTACTGCGCGAATGCCCGATCCGCCGCGAAATCGAGGCCATTCTGTGGGCCGGAGTAGAATCGGCCAGCCGTTCCTTGCGCGAGCGGGTGAGGTCAGCGACCAGTCCGGTGAGCAGGGGGAAAGGCCGAGTGGCCTCTCCCGCCACCTGCCTCGTCTTCCGTACCGCCGAGGCTGCGGCGGCGCGAATGCGTGCGGCGAGAGCGGTCAACACGGCGTCGATCTGCTTGGCCGCTCACGCATGTTCACGTCTTGAGCTTGCCGGATTCCTGAGTGATCCTGGCGCGGACGAGACGAAGCCAGCACAACCGTCGGCCCAACCTCGACCGCGGTCCGCGTCGGTCGGCCCCGGTTCTGCGCGGGAGGCAATCCAGTGCAGACGACGGCTCTCCGCGCTGCCCGTCGGGAAGTCGTACAGCTATGTCCAGCTGGCGCTGGTGAACAGCTCGGTCATCCTCGAGCCCACGGGTCGTGCGTGACACAGCTACCCACCGATGACCCGGCGCGGGATGCAGCCTCAGCGCTGACAGACGCGCACGTAGTCGACGACCATCGTTTGA
>CAZSVU010000516.1:0-5053 GCA_964610275.1 uncultured Polyangiaceae bacterium | reverse complement strand
TGAACACGTAGTCTCGCAACGCTGGCTGCCCGCCGACCCAGGTCTCCTCGTTCTGCCACACCTCGTTGACCACGTCCCACGCCACCACCTGGCCTTGGTAGTGAGTCACCACCGTCTCGATGTGGGTGAGCATCGCGGACCTCACGTCATCCGCGCTGCTCAGATTGCTGACCCACTGCGGAAGTTGGTTGTGCCACACGAGCGCATGGCCTTTGACCTGCATGCCGTTGTTCTGCGCGAAGGAGACGATCTGATCGGCTGGGCCAAAGTTGAACTGGTTGCGCGAGGGCTCCAGCGTGTCCCACTTCATTTCGTTTTCGCAGGTGACGTAGTTGTGCTCGCGGGCGGCTGCCGCATAGGCCGGTTCGTTCAGGTGGTTGGCGGCGAGCGCTGCTCCAACCAGGCGGCCTGTGCAATCGCCGGCTTCCCGGAGCGTGTCCGGAATGTCACAGAACGGTGCGCTCCCCGCGGCTCCCCCATCGCCCCCGGAGCCGCCGCCGATGCCGCCTGTGCCGCCCAGCGAGCCCGCGAAGCCACCCTCGCCCGAAACGCCGCCCTGGCCGGCGGTCCCCCCCGCACCCGTGCCGCCGGAGGGAGGCGCCCCCCCCGAGCTCGCTCCGCCCGAAGTGGTGCCGCCGGTGGTGGCGGCCCCGCCTGAATCCGTGCCGCCGGTGGGAGGCGCTCCCCCCGAGCTCGCTCCGCCCGAATTGGTGCCGCCAGTGGTCGCCGCCCCACCTGAATCCGTGCCGCCAGTGGGGGCCGCCCCGCCTGAATTCGTGCCGCCGGTGGGAGTCGCCCCTCCCGAGCTCGTGCCGCCGGTGGTGGCTGCTCCCCCCGTGCCCACGCCGCCGGTGCTGGCTGCTCCCCCCGTGCCCACGCCGCCCATGGCGGTCACGCCGCCGGTGGTGGCCGCCCCGCCGGAGCTCATCCCGCCCAACGCGGCGGATCCGCCGTCTCCCGCCGCCGACCCATCCGGCGAGTCCTTGTCCTCCGCCGCACACGCCGCCAACGAGACCGAGAGCAGCAACGCGGCAAGGCGCCGGGCTCCGGTTGACGAGGTACGACTGTCTTCCAACCCCAGCATCCGGACAAAGTAGCACAGCGGCGCCCTCGAATGTAGCCAGCCACACTCGGTCCAATCCTTGCGTGGCGCAGGCCGAGTGAGCCCTCCCCTCACTCCACCCGCTTGATCTCACCGTACCGCGGCGCCTCTCCGGGCCCCGAATAGTCGATCCAGTAGGTCTTGTGCTCGCGCACGTCCAGGTGGACGAAGGTCGAGTTGGGGTAGTAGCCGACGCCGACGTTGGGGAGCGTGAGCAGGTAGTCCCGAAGGGCCTCGTTGGGCACGCCGGGAATCGAGAAATCGACGGCTCGCCCCAGCTTGTGGCGGGACTCGCGCGAGTAGGACGTCGCGCGATAGCCGCTCACGACACGAATCGGTCTCCCGCCGAAGGTGTCGCTGACGCGCGTCAGCAGGCGAATCAAGCGGGTGTTGACTCCAGCACGCAGGCGCCCGGCCTTGAAGACGCGACCGATGGCCCGCTTGGATCCTCCGAGGACTCGATTGCCGGGCCCGATGACGTAGCCCTTCCAGGATTCTTCGAATCCCTGAAGCGTGATGTAGCCCCGCCGCCACGGGGCCTTCACGTACGGCTGCCACGAACGACTCCGGCTCGGTTTGGACCGCGATGGCGTCGGTTTGGCCTTGTCTTTGACCTTGTCCTCGTGGCGCTGCAAGACCGCTTCGCGACGCTGGCTCGCCCGAGTGCCGTCCGGATCGTCGGACGCCGGGATGACCAACTCGAGGCCGGGCTTGATGGGCGTCTTTCGGTCGATGCCATTGGCGGTGCACAGGGCGCTGAGGGATACGTTGTACCGCTTGGCGATCGAACCCAGGCGCTGCCCCCTGTACACTCGGTGCACGCTTGACCCTCGGTGGGGCGTGCTCTTCGGCCGTGACTGCACCGCCCGCGGCGCCTCCGCCTTGGGTTCGCTCTGCTTCGGCTCGCTCTGCTTCGGCTCGCTCTTCTTGGCGCCCTGGTCCAGGTACCCCGAGTCGAAGAGCTGGCGTGCCTCTCGCCCGTCCTGGTCCTTGCGGCTCGGGATGATCAGCTTCTGTCCCGGACGGATCAACCGCTTCTGCGACAGGTTGTTGGCATGCGCGATGGCGTCGACCGTGACGTTGTAGCGTTTCGCGATCGAGGCCAGCCTCTGGCCACGGTAGACGGTGTGCACGCGGACTCGAGCGCCTCCCTCCGCCCAGGAGGAGCTGGCCACCGCGAGGGCGAGCCCGCAAATCAGGATGACGACCCAGCCGCGCACCGCCAGAAGGTTTTGCACATCGCGCTCTGGACGCAACCCCTCAATCCGCCGCCCGGCAACGTGGCGGTTTGCCACGTCGGTCTCAGGGCTGAATCCCTATCTCCCCGAACGGTATGGTGACGAAACCAGGGAGCTCCAGCGCGGGGGAGCCGTCCTGCAAGGCGAGGTTGAGACTGTCCTCGTCCACGAACAGCGGGTCGACGTCCTCGAGATTGTCGCTGATGCTGGCGTAGTGTGTGAGCGCCGCCTCCCCGCGGGTCCAGGTGGTGTTGCGATACCCGACGTTCCGCTCGAACACACAGCCTTCAGGGTAGAGCCAGGTGGCATCGGCAGCGATGATCGCGTTCCAGTCGTTCGGGATGGCGGCACACTCGGGATACCGCGACGCCCAGGGCTCGGACTGATAGCCGACGTTCTGGAGCTTCTCGAGCAGGTTCCAGCTGTCGCCGGGGGTGTCGTTGGGACCGGCGTCCGGGCGCCAGTCGTAGCCGCGTTGATCGGCGGACAAACCGCTGCCACAGCCGACGATCACGTTGTTGATCATGAGGTTGTCGCGCCCGCCCCCGTGCAAGATGCCGTGCCCCGAGATCTCGTACAGCACGTTGCCCTCGACGCGAATGCCGCTCAGGCAATCGTCGAGATACACGCCGTGCACTCCGTACCCCTCGAACCAGGTGTCGATGTGGTGAACGAAGTTGTGGCGAATCACATTGCCGCGGGCCCCCCAGTCGCGGCCGGCATAGATGGCGCCGGCGTCGCTCGTGAACTGGCACACGTGATGGATCTCGTTGAGCTCGACTTGGTGCTCGTTTCCCCCATAGAGGATGGCGGAATGAGGCGCGTCGTGAACGAGGTTGTGGCTGACGCGGTGCCCGACGCCGCTCAGGTTGACGGCAGGCCGGTAGGTCCACTCGACCCGACCAAAATCGTAGATGTGGCAGTTCTCGACGAAGTTCTCGCCCGGCTCGAGTGAGGGGCGGTCACCTCCACTCAGAGAGACACCTCGAGCGCCGGTGTCGTGGATGATAGAGTGGCGGATCCCGTTGCGCGTGCCCGAAATGACCGCGCCATCCTTGCCGGAATTGCGCAGCGTCACGCCCACGAGCGCGTTGTCGCTACCCCCGTCGATCCGTACGAGCTCGCTGCGGGCGCCCTCGAGGACGAGATCCTGCAGCACCACGTGACTCGTGTCGCTGAGGCGCACCACCGGCGCCGCGAGACTGGAGACGAGGATCTCGGCTCCGGCGAGGTCCCCGGGGGGGTAGAGGTAAAGAATCCCGCTCGCTCGATCCAGGTACCACTCGCCGGGAGTGGTGATCTCTTCGAGCAGGTTGTACGCATAGTAGGGCTGGGCTTCGACGATCCCGTAGCCGGTGTCTTCGGTCAGCGTGATCGAGCTCGTGGCGGTGTCGATGCTCGCGGCGGCCACGTGGCAGTCGGCCCAAGCGTGCTCGAAGTACCCGTGCAACCAGACGTCGCTCGCCGCAGCCCAGCGGTCCGGGCGGTTGCCCGAGTAGGTGAACTCGGTATCCGAAACGGCGCTCAGCACACTGGCGAATCCGTGATTGATACGAGTCGGCGAGATGAGCCGCGCCTGGCCCGTCGCCCCGTTCGAGGGGTTCATGGTGCCGAAGTCGGGGTCGTAGAAGCTCCACCAGGGATCGTCGTCGGTGGGATAGCCACTTTCGGTCGTGGTCAAGAACCACGCCGTGTACATGGCTCCTTCCCACTCCCAGGTGCGGCGGTGCAGGTTGTACTGAAGCCCGTCCACCAGACCCTCTCGAGCAAACGAGCTCACGCCGTCCTGCTCCCCATTGCGGAGATAGGCTCCAGTGACGTCGGGGCTGAGCGATCCGAACACTTCGACCTGATCCCCCGTGATGCTCGGAGCCGGATCGTTCTGGTCGGCGTCCGGCCAACGCGCGAGCGTCATGGGCTCACCGTCGATGAAGAGCTCCAAGGCGGCAGCGCCTCCGCTGTCGCAGAAGCCACGTCGCTCGAGCGAGCCGAAATCGGTGACGCCCTGAGCAGCCAAGTCGACTTGTACGATCCGGTCACGGGCGCTCGAATCGAGCCGACTCCACACCGGAGAGTCGTCGCCGACCGGCGCGAACGCGCCGCCATCGAGCACCTGGGCGCCCACCAACCGCACGGCTTCGCCAGGATAGGCCCTCAGGACCAGCGGGGCCTCGGCCGTGCCAGAATCCTCGTATCCCAGCTCGAAGGTCTCGGTCCGAATGTAAGTGCCCTCACGCAGCCAGATCACCACGCCGTCCTCCGGGTGCTGACCGCGCACCGCGTCCCGCGCGCCTTCGAGCGTGCCGAAAGGCTCATCCACCGAGCCCGAAGCGGTGTCGCTGCCGGCGGGGCTCACGCTGAATTCCGCGCCATAGCTCACACACTCACAAGCGCCCCAGTCGCTGCCATCGGCCAGGCAGCGGCGCGCTCCCGCCACGGCGGACTCGCAGTCGCAGGCTTCGACCTGGTTCGGCTCGCATACGCCCGGGCTGCCACCGGAGCCGTCAGCACCAGCAGCGCCGGGGCTACCCCCGTCGCCCTCGGTATGGCTCGACGAGTCGTCGTTGCCGCAAGCAGCGACACAGAAGAAGAGGACTACGGCAACGAGTGCGTACGGCATCAGCGAACCCCGGTGCAGACGTTAGCAGGATGGACGCCAATGCACCAACGGTCGAGGCCGCCGCCCATCCTTGATCCATGTTTCGGCGGCCGC
>CAZSVU010000515.1:0-5056 GCA_964610275.1 uncultured Polyangiaceae bacterium | reverse complement strand
AGCGAGTCCGGGACAAGGCGGGTCTCAGCGGGTGGACGTTCCACTCGCTTCGGCATTATGCCGACCTCCGGGTAATGCCGACTCGGGCCATTCGTGTGGAGTACTTCGCCGCGAATGCGGCATGGCTCACGGCATAATCCGAGACCTTGAAGAGCCTTGCTGGTGGGCGCAGAACGAGCGTCATTGGTTGTGGCCCGATGGCCTCCACAAGGGAGACACCGATGACGAACTACGCCAATACCGCGCAGCCGCCGCGCACGATGACGAGGTACGAGCAGATCCTGCTGCTGCGAACGACAGGAGAGCGCTTCGATGGGTACCGAGATCATGTTCTCCTTTCTCTCGCTCTCGCGACGGGTCTGCGCGAACACGAGCTGGTGGCATTGAACGTCGGCGACGTGTTGGGCGACGACGGCAAGGCGCGGGGCCGCGTGCAGTTGCGGGTCTTCAAACGCAGCCGCCAGGACGCGGGAGGGCAGGAGGTGGTGTTGTCGGCGACCATTCGGGCCAAGCTGGCAAAGTACTTCCGATGGAAGCGGCAGCAGGACGGGGCCATGACCGCCGAAGCTCCTCTCTTCGTCAGTCGCAAGGGCAACCGACTCTCTACGCGGCAGGTGCGGCACGCTTTCCAGCTCTGGCAGAAGCGGGCCGGTTTCGACAGACGATTCTCGTTTCATTGCGTGCGCCATTCCGCGATCACGAATCTCTACGAGGCCACTCGCGACATCCGACTGGCGCAGCGCTTCGCCCGCCACAAGTCGATCACCAGCACGCAGATCTACACGCACCCCACCGCCGAGGCGCTGCTCCAAGCAGTGCAGGATCTGCCGTGCTGATGACGACGCCAGCACTACAGGCCCTCCAAGAAGGCGAGCAGCTTGTCGCCGGGGCGATAGCGCGCGAGTTTCTGCTTCCTCGGGGCGGTGCGGGCAAGTGCCTTCTCCTTCAAGCGCATGTCGGCGTGGAGGTAGATCTGCGTCGTCTCAACGGACTCGTGGCCGAGCCAAAGCGCGATGACGGAGCGATCGACGCCGTGTTGCAGGAGCGACATCGCCCGGCTGTGCCGCAGCGTATGCGGCGTGGCTCTCTTGGCCTTCAGCTCGGGACGCAGCGCGGACGCGCTGGCGAGGTGTCGCTTCAAGAGCGCCTCAACCGCGTCGCGGCTGAGCGGCCCACCTCGCGAACTGGGGAACAGCGGTGCGGACGGCGTCCCCTTGTTCTCGGCCATCCATGTCTTCAGGACCTTGACGGCGGGCTTGAGCAGCGGCGTCGCGCGCTGCTTGCGTCCCTTGCCACGGCACCGCACGTGAGCCCCGGCGCCGAGGATCAGGTCTTCATGACGAAGCCCGATGATCTCCGAGACGCGCAACCCAGTCTCTGTGGCGAGCAGAAGCAGCGCGCGGTCACGACGTCCGATCCAAGTCGTCAGGTCCGGCACCTTCAGCAGAGCCTCGACGTCGTCCTCGTCGAGAAAGCCGACGGGCTTCCGCTCGTACTTCTTGTTGGGGATAGCGAGGATGCGCTGGCAGTGCAGCAGGTGCGCGGGCTCATTCATCGCGACGTATCGGAAGAAGGAACGCACCGCGGCCAGGCGTACGTTGCGAGAGCGCACGCTGTTGCCGCGATCGCGCTCGATGTGGTCGAGGAACCGGCTGATGAGCGCAGCGTCGACGTCTTCGATGGCAAGCGAGCTGGGCTGTTTGCCGAGACGCTTCGTCGCAAAGGTCAGCAACAAGCGGAAGGTGTCCCGGTAGCTGGCGACAGTGTGCTCGCTGGCGCGACGCTGGGCCAGCAACCTCTCGGTGAAGAATGACTGCAACAGTGAAGGCAGCGTGGCAGCGCTCATCGGCGGTCTCCTGCACGCTGGCGTGTGAGTCGCTCGGTGGCGAGCTGGAGCAACTCGGGGACCGCTTCGATGTACCAGTAGGTGTCGTTGATGTGCGCGTGCCCGAGGTAGGCGGACAGTTTCGGCATCTCGCGCTCAACATCGGCGCCAGTCCGGTACCAGTCGATCATGGTGCGCACTGCAAAGCTGTGCCGAAGGTCATGCACACGCGGTCCATGGCCATGGCGATGGCCGCCTGCAGGCTTGCGCAAGCCGACGACGCGCGACACCAATGCGAAGTTGTACCGCGTGGCCCAGACGGTGACGCGCCGCCCACGCTCCGAGATGAAGAAGGCACGCGAAATCTTCGCGGGGAGCGCCCGATCCCGCAGCTTGGCGTACCGCCGCAGCGCGACGATGGTGGACTCGCTGATGGGGACCAACCGCGTCTTGCCGAACTTCGTGTTGCGAATGGTAAGGAGGCCGGTCTGCAAATCGATGTCGTCGCGATCGAGCGCGACTGCCTCGCTGATGCGCAGGCCCGCAACGCCGAGCAACCCGAACATGGTCGAGAACGTCGACGAGCGGAGGCCGCGCTTGCACGGGAGCATCGCGGCCTCGCGAACGACGTCAGCGACCTGTTGCTGGCTGAAGATGAATGGCTGCTGTCTGGTCACCGACGCATTCAGCAGGCTGACGTCGGGGACCTCGGTGCGCGGATCTCTGGCCTTGCACCATGCTGCGAACAGCCGGATGGACGTCATCCGATGCGACCAGGTGTAGGTGGCTCCGTTGGCGGGCCGCCGTGCACAGCGCAGTGCAAGATCGATGGTGATGTGCCTCGCCCCCTCTTGCTCGGCGAGGTCCACGAGATTGCGCAATATGGCCTCCGGGCCCATCAACTTGAAGCCAAGGGCGCGGCGCAGCCGCAAGTAGTCATCCAGTGACTTTCTCAGAGTCGTCATCGGGTGTTCCCCACTGGCCAGGGCTGCGTCAGACGCTGCAGCGAGGCGAAGTCGACCTTCGCATAGATCTCCGTCGTTGCCGGGCTGCGGTGACGGAGCACGGTACCGATCTCGCTCATCGATGCGCCATCGCGGAGCATGTTGGTCGCCAGCGAATGGCGAAGAACATGCGCTCCACGCGCGGGCACATCGAGACCCGCCCGGATAATCGCGTCGCGCACGATCGTTGTCACTGTGCCCTTACCGGCGATCGGTACGACGGGCGCACGCATGCGTATGAAGACCCGACGCGCGTCGCACTTGGGACGATCCTTCTCGATGTACCTGGCCAGTGCCTCGCCGACTTCTCGCAGGAGCGGCAGCGCTTCTGTGGTGCTGCCCTTGCCTCGAACCGTCAGCTCACCGGTGCGCCACTTGATATCGTCGAGTTCGAGGCGGGTCACCTCGCATGCGCGCAGGCCAAGCCGTGCGAGCAACATCAGGATCGCGAAGTCGCGGCGTCCCCTGGAGGTGTGCCGGTCGCACGCGCCCAGCACCTCCTCAACCTGCTCCTTGGTCTGGAACTTTGGCACGCCTGCCAGGCGCCAACTCGCGGCAGAAGGCACTGCAGCAGCGAGGTCCACGTCTATCGCCCCCTGCTCGAGCAGGAAGCGGAAGAAGGTGCGGAGGTAGCTCACTCTGGTCTGGGTCGTGCGCGGCGACAACCGATCGGCGGTCCCCAACACGAAGCGGGTGATGTCCTTCTCTCCAAGCGCATGGAGACGAATCCGACCACGACCGAAACTGCTCTCGAGGAAATCC
Source organism: uncultured Polyangiaceae bacterium (assembly GCA_964610275.1). Lineage (GTDB taxonomy): Bacteria > Myxococcota_A > Polyangia > Polyangiales > Polyangiaceae > JAFGBI01. The sequence continues at coordinate 1,465 of CAZSVU010000515.1, read as the reverse complement.
CGAGCGACACCAGCCACCGCCCGCACCGTCACGGGCTGCATCGAGCGCCGCTGCTCGAGGTACTCACCGAAACGCTGCACCAGGGCGGTGGCCTCGCTTGGCTTCGGCTTCGACGGCTCGGGGACGACGCCCTGGGCTCGCAGGTGAGCGAGCATGCGCTGCAGAGGCTTCTGCCCCACCGAGTGCACGTGCCAGTAACGCCGCCGCTGCCCACGCCAGAATTCCATGATGACGGCCTCGTCGAGGTCGACGAGACGCATTCTCCGTCGCACAAGCCACTGACCGAAGATGCGAAACAAGTAGCAGTGGCTGCGTACGCTATCCGGCCGGTACGCCTGATCCGTGAGCATCGACGTGTACGTGTCGAGGTGTGGGCCGAAGAGCCCGGCGCGGTGGCGGCGAAGGATCTCTCGCCGCGTGAAGTAGTCGTCCAACATGTCTTCTCCTTTGGCGGCGTCAGTGCCGCCCGGAGAAGTCACCCTGATTATGCCGCGTCGAGAAAGGCCTCCGTGCCATCGATTGCGCGGCGATGGGGCCGCCTCGAGCTCCGAGTCGGCATTACCCGGAGGTCGGCATAATGCCGATAATGCCGCGCGCGGCATTAACGCCACTTCTTCATCACGGAGCTGTGCCGCCGGGAAGCGCCCACAACGAGCGTCATGAAGCTAGCCGGACACGCCGAGCTGTCCACCACGCAGCGCTACGCGCACATGGTGAGCAGCGACCTGGGAGCAGCGATTGCGTTACTTGGCTGACGGTTCCCGATCGGTCCCACGCACGGCCAGCTTCCTGAGTCTCTCGTGGGTGCAGCCCTTCCCCCAGGGCACGCTCTTGCATTCCTGCATGGCCATGTCGAGGTAGCGTCGGACGGCTGCCTCGTCACCACGAGCGCGCTCAATCTCAGCAAGCTTGGCCAGCGCGATCACGCGATCGCCGTGGTACTCCCAGTCAGTCAATGCTGGCCGTGCTCTTTCAAGGGCTTCGAGGTATGCGTTCTGGGCCGATGCGGCCACCTCGGGTGTCCCCATATCGAACTGGGTGCGTGCGTTCTCGCTGGCCCATCCAAGTGCCATCCTCTGGCTGAATTGGGCAAACCCTGTCTTGGTTCTGCGCACCATGTACGCCACGGCCCCCGCTCCAAGCAGGATGCAGAGCAAGTGGGACAGCACGAGCCCGACGATCAGCAGTACCTTACGCTTCCTGGGTGTCATCCTCGCCCCTTCCGTCCCTTGGCCCTCGGCCACGATGGTACGCCATCGTGGTAACAGCGTGGTAACAGCCGCGCTGGGTCCAAACGCCCGCTCCGAAATCCAACGCGTTCCCGCGGTCTTACGCGACACCACGTCCCGCGTGTGTGTCACTTCCTAAACCGTTGGTCGCGTGTTCGAATCTCGCCGGGGGCGCAACCCACAAACCATCGAGACCAAACACAAACACCGGACATTCCAGCCGCTTCCGTGCACCG
>CAZSVU010000514.1:0-5063 GCA_964610275.1 uncultured Polyangiaceae bacterium | reverse complement strand
TGGTGATATAGGGATGCTCTATCGCCCCGTACGGGGCTAGGTTATTCGCTCCTCCTGTGCCGGGGGTTCCGCTTCGCTCCACCCCCGGATGGAGGGCAGGATGGAAATCCAGCCCCGCGAGGGGCGATAGAATTTGTGCCAAAATGCCCAAGGCCGCATTTTCCCATCGAGGCAAACCATCGCCGAAATTCTGAGATTGCGTCCCGCCGCCAGGCCGGCGGGACGACGACGTCCTCCAGCACATCCCTGAGCGCGCCACCGGCACCCCCGACTCCCGAGACCGCTTTCCTGTCTTGCCCACACGCGCCGCTCAGCGCTGCGGCAACCACCACCAGTGCGGGCAACGTTCTTGCGCTACCGGAAGGCAACGCTAGCTCGCGGTGTGCGCCCAACGGACATCTAGCCCCCTGCGTGCAGGCCAGTCTCCACTACATCCTCAACAGAACTTCCCGCGCGTGAGCTGCATGTGCTCCCTGCACGCTGTATTTGAAACGATCCTGCCAACATTTTATCACAGATCTGCCTCATTCTGGCTTCCGCGCCCACCTGATCAGACGAGCCATTGAGTAGGGCAGCCGCGCGGTCGGGCGACCGAAGCGCCGCGGCCGGCCGCAGCATAAGTCTTGGGAGACTCAGGCATGAAACGACGGCTTGGCACGGTGGGCGCGCTCCTGGCGGCAGCACTGTTCGGCGGTGGGTGCAGTGACGACGGTTCGACCGAGGAAACCGAGGATTCCGATTGCCTCACCGGCCAACTCTCCCGCAATGGCATCTGCACCACGACGCAGACCGATCCAGCCAACTGCGGAGCCTGCGGCATCCAGTTCCCAGGGCGGGGGCGGGGGTGGGGGAGACCACTGGATCTCCGGCTTCACCGCCTACGGGTGCGCTCCGGGAGCCAGCCTGATTCAGGACGGCGGTGGGGATCGGAACGTGCTGACGGTGGGTGAAGGCGGTGGCTACGGAGCCATCTACTGCTTCGCTTTGACGCCCTGAGCTCGGGTCGACACGCGCAGCGATGGGATCGCGCCTGGAGCGTCCCTGAACTGGGCTGGTCGTCGACACCATGGACGCCGCGGAACCTCTCGACCATCATCCCCACGTTCCACGGGCAACGCAGTAGTGCTCGGGCGGCAGCAGCCGCTCGCGCCGAACACGTCATGTCGCCAAGTAGCGGAGCGCAAATGTCGATCACTGGTTGTATTTGCACCGCGCGCACCCCGTTTGGGTGGGGCCCCGCTCGGGCTGATCATTGATCGGATCTCTTGGCCGGCGACCTGAGTGCCCAGAATCTGGGTGGGCTCGCGCAATGCCGAAAGGGAGCGAAACTCGTCCAACCAGCCCGAGCTGCTGGGCAAATCGACCAGCGAAACTCAGACCAGAGCGCGGCCAGTGGCGCAAAGCGCGCTGGGACGGCCGACCATCCGTCGCCAGAGGGTCCGCCACGCGGTAGGCTCGAGGAATGCATCTCGTTGCGATCGGCGAGCCGGGTGGAGCCATTGACGCCACCATCGTCCAACTCGCGGCCGAGCTCGGCACAACGGCCTACGAGCTGCGGCTGGTATTGAATGCCGGGTTCCCAGCGGTGGTACTGGTCACGGCGGACGAAAACGTCGCGCAGTCCGCCTTGGCGGTGATCGCCCGCCATGGCCATGCCGGCGTCAGGTGCGACCGTCGCGACGTCGTACCGAGCACGCGCATGACGATCCTCCGAGATTTCCGCTTCGAACGCAGCGGGTTGATCGCGCAATCGGGGTCTGCGGACGTCCTCGCCTATTCCGACATTTCGGTACTGCTGCGCGCGCTGCATCGCACCACGTCGGAGACCATCGAGAAGATCAAGGAGCGCAAGCTGCGTCCCGCCATGGCGATCGCGACCGGGGGGCTGGTGATGTCGAAGACCACCAAGCGCGATGTCGTCACGAGGACGGAACGACGCGAGCAGGTCCTCTACATCTTTCGCCGAAGCGGATCGCCGCCGTGGCTCCTGGAGGAGCGGTCCGCTCGCTATGTGGCCTTGGGCGAGGCGCTCCGCCCCACCAGCCTCGAGAACTTCTCCAGCGCGATCGCATGCCTTCGCGAACACGCCCCAGGCGCGACCTACGATGAACGGTTGATGACGAGTCGACCAATCCGCGGCGTCGCCGCCGGCGCCGAGGCCACCGACATTCTCGCCCACCTGCTCGCCCAACACCTGGCCGGGCGAGCCTGATCCGACAGGCGACTGCGGATCCTTGCCCCGTGGCGGATTGCCACGCGTGGCAAACAGGCATACCTGCACTGGTGCGTTCTACGCCGGTGCGAAATCTTCTGTGGCAGTGAACCCGCGTCGACGACCAGCGTCGAGGACGTTCGCTAGATGTCGTCCGGGCAGGTTCCGCTGTTGCGCATCTTGGTGGCGAGCTTCTCCATGTGATCGCGCAGCTTCTCCGCATCCTCGGCGTCCGCAGCGGTCACCTTCACACGCCCGCCCCGCTCGGTCTCTTCGAACTCGGCCTCCATTTCGAAGGTGGGCGTTGGCCAGTAGAAGGGTTCGCCCCCTGCCCCGTCTCCGCCTTCGACCACCCCGCCCGAGTTGTAAGCCTCGGCCACGAGCTGCACCCGGCTCCGCAGGTCGTCCACCTGGCCCGATTCGGCGGTGAAGCTGAGCTCCGCCCCATACGCGATGGGTGCTGCTGCCACGTCGACTTCCTTGAGCAGCATGGGGCATCGAGGATCGGCCGGAGCCGACTTCTTGGCCTGCTTGCCCTTGCCCCCTGACTCCGCAGCCGGCGTCTGGGACCCTCCACAGGCTGTCGCAAGCATCGCCGCAGCCAAGACTGCAGCCAGTTTCGTGCACGTGGCGAATCGCATGTTTCCTCCTCTGCGGCGGGCCTCACGAAGCCGCCAGTACCGGGCGCCAGCGTAGCAGGGATCGTGCCAGGAAATTCGCCAGCTTGGGCGGAGACCCTGAGCCCTCCAATCGGAGCCCATCGACGGAGCCGAGGGAGGAGTGGGCGCCATTCATCAGCCGCGACGAGGCGCAACCCGCGGCCCGGCAGAGGACAGCTCCGCTGCGGTGTGGCCAGAACACCCAGTCTTCTGGGGCACCTTCGGTGCCGTGTGACCGATCCTCGAGAGCGACCGTGAGAACACGAGACACGCGGTGGCCAGCGATTTCAGATTGTTACTTACCGGACACGGCACTAGTGGCGTGTGGAGGGTGATGATGAACGCGAATGCTGCACAACCGTTCGGCTACGACGTGTCCGTGGTGCTGTGTTGGTCCTGCGCCGCGGTGGTGACGTCGTCCCCGGCTGGCTCGAACGGCGCCTGCCCATCGTGTGGGGCTGCCTGTCCAGTCAAGCCCCGTCAATCAATACTGCCACCGCCGCAGGGGCACAGTCCTGGACCTCAGGATCCGGGGCTTCGCGCGCAAGACGGTCGTCCGCTCATGCCGCCCGCATCGATCGCGTTTCTCTGGGAAGGCGGAGACATTCCCCCTCACCGTCTGAACGAAGCGCTGATGGCGTGGCAGGGCGCGCGGCGTCGTGCAGCACAGGGCGAAGCCGCCGCCGGAGAGGAGATCGCCCTACTCGGTCGAGTGCTCTCCAGCGCCTCGGAAAACGCGGGGGACCGACTGCGCGCGCGGGCTGTGCTCGAGAGTTCGCTGGAGGTGGCGCCTTTTCCACGACACCGCGCGATTCTGTTGGGCGCAACGGTGCGGGGTGCGGTGCGGGCAGGTGACGTCAACTCGGCGCTCCGCTGGTGGCAACACTTCGACGGCAACGCTCAGGACCTCGAGTCGGACAGCGAATGGCGCGTGTCGACAGCAGTGGTGGCCACCGCGAGGAACGACTTCATGACCGTGCTCAACGCGGTGGGGCCCACCTTCGAGCAGTACGCGATTCAAGACGCTCTCGATCCCCAGGCCGCTCTGTTTCGCGCCAACGCCTTGGAGAAATCCGGCCAGCTTCCGGCGGCCAAAGCCCAACTCGACCAGATGTTTGCCCAGGGAGGCCCTGCCATGCGGAACGCGTTCGAGCGCATGGCGGCGAGCTACGGACCGCTGGCACTCTGTTCCGGCAGCTTGGCTCAGATTGTAGCTCAACGCGAGCAGGCCGGGGCAGCCACGGCCGGGCTGGGCAAAGTCGCGATGGGCCTGCTGCTGCTGATCGCGCCGGTGATCCCCGCGCTCGTCGGAGTCGGATTCGCCGTCTCCAACGTGCTCACCGAGGGGGGCATCCCGGGTGGCGAAGATCTGATGCCAATCTTGATGCCCATCGGCATGTCCGTCATCTTCTTCTTCAGCTTCGGACTGTGGGGCATACACACCATACTGGCGGGGCTCCGCGAGCGCCGCGCATTCCGCAGCGGCGTGCGCACCACGGCGCGAGTACTCGGCGCCCGGCCAACGGGAGTGCACATCAACCATATGCCCGAGATGCTCATCGAGCTCGAAGTCGCCCTACAGCCACCCGTGCGAAGCAGTCTGAAGAAGGTGGTTCACCCCGGCGAGATGCAGGCTCTCGTCCCCGGGACCGTGCTGCACGTACGCGTCGACCCACAGAATCCGTCCACAGCCATCCTGGATCAGTGACGCACCCGCTCGTCGGCACGGTGAGATCCCACAGGACTGGACCGCCATCCCGCCGATCGCACGGACCACAGGGCAAGACCGCTCAATCTTACCCGCACTTGGCCATCAGTCAGTTCCGACCCGCCGCCGACGCAGTGTCTGACCGGCCCCCCCTTGCGACGCAGGATGCTGCTGCGCTCGGCTCCTGGTGCGACCTGCTCTTCCTCGCTGGGCGCCCGCCTTGACCTTCTCCGTCTCCTCGACGCCGGCCGCCGCGGCAGCGCGAGCCGCAGCCTGCTCGGCCGATCGAGCGCTTTCGTCCTTCGCGAGGCAGCACTTCTTGTGCTTCTTCCCCGAACCGCACGGACAGGGGGCGTTTCTGGCGACGCTCATGGGCTACCTCCGTTAGTTGGCTCTGGTGTAGCACGGAGCCAAGCCCCTGAAACCCCCTGGCATCCTTGATCCATGTTTCGGCGGCCGCCAGCGACCGCCGAAACATGGATGG
>CAZSVU010000513.1:0-5098 GCA_964610275.1 uncultured Polyangiaceae bacterium | reverse complement strand
TGGCTCCAGCGGTAGGACTCGAACCTACGACCAATCGGTTAACAGCCGACCGCTCTACCGACTGAGCTACGCTGGAATGTCAGGAGGCCGGAAGGGTAGTCGTAGGCGGGGCCACGTCAAGGAAAAGGAGTAAAAAGCCCGGGGATGTGGGGGGGTTCAGATGGGGAAAGCGGGGGTTCGGGTTGACGCGGCGGCGGGCTCGGTGCCATAGCGGCCCGGCTTTGGCGACGAACGGAACTCAGCCCGGTGGCCCGGGCGTAGCGGGCGCGGCCGACATCTCCCCCGAAGGTGCGGGCGCCCCGGAGGCGGCGCGCGCTGCCTCGGCCGGGGACGGCAGCAGAACGCAGGACGCCGAGGTCGCTCGCAAGGCGGGGCGCGGCGGGCTCGCCGTGGCGTTCGCCAAGATGTACTTCATCCTCCACGGGCTGATTCAGCAGATCGTGCTGCCGCGGGTGCTCGGACTGGACGGCTACGGCGCGCTCTCGAGCGTCCTGTCGATCGCGAGCGTCACCTACAACCCCGTGGTGACCACCTCGATTCAAGGGGTGAGCCGCGCGGTCGCGCAGTCTCCGGACGAGGACCAACCCGCGGCCATCCGGCGCACGCTCAAGATCCACACCACGCTGACCATCCCACTCGCCGTCGCGTTCTTCCTGCTGGCTGGCCCCATCGGCCGCTGGATCGGCGCTCCCCACGTGGTCGGCGCACTCCGCATCATCAGTGGCGTGATGCTCTTCTACGGCATGTACACCCCACTCGTCGGGGTGGTGAACGGCCAGAAGCGCTTCCTCTACCAGGCCGGGTTCGACATCGTGTTCGCCACTCTGCGCACGGCCGGACTCATTGCGGGCGGTTGGTGGTTTGCCGCTCGCTACAGCCAGGGCGTGGAGGGGGCAACCTGGGGTTTCGTCGCAGCCTCCTGTGCCATCCTGTTGGTGGCGCTGGCCGTGGTGGGGGCCGGCAGGGCCGGCACCGGGGGTCCCAGCATCCGCCAGCACCTCACGTTCATCGCGCCGCTGCTACTGGGACAGACGCTGCTCAATCTGTTGCTCCAGGCCGACCTGACACTGCTCCGCCGCTTCGCTTCGGATGCCGCGGTGGCGACGGGACTGGACGTGACCGCGGCGGATCCTCTGGTCGGGGCCTACCGGGCAACTCAGCTCTTTTGCTTTCTGCCCTACCAGATGCTGATCGCCGTCACGTTCATCATCTTTCCTCTGCTGGCCACGGCCTACCGGGATCGCGACGGGGAAGCGGTCGCGCGCTACGTGCGCACGGGCGTACGACTCGCACTGGTCCTGGCCGGCGCGATGGTCAGTGTGACCTCGGGACTCAGCGGTCCGCTGCTGCGCTTGGTCTTCCCTCCCGAGGCCGCCGAGCTCGGCACGCGTTCCATGCAGCTGCTCACCCTCGGCTTTGGCGCCTTTGCCATTTTTGGAATCCTCACCACCGTGCTCAACAGCCTCAAGCGCGAGCGGGCGTCCGCGGTCGTCACCACCGTCGCTTTTGGCCTGGTGGTGGTCCTCTGCTTCGCCCGCGTGCGCGGTGGCCCGTTCGGGGAGGAGCTGTTGTGGCGCACCGCCGTGGCGACGTCGCTGGGCATCGCACTGGCCACGGTGGGCGCAGCCGTCCTGGTCAGGCGCACGGCCGGCGGGCTCGTCTCGTGGCTGAGCCTGTTGCGCGTTCTGGGCGCCATGTCCATTGCCATCACCGTCGCACGCCAGCTGCCCTACGCGGGCAAGATCGCGACCATCGGCTACAGCGCGGCGATCGGCCTCTTGTATCTGGTACTGCTGGTCGTGATGCGCGAGGTCGGCAAGGCCGATCTGCAGACCATCCAGACCGTCGTCACCCGACGCCGCAGCTGAAGCCCTGGTCAGCTCGCGTCCTCTGACGGCGCCTCCGGCTCGGGAGTGTCGCGGTCCGGAGGCTCCGCTGGGGCGGGGGCAGCGTCCAGGGCTTCGCGCACGAACAGGTCTTCGAGTGTCTCACTGCGGGGAGTCACCTCGGCCACCGCCAACTCTGCATCCAACGCCCGACGCACGACGTCGTCCACCTTGCGCTCGCCTTCCACTTCGACCACGAGCCGATTGCGGATGCGGCGGGTGGTGTGGCCGTCCGCCTCGCAGGCTCGCTGGAACGCTTCGGTGGCCTCCAGCACGTGGACGTCGGTGCGTCTCGCGCTGCTGCGCAACAGCTCCGCGAGCTCGCCGCTCACCACGACCTTGCCGCGGTTGAGAATGGCGACCCGATCGCACATCGTTTCCACGTCCGGCAAGATGTGGGTCGAGAAGAAGACGGTGCGGCCCTTGCCACGTTCTTCGATGATGAGGTCACGCACCTCCTTGCGTCCCACCGGATCCAAGCCACTCATCGGCTCGTCGAGGATCAGTAGCTCCGGGTCGCCCACCAGTGCAGCCGCCAGCGCCGTGCGCTGCAACATCCCCTTGGAGAGCTTGCGAGCCGGTCGATCGGCGGCGTAGAGGACGCCGACCACATCCAAGGTCTGGCGCGCTCGGTCCCGCACTGCGCGGCGACCAACACCCGAGAGTCGGCCGCACATTTCCACGAACTCCCGGGGCGTCAGGAAGGGATAGATGTACGGGTTCTCGGGCATGAACCCCACCTTCTGCATGACCTTCCGACTGGGAATGCGTCGACCGAAGATCTCCGCGTGGCCGGCACTGGGGTGGATCAAGCCGGTCAGCATCTTGATGGTCGTCGTCTTGCCAGCCCCATTCGGCCCCAAGAAGCCGAAGATCCCGCCCGCTGCCACCTCGAAGGAGATCCCACGGACCGCCTGGACCTTGCGCATCCAGAATCCCTGCCGAAACGTCTTCTCGAGCCCTTGGACACGGATGGCCGCCGCGGTCATTGCCCTACCATAACCAACAATCGTTCTTGGTCAGCAACCCTCTCTCGAACGCTCGGGGCGTTGCCGACGCCAAGGCCATGCACCAGCCCCCAACCCTGCCTGGCAGCGATCCTGCCGCAATCGCAGACAACCCGCAGCGATCGCAGACAGGTGGACGTCGCGGGCTCGGCCAGGCTCAGCGCCGAACCTGGAAACCCCGAGAGCCGAGCCAGTGTCGACCCCGGCTCGTCGGCCGCGCCACGGTTCAATAACTGCCATCGGTTTCGACAGTCACATAAACGATGATAAAACGTGCCCTAACGCCTACCAGGTCGGGCCATTCGTCTGCGACGACGGAAAAGAGGGAAGATGAGATTCGGGTTCGCGCCTATCGGTTTGCTCTCACTGCTCGCATTCGCCAACAGTAGCAGTGCGCAGCAGCCGTATCCTCCAGCCCCGGGAGCTCCGCCTCCGGGTCAACCTGCACCTGGTGTTCAGCCGGCTCCGGCCGCTCCCGGTCAACCCGCGCCGCCACCCGGCGCGCAGCCCGCCCCGGGTGCCCCCGCCCCGGGCGCACCAGCGGCCGCACCACCAGGAGCCGCACCACCAGCAGCCGCACCGGGTGCGGACTACGGTGCCGCTGCTGGCGCCGAGTACGGTGCGGACACCGGATACGACTTCCAGACTGGAGTCGAAGGTGGCGCCGAAGGCGAGCCCGAAGCCGAAGCCGCACCGCTCACGCCAGAGGAAGAGAACGAAGTCGACCGAGCCTGGCGCCGCCGTTCCCTGTACGTGCAGAACGCACTGAGTGCGTCCAGCGGACTGATGCGGGTCACCGAAGCCGGTTCGGGCGCCCCCGGAACGTTCCGCGTCAACTTCTTCGGAAGCTACTTCAGCGGCAGCGGTTTCCTCTGTGACGGTGGACCAAACCTGGAGTGTCCCAATCCACGCGGGGGCGACCCTCAGGAGGACAAGGTCAGCCGCATGGGTGCGCGCATTGGTCTGTCAGCGACCCTGCTGTCCTTCCTCGAGGCGTACGTCGGGATGCACACCTCCGCCACGTCGAACAACCAGGGCGACCCCGAGCTCTTGCAGGTGCTGGGCGACACGGATATCGGCCTCAAGGGCTTCTGGCCCAAAGGCACGGACGGGATCTTCTCGATCGGTGGCGAGGCGGAGCTCTGGTTGCTCAATGGCACGGGCGGTGTGGGTCTCGACGGGGCCGGAACCAGCTTCGCGCTGCGACTGCTGACCTCTCTCGACCTCGACAATCGGTCACAGGAGGCAGACCGGATCCCGTTCAAGGCTCACCTCAACATGGGCTACCTGTTCGACCAATCCGGCAAGCTGGTCGAGGGCACCGAGGAAGCTCGAGGAGAACAACGCATCACGCGCATCGAGCGCTACGGCCTGGATGTGAACCGCGTGGACAGCTTCCAAATCGGCATCGGCTTCGAGGGGGCCTTCTCCTTGGTGCGACCGTTCTTGGAGTGGTCGATCGACATCCCGGTCCAGCGACAGGAGTACGTCTGCAACCTGAGCCGCTTGTACGCAGGCGATGGCTGCCTGGGAGAGGACGCCGGTTTCAGCACCGCGCCCTCGCGACTCGGGCTCGGCGCGCGGCTGTTTCCGGGGATCGATGGGCTTGCGCTCTTGGCGGCCGTCGAAATCGGAACGGGCGCAACCTCCCAGTTCATCGAGGAGGTCGCCCCTGAGACGCCGTGGAACTTGTACTTCGGCTTGGGATTTGCCGCCGACACCGTTCCGCCGAAGCCCGTCATCCAGACGGTCGCCGCGGACGTACCGCCCCCACCACCGCCAGCTCCCATCCAGCACTACATCGCCGGCATGGTCGTCGAGCAGGGCACGGGAACTCCGGTCCCCGACGCCATCGTGCGCTACGATGGTCGACCCTTCACCGGCATGGTGACGAGCAACGACGGCTCGTTCCGCACCATCGATCTGCAGCCTGGTACGTACACCTTCAAGGTCACGGCCGAGGGGTATCGCGACGGCGACTGCAGCGCGACGATCCCGCTGGACACGATGGCCCCGCCTGGCGGTGCAGTGGCCCCGGCCATGCCCGGTGCCGAGCCCCAGCCCGGATACCCCGGTGCCGAGCCCCAGCAGCGCGGTGCCCCCGGTGCCCCACCTCAGCCCGGAGACCCCGGGGCCCAGCCTCAGCCCGGAGACCCCGGTGCCCAGATCACCATCGCGTTCCGATGCACGCTGCCGTCCGTCAGT
>CAZSVU010000512.1:0-5106 GCA_964610275.1 uncultured Polyangiaceae bacterium | reverse complement strand
CCAGCATTCGGTCAAACGGATCGCGATGATGCTCCGGCAGCGCTGCCGCCGCGAGCGCGTGTTCCGCCCGGATCGCGAGTTCGACACCGTTCATTTGACGGACGGCGTTGCGAAGACCTTCCAGCCCTCCGTCGATGCGCAGCTTGCCTGCGGCCTGCTTGATCGCCATCTCCCAGATCGACGCCACCGACAGGATGAGCTCCGCCTCCCTCTCGATTGACCGACGAGCCTCCGGGTTCAGCCGCTCCGGCTCCATCATGGTCCACAACCAGACGTGAGTATCGAGCAGCAGACGCATCAGTCTGCCTTGCCGTCGAAGTACTTCTGCAGTTCGTCCGGCAGCGGCGCATCGAAATCGTCGGCAACCCACATCTTGCCGCGCAAGAGACCAAGCTCCCTCTGTGCCGGGGCAGTATCGACCGACTCCTCGGCTTCGACGACGGTCACCTCGACACGCTTGCCGTCGAAGGCTTCCAGGTCCGAGAGGGTGAGCGTCTTACCCGAGACGACGGCGTGGATCTTGAGCGGCTGGGCCATGGCCAGGCAAGAAGCCTAGCACTCCGTGGACGGGCCCGACACCATCGCTCGGGGGCTATCCGTCTCAGACAAGCTGGGGGGGCCGGCTGTCAGGGGTAGTTGCCCCTCGCGCCGCCCTCGCGGAGATCCTCAAAGAGGTGCTGCCCGTCTCCAATATGTTGCCAAGGGTACTGGGCCGAAGCGGATTTTCCCGTGCCGTATCGTGCTGTCGTCTCGCGCCTTCGGCTGCGGTTGGGTTGCGGAAAGCACTGGAAATGGTGGGTGTTTTGGGTTGAAGGTTCGGAGGTTTCGTAAACCGCAGGTCTCCGGTTCGAGTCCGGAAGCTGGCTCCAAGCGATTCCGCAGACATCGAAGCGTCTAGCGGTTTCTGCGTGGACCAAACGTGGACCAGCGCCGACGACTCGGCCACAGTCCCACTGTCGGCGCCGGTCGCACCGCCGCACCGGGCGACTGCGATGCACATCACGACCGCCAACAGCGTCGCCTGCGACGTCAGAACCGTCTCCCGCAACGTCACCTCACTCGGGGATCGAAGGCCCCCTAACGTAGAAGATCATACCGCCATCGTGAATGGTGTCGAGCAGGTCGATGGGCGTCCATCTGCGGTGCTAGGTCAAGTCCGGAAGCTGGCTCAAAGCGATTCCGCGTGGTCGCCGCCCGCCCCCCTGGCTCGCGCGTTCAGCCGCGGAGCGCGCGGGCGAAGTCCTCCACGCTCATGCCCGCCAGCCGTATGAGCTTGCGCAGCGTTCCAGGTGCCAGTTCCGAGTGATCCGGTATCGACAGCGACACCAGTGAGCCTGGCTTGACCAGGATCATGTGGCTGCCGTGTTGACGCCGGAACACCCAGCCAGCGCATTCGAATGCCCGGCGAGCCGACTTCCCGGACACAACCGGGAGTTCAGGCAACCGCTACCTCGATCTCCACTGTTCGCACCGTCAGCGGCAGGCCCTCCTCGGCGCGCACCTCGAGGCACCCCACGACGGCCTCGCGGATGTTGGCGAGTGCCTCTTCCTCCGTCTTGCCCTGGCTGACGCATCCAGGAATGGACGGGCATTCGGCCACAACCATCCCCGACTCATCGCGCTCCAACGTGATAGCAAGTCTCATGGCTCGATGAGCCTACCACGGCGGCTGCTCTGGTGCATGACTCGACATCGCGCCCAAATGGCCGAACCCCTGGTTCAGGGTCAGCCCTCCTGATGACCTTCCGGCATTCCCAGCGTGGTCATCGTGTTCAGGAGGCGGCACCCGATTCTCGCTTCCACCCTCCGTCCCTGAAGTGTGCGGCTCCGCATCACCCCACGCAAGACGAATGCGCAGGGTGGGGGCGGGGCGTCCGTCACGCCGGGTCGGAACCTCGAGAGTCAGGGAGCGAACGTTCGGGTTCCGCTGCTGCCACGGAAGCTTGCGAGTCAGCAGCTGTGCGATGAAGTCGTGCGCGAAACGGCAGGTCTCGCCCTTCTCAATCGTCACTACGCGGGCGGCCTCTCTCTGCCACCGCACCTAGGGGGCGGCGGGTCCCACATCCGGATGGCTGCGCCGTTGGCGTCCAAGAGTCGAAACTGGTTTGCGTCAAGGGTCAGCGGAACGTCCGTTCGGTTGGTGACGTCGAGCTGTGGAATTGCCGCATGCGCGTTGGGGAACGTGAATGCGGACCGATGGGAGTCCATCTGCGGTGCTAGGTAACCGGTTCAAGTCCGGAGGGGCCCGGGCGCAGGAAGTACCATACGGTGGTGCTCATTCGTCCGTGCTCCCGACCGTCGGGGCTGTCTCAATGTCGTGGCTGGCTTCCAACTCTGACCGGTCTTGGCTTACTACGAGGTCATGGATTCCGAGCGTCGAGCGCCTCGAAGCTGCGACGCAGAACGTGAAGCATGTTCACCAGGAACTGCTCCGGCCCGTCCTCGCGGATCAGTTTCGCCGCCGCGCCGATCCAGACTTCGTCGGGTACCATTCTTGGGAAGGGTCCCACGCCAGCGTAGATCGGGTTGCAGATGAGACCCCGGATGTTCTCCTCGGAGTCCAGCCCGTCCGCGCCACCCGTGGCCATCTCCGCTGTGCGTGCCGGCAAGGGTTGCTTCTCGTCCGTGCTTTCGGTGTCGTTCATCTCCGTGCTCCTCCGGTCAGGCTGGATTCGACGCTTGAGGCCAGCGGAGTGTCGATCCCAGTGCCGCTAGCGTGATAGTCATCCGCGACGGACAGCCCCGACGTTCGCCTCGTTGGTGTATCGTATCGCCGTCATGCGACTGTATCGCGGACTGAAGACGCCCTACCGACCCCAGCAGGTCGGCACCACGGCGCCATACCTGGGCACCGACTTCACCGACTGCCCATACACGGCGCTGCAATACGCGTCAACGCCACGCGGTGTGGTCATCGTTCTCGACGTCCCTGAGACGGGTGGGATTCGGGTTTCCGAAGAGCTGTGGCTTGATGGCGAGGCCAAACGGCTGATGGTGTGGGGACGGTTCGACGCATTCATCGTGCGAATCATCCCGGCGAAAGAGTTGCGTGCACAGGTCCGGCAGAAGGGCGTGGTCGGTGAAGACCGAGCGTACAAGGCGTGGCTTCTGCGGCGCACCATCGATCGGTTGCTACGCGACGCGGGCTCGCAGACCACCGAGGTTCCGATTCGATCTCCGAGTATAGGCGAAGTCAAGCGTGGACCTGGGCGCCGGCGCGCGCCGCTATCGACCTGCACCGTGACGCCGGGCGGACGGGTCGTGCCGTGGCTGGCGGCCGACGGTCCGCTGGCATACACTCCAGAGAAGCCACCGGATCGAGACTACTACTTCCAGTACGGCTGGGTTCTGCCTGGCATCTTCGCCGAGCACACAAACACGCGTCGCCACTTCTGCTTCGGCGCATCGCGAAAGGACGACGCAAGCGAGCTGTTTCGGTTCTGGGAGACAGCCCGAAGCGGCAACGTCGAACGCGTCGCCCATATCCTGGGATCCGTCAGCGCGGAGGAGGTCACGGCGCCGGTGGCCGCCTACCGCACGGTGCAAGCCTTGGGTGACGACGCGTACGTGCTCATTCAGCACGGCAGCTACCAGATTGTTCCCATCGGGGACCAGCCGCTGCTCGAGCGCGGTGAGGTGGTTCTGTACCGGGGCGTGCAGAAGTCCAGACAGTTCCGTTTCCTGGACGCGGGGGCGACCGGCTCGGCTGAGCGCAGCACATGGCGCCGGTACGTCCAAGTCCAGGCGCACGTGCTTTCTGATGCGGCGCGTTCGTTCAACTCCATCCACGATCGGACGAAGCGCTGCGAGACAGGCCACATCCGGGATCAGACCTGGATGACCGACGACATCGCACGGCAGTACGGCCTCGACATCGACGGCAAAGGCTTCGCCAAGGTGCTCTGGGACAGCGCTCATCAGAGCTTCGCCCTGGCGCGCTGGGTGGCCAAGAACAAGTTTGGGCCGCACTACGTGGTTGCCAAGACACCACTGGACAACGTCCGCGTGACCACCTTCTTCGCTGGCGAGCACGAGGCGCGAGTCATCGACCCCAGCCGGTTAGCGATCCTCGAGGAGTACGGTTGCCGCGTGAAGCGCGACACTTGATGAGGCGCGAAACCAAGTGCGCGGCACACGGCTCTGCCGACGAGGAATGTGGACCCCGACGATCTCTGCCACGCGCCAACTGGGCGTAGGACACCGGGACGGAGAGGACGGCGGTGAGTCCAGCCCGCACCCCCGAGTGCCTTTCTTGCTCGACAGCACCGAGTGGGGCTCGCCTACATTCAGGCTTGCGCCCGGTCTTCGCCGCGGGTACCCGAGACGACCGGCACCCGCCGTTGCCCCAATCAGGACTCGCATGGCATCAAGCGAACGTCGTCGTCAGAAGAAGCTCGAGAAGCATCGCGTCAAGCGTGCCGAAGCCAAGAAGCAGGCAGCACGACGCCGGGCACCCGTGGCCGCAAGTCTCGGGGCCTTGGTACGTGCCGGGGCGGCTGCGCCGTTCGGTCCCTGCTGGGTGAGCAGCAACCTGCACGAGAACAGGAGTCCGGTGCCGTCGCTCGTGACGGCCGTGGTGACCCGACGGCTCCCAGATGGACGGCTGCTGTCGCACGTGGCGCTCGTCGATCGCACGTGCCTGGGCGTGAAAAACGCGTTCGTGATGGCGCCGACGAACGACGCCGAAACCGAGCAACGGGTGCAATCCATCGCCGAGCAGGGCGACGCGCTGGAACGCTGCGAGCCGTTGGTGGCGCAGTCTGTCGTGTATCAAGCACTCGACTACGCTCGTTCGCTCGGCTTCGAACCGCAGCGTGATTTTCAGGCGAGCCTCTTCGGTCCACGCCCGCCTGAGTTGCTCGACACGCCGCTGGCACGTCCGGAACGGCCGTACTACGTGGCAGGCCCAGACGACGACGCGACTCGCGTGCTCCGTCAGCTCGAGGCGGTTGGAGGGCCGAATAGCTTCGAGTACGTGGTCGTCGAGGAGTGAGTTCGGAACCGGATGAGCTATTTGCGCGGCTCCCCGGCTGACGACCGCGCGCCCGTTGGCCGCGCGCACTCCGGTGCGGGACCGAGCCACAATCGTGCGTTCGCTTTGGCTCC
>CAZSVU010000511.1:0-5178 GCA_964610275.1 uncultured Polyangiaceae bacterium | reverse complement strand
TGCAGGTCGTCAAAGCGTCGCGCGGCGCGAGAATCTTCTGGCCCACCTTCTCAAACATGGGCGCATCGATCGCTCCACTCAACCTGAAGAGCGTAGCGTATTCCACTCCGGGATTGAATCCACCGCCAGGATCTCGATTCCACGGTTCCACCAGCACATCGTTTTGGACCTCACCAAGCTCCACGACGCTTTCAAACCAGTCGTCGTAAAGGTGGTTCCCCATTGCTATCAGGTAGATCTCGCCAGAGCCACATTCTGTAACGAAGTTCGCGTTCTGATAGTGCGTCACCCAGGGTGTGCCACTGCTTCCATCTGCGTTGACCGCGCCAGTGGATGCCTCCCAGTTCGCCACGAGGTGCCAATCGTGCACGCCCCAGTCTGCCGTGCGCGTGCCGGCGTAGAACCAGCCTCGCTTGTCCTGATCCCGAGCTTGGACAAACAACAGTGCCCTCCCGTCGTGCAGCCGCACAATTGACGCCGACGTCGCCTTAGTCGTCGGTCGCCACGAAGCACCCGGTTCGAAGCGGTCGAGATCAAGGCGTTGCGTGCGCTCGACAGCCGGGACTTCCCTGAGGTCAAAGAAGTCAACGTACGCCCAATCGTCCGGACCGCCTCCCGGAAAATCCGTACCGACCGCCAATTCCTTGCCCAGCAGTTGCGCCCCACCTGGATGCCTGCTGGGGCCAACAGCATGAGCCGCCTCAATCTGCCCGAGATGTCCATTCCCGACTGCGTTTCCGCCTACGTCCGCGTCCATTGAAAAGACGACCAGCGTTCCATTACCGGATTCCTCCGACTTCGTGACAGCAAACCACGTCTCCCCAGCACTCGTTGGCAGGCGCTGAATTGACTGGTGATGCGCGTTTCCGGCGTATTCTAGTTGACGTCCGTTCCAAACGACCTTGTGTGTTCCCGTGGCAAGCGTGCCCTCGTCGTGATCCACCCAAGGCCAAGCCACCAGACTGAAGACGTCGGTCAGTGCGAAGTCGAGTCCCGCAAGAGAGGGCGATCCACCACTCCTTCCGAGCTGTTGGAAGCTCCGGACAACGTCCGCCACGCAGGGGTTGCAGTCGTCCGAGCCGTAGGAACAGGCGGGGTTGCCGATCGGGGACACCAGATCACAGTCGCGATCACCAACATACTCGCACGTCATTTCGCCCATCTCACCAACGCAGGCATATTCGCCGCACGGCTGCTGTGCGCAGTCGGATGTGGAGGAGCACAGGGTTCCCGGCGCTCGCTGACAAGTTCCCCGTGCATCAGGGAACGCTTGAGTCGGGACTTCGCACAGGTAGCCGGGCTCGCACTGAGCATCCGTCCCACACGGGTCAGCAATCGCGCCAAGGCGTTGCGTGCAGTGGTTTGAATCGCAATACAGTCGGGGCTGTGAACCGTCGAACCGATAGCACGCATCTGTCGATGAACACTCGCCCCCTGGCGGAACCTGACAAGTTTGCCGCCCATAGACCTCGCACTTCAACCCCGGAACGCAAACTTGACTGGAGGTGCAACTAGCCCCAACGATACCGCGCACCACGGCGAAGGCCAGCGAACTCAACCGCCTCACGGTCGAGTACTGGTGCAACACAATGTCTCTAGCGATAAAGATACCCGCGTGTTCACGGACGAAGGAAGGGCCTCCGCCCTCGCCACTGGGGTCTGGGTTGACCGACTTCAGCTCAAGGCGAGCCGATGGGGCGACCACTGCGCCCGAAAACGGCGCCTCCAGTTGAACTGAGTCTCCAAGAACGCCAATCAGCAGTCTTGTCGCGCTGGACGGGTCCACCGTCCCGCGAAACGTGAAGTCTTGCCTGACGTACAATTCTGCCGGAAGTTCCGCGCTGGCTATCCGAATGGTTGAGCCCGGCTCGATCTTAACATCCGTGAACGTGTAGACCCCTGCCTCCAACTCGAGTACCGCGTCAGAGTTAACTACGGTTGGCCCGTAGTGTCCGGGCGCCAACGACTTGGTCTCCCCGACGGGTACATGCAGCGACTGTGGAGGAATTGTCGGAAAGGATATTGTCCAAGATCGTTCGAACCGCGCTATCTGCGCGCCGGTCAACACGGCCGCGGCGGTAGATGTCGAGTCCTGATGCGAC
The DNA here is from genome assembly GCA_964610275.1 of uncultured Polyangiaceae bacterium. Lineage (GTDB taxonomy): Bacteria > Myxococcota_A > Polyangia > Polyangiales > Polyangiaceae > JAFGBI01. The sequence continues at coordinate 3,076 of CAZSVU010000511.1, read as the reverse complement.
GTCAGCCCACCCGTAATGATAGAGCCAGATACAAGCGCGCCCGACCGAACGAAGACTGGAGCCACGCTCAACACGTCGCCAACTCGAGCCCCTACGCCGAGTTCTGTGCCGGATTTCCCGGTGTTGGCGACCGCTCCAGGCGTCCCGGCTTCTGTTACGATTCGAGCCCCGTCGTTGACAGCTAGCGAGTTGCTTGCGGCGAGAACGAGGTCTGCAGGCGTTGTGCCCTGTGGGAGCGAAACTGAGAACTCAAGCTGCTCATACGGCCCGCCTGCCGAGTCTTCGTCGGATGCTCCGGAACTACCCGCCGGCGAATCAAGCAAACCGCCCGCTCCTCCCTCCTCGGCACCTGCGCCAGACGACGCGTCGTCCCACATTGTTAGTCCGTCAACCAAGTAGTCCCCGCATGGTGCGTTGATGACAACGGTGAACGTCAGGTCCCCGTAGGGTGCTGCAAGCTTGCTCGCCAAATCGTCTGGGATGGAGAAGGAGAGTGCATGGAAGGCACCCGGAGTCAATCCAGCGAGCGGCACGCTGCCCAGTTCTCGGTACCATTCACCTTGGGACGGGATCTTCACAATTAACCTTGCCTCGCCCCAGCCAACTGCAGCCGGCAGTTGCACGCTGACCCTTGCGACTCCATCCACTGAACCGATTGTCGCCAATGACCCGCTCGTGATTTCCGTCCAACCGTTGACAGGCACTATTGCAGAGTACGCGCCTTCCATGTGAGTCATGCTCACGGCGTTGACGCCTACCCAATCGCCGGCTGATTCGAACCCGAGCACGCGCTGAGCTGACGGCGACAGGTCCAACCACGCCCCACCCAGCGTGAATGCAAGCGGTGCGAGAATTAAGATCGGCCGCACTCCGGTACTGTTCGGCATGGCTTCCTCCCTGACTATGTTGGTCCCATCCACCCTGGCCCGACCCAGGTCCCACCCGTCCCAGCCAAGCCACCTCGTAGGTAGCGAGTATGCTCTGGCGCATTCGCGCCCATCAACCACTGAATCTCGTTCCGATGTGGGTAAGTGCGCCCGTGTACCACCACCACCCACCGCGTCATACCCGCCGGTGGACGCAGCACGCACGAAACTCAATTGCATCCGAGGTTTCTTCGCCCGAGTTTGGCGACACGGCAGCATCCGCAAGGGGATCGCGGCGGCCGGTGCCGGCCTGGTTGTAAGCGATCACGAGAAAGCGCCGCTTGGACGAAGCCGCTGGCGCGGCAGGAGCAGCGTGATGGCGGAAGGTAGCGCCTGAGCGGCTCCCCATAGGCCGTGGAGTCGTGGGGCGCGAGCCCGATCACGGGCGCGCGACGGGTGATCGTTGCGGGGCTGCAGTCCGGTGACGTGACTGAAGACGCCGCGGCGGGGCGGAGCGATCCCGGTGTTTCGCGCGTCTGGTAGTCGGGCGCGTCGCGACACCGGAGATCAGCCATGGGAAAGTTGAAGCAGAAGATGGGCCAGGACCTGAAACTGCGGGGCCTGTGCGAGAACACACGCAGCACCTACCTGCGGTGCGCGCAGCTGTTCGTTAGACACTACCGGAGGCCGCCGTCTCAGCTGGGGAAGACCGAGATTCGCGAATACCTCCTGCAGATGCTGGACGACCGCAAGTGGAAGCCGGCGACGTACAACATACACGCGGCGTCGCTGAAGTTCCTCTACTCCAACACCCTGCAGCGACCCGAGGAGGTGGTTTGGATTGGGCGGATGAGAGTTCCGTACCATCCGCCTGCGATTCTCAGTGCGGAAGAACTCGAGCGACTGCTCGACGCGCTAGGGACCGTCAAGATGCAAGCGATCGTCATGGCAGGGGAGACTGCGGGAATCTGGGGTGTGGTTGTTCCCCTCATTTCCTCCAACTTCCGCTGTTTTCTCGCTGGTTCCGGTCGACTCTGCCTGGTTCGATTCCCAGCACCTCTTAGATTGGAGACGCGACTGTCACTCTGCCTCCTTCGAGCCGAAACCAAATTCCGGTCCGAACCTGCCGCAGCGGGCATCGGTTGCTAGCACATACGACCACGGTGCGGACCGTACGAGGCTGTCGCCGGGATCGCCACCGACTCAAGACGCTCTCGCAATCCTGATTGGCCGGGAGCTCATCACCGGTGCGAATCCAGGTCACTGCACCTGTGCTCCGTTGGGGTGCTCAACCTCGGTAGGATCTGCCACTCACTCGGAGACGCAGGTGGCTGCTGCCGCCAAATGATTCATCGCGTGTGCCAAGGCAGTAGTCCGGCTCCAGACACCGGAGGCTCCCTTGTCCAATTGACTGGCGCGTCCGCCAACGCGCTCGGGATCTTGCAGAGCGAGCAAGTGGTCCACCGTCCTGTGGCTTCCCCGCAGGGACACCAGTACCAACATGGCGTCGCTGACGACTTCGCCGTCATCCAGCTCGGCTACCCCGAGCACAAAATCGTGTCCGCAGACGTCGTCGCGCTTCTTGAAGTTGGCCCGTCCGTCGGGAGGCGGGCCGAGCGCATAGGAGGGTCACATGCTCGCACGGTCGTCAGCCAACGGGGCGCTCCCCCTCCCTGGCGGCCCGTCGATTCGCTGCTGCTTTGTTCGCGCGGTCGCACTGCCAGCGCTCGTCCGCGGAGAGGGCATTGAGAATCAGGTCCAACTCGTCGGCGCCAGAAAGTCTTCGACCAGCTCCAGTGTCGTCCGCAGGACTCTTCGGGTCGGCCTTTGGGCTTGTGCCGTCGCCCTGTGCAGCGGCACAAAGCCCCGGGCCTGAACGAACCAAACCAGCCGAATTCTTGGAGCCGGCTTCCGTACCTAGACCGCAGACCCGCGGTCTGCGGAACGGTTGCCCGGTGATGGTGGCGTACCGGGCGTGCACACGGCGGGAGACGGTTCACTCGGCGCGACCACAACCTGACTCAGCAGCGAAGGGCGACAGATATCCGGCAGCGAGTCACCCAACGGGGCTAGAAGATCTCGAACGTCAGCTCCTCAACCTGCGAAAAGGACCCGGCCGAGTAGGAAGGGGCGAGGGTGGTGACGGCAATGGCGGTGGAGCCGATGAGGTCGGCAGTGTCGACGTCGTCGTCGTAGACGTCGAGGGGCAA
>CAZSVU010000510.1:0-5182 GCA_964610275.1 uncultured Polyangiaceae bacterium | reverse complement strand
GACGGTGGAAGGCCGCTGCGCCGGCGACGAGGCCAGCGCTCCGGCAGAGGGCGCTGATGGGCTGCTCCCGGCTGACACCGGCTGCGGCACCCTGCCGCCCATGACGTTCGACTACGCCCACGTGGAGCCTTTCACTACCGAGGGTGCACCAGGCGGTGCCGATCTGGCAGGCTACGAAGGATTCGACGAGCGCATCATCCCATTGCAGGGGAGCCCCCCGCACTCGGTGGACGAGGAGCTCGCGGACCTCTTCGACATCAACTCGGACGGCCTGCCGGACGTACTGGTGACCGCTCCAGGCCTATACGGCCACGGCCACGGCGTCTTCTTCAACGGTCCGGGCGGTGCTGTGGACGCCTTTGGCGCACCCGCGGAGATGGGCATCGATGGCGTGCTTGGCGCCGACGCCAACACCATCAAGCTGAACAACCTGAACGTCCGCCCTCTCGACCTGGATGGCGATGGCACGGTCGAGCTGTTGCACATGCCGCGCGTGCAGACCTACGCGGTCTACGAGCCTTCCACGGCTGCCGGCCTGCTCTGGGTGGGCCGAGCAGTCCCCACTGCCGACCAGCAGAACGCCAAGATCGACTTTGGCAACGACACGCTGGAGATCAAGGTCACGGACGTCAACTTCGATGGCCTGGTGGACGTGGTGGCCAGCACCGGCACCGAGTTCCAGACCTTCTTTGCCCTGGGGCGCTACCCGAGCGGTGACGGACAGTTCGGTGATGCCTATTGGACGGCCGCGGACTCCGCGTCCATCTCGAACGACCCCGTCACCACCTGCGTGCCCTGGAGCGGCACGCCCGTCCGCTTCAGCGACGACGACATCCAGCTCGCCGACATGAACGGCGACGGCATCAACGACATCGTTCGGGTCCGGCGCGGCGACATCCAGTACTGGCCCGGCCGGGGCAACGGCTTCTGGGGCACGGGCGAGCTCGACGACTGCCCTGCCGGAACGTTCGGGGACAGTCGGTACCTCGAGATGACCGGCTCGCCCTACTACTCCGACATCCAGGGCACCACCCTGCGGTTGGACGACGTGAACGGCGACGGCCTCACCGATTTGGTGCAAGTCCGCTTCGACGAGGTGGACATCTGGCTCAACATCGATGGTGCCGGCTGGACCGAGCGCCACATCATCGAGGGCACCCCCGCAAGCCCCTCTTTTGCCAACCGCGTTCGTCTGGTGGACGTGAACGGCAGCGGCACCCGCGACATCCTCTGGGGCGACGGCGACGACTACAAGTACATCGACCTCCAGGGTGGGCAACGCCCGTGGCTCCTCACCGGCGTGAGCAACGGCCTCGGAAAATCCACCGAGATCCAATACACGACTTCCGCCGCCGAGATGCTGGCTGCCGAACTGTCGGGCCCGTGCAACCCGAGCGATCCCTGGTCCGGCGGCTGGTGCACCAAGATGCCGACCGTGGCGCACATGGTCAAGCGCGTCACGGAGAGCGACAACCTGACCGTCGCGGGCCAGCCCACCTCGGACGTCGTCACCGAGTACAGCTACCGCGATCCGGTGTTCGAGGGCCGCCAGCGCGAATTCCGTGGCTTCCGCCACGCCCGAGCCCGCCGGATCGGCGACAGCAACAGCCCGACCGACATCACCGACTCCACCTTTCTCCTGGGCGAATGCCAGGACGAAACCGTGGGCGTGGCAGACAACGGCGTGGACGACTGCGCCGTTTCCGAGCGCTGGCGCGATAACCCGCGGGAGGCGCTCAAAGGCCTGCCCATCGTCACGGAGAAGCGCGACGAGTCCGGCACCTACCTCTCCACCAGCACCAACAGCTACACGCTGCGTACCCTCTACAGGGGGCTGGATGGGCGAAAGGTTCGCCACGCATTCCAGAGCTCGAGCCAGACCTTCCTCTACGATACCGGTCCGTTCCAGCCAGGTACCGGAACGGCCTCAATCACCGCCGCTTCAGTCCACGACCCAGAAGTCCCGGACGCGCCTGCGATCGATATCAGCGTGGCAGTGCGAGGCTCCGGCGCCGCCGAGGTTGCCTCCTCCAGCGAGGTGGATCGTTTCGGAAACAAGGTGATTGGTACCGCCGCAGGCTGCACGAGCTGCGGCGACGAGGTGATCGCCACTCACACCTATCCGACCAGCCCCGCCCCCGCCGACTGGCTGTGGCGTACGGGTCACTCCTTCGTGACCGGTAGCGGGCACCCGGGGAACCGATACGACACCACGACGATCTACGACGAGCATGGCAACCCGATCCTCGTCATGGCCATGCTGAGCGGGTCACTCCCACTCGATCGATTCCACGAAAGCGCGCCGGACGATCCCAGCTGGGACTACCCACCAGGTGCTTCGGCGGACGGCCCGGTCGTGGTGTCCCAGAGCGAGTTCGATCAGAGCTTCGGCACTCTCCTCAGGGAACAGGGCGCGGAGGACCGCTGTCGGAGCCTGGCATACGACCTGGCCTATCAGCAGCTCCCCACCTCCGAGACCGTCTACACGGGCGGCTGCAACGTTGGTGGCCTGACGACCAAGGTTACGGCGTACGACCGTGGCCTTGGCCTGGTCCGGGCGGCCCTGGACATGCAGGACCAGCCCACCGAGGTGCAGTACGACGAGTTCGGACGCCTGGTCGCGCTCTACTCGCCGGATCCGGCCCAGGCCGGCGCCCTCTGCCCCGAGCCCTCGGTGCAGGTGGAGTACTTCCTGCCGGATGCCAGCCACCCCCACCACTCGATCATTCATGCTAGCACCCAGGATGGCCCCGACTGCAGCCAGGGGGACTACCAGGAGAGCTACGGCTACGTCGACGGCTTCGGCCGCACGCTGCTCACCCTGAGCGAGGCCGATCCCAGCTACGACGCCGGCGCCTACATCGTCAGCGATTTCTCCGAGTACGACGCCAAGAGCGCCGTCCGTCGGAAGTACCTCCAGTTCTTCACCAACAGCGAGCCCCTGAGCTTCCCGCTCACTTCGGCGCCCGCCGCCCCCTACGGCCGCCAGCGCTACGACGCGTTCGGTCGTCAGGTGCAGACCTACGACCTCGATGGCACCGTCACGCTGCAGAGCACCTACCACGCCCTCTGCACCGACCTCTACGACGCCGCCGATCTCCAACCGGGCCCTCACCAAGGCACCTACGCCAGCACCTGCAAGGACGGCCACGGCCGCACGGTGCAGACCACCGAGCGCATCCACGTGCAGGGCGCAATGGAAGCGCGGAACGTCACCACTCAGTACCTCCCCACCGGCGAGCCCGCGATCATCACCCGTAGCCGCGGCAATTCCGAGGTCACGCGCTGGATGGCCTACGACACGCTCGGCCGCATGGTGCTCAACGCCGAGCCCAACACCAGCACGGGGTTCGTCGACACTCCCACCGCCACGCCGCCGGATGGCATGAAAGCCTGGCGCTACGCGTACGACCGCGCCGGCGACCTGGTGGGCACCAGTGACGCCCGCGGCTGCGGCGTGAACTTCGCCTACGACAAGGCCGGCCGCCTCCTGAGCGAGGACTACTTCCCCTGCGAATCCTGGCAGCCCGCGTACACCAACCCCGCGAGCGACGGCGAAGAAGGCTACGAGGTCCTCTACCACTACGACACCGTCCCCGCGTCCCCAGCCTGGAAGGCGCCTCCAGCGAGCTGGCCCAGCGACTTCACCGAAGGCCGCCTGGTCGCCACCTTCGACCGCGGCTCCGCGAGCTTCACCGCCTACGACGGCCGTGGCCGTGTCACCGCGGTCGCCACCAAGCTCGCTCGACCCGACACCCACATCACCCGAACGTCCCCCATCACCGGCTTCGCCAACCGCTACGCGCCCCGCACGTACGTCCGCAACTTCACCTACGACGCCGCCGACCGCGAAGTCCAAGCCAGCACCGGCGCCACCCACCCAGACCTCACTGCCAACGGGTCCAGCACCGTCAGCACCACGTACTCCGCACGTGGCACCGTGCTGAGCGTCAACAGCAGCTACGGCGCTCTCGTCACCGATATCGATCGGGCCGCCGACGGTCTGCTCGAGCAGATCGTCTACGGCGATCTGGCCGGCACGACCACCGGCAACTCCTACGACAACCGTCGACGCCTCAGAAACGTCATCACCTTCCGTGGCCCGCCCGACGCCTGGACGTCGAGCGAACCTGGCAACTACCAGCCCCCACCCGGCTATGACGCCGGCGCGAGCGATCCGACGACGTTCCAGCTGCTGCTGCAAGATGAGGACTACACCTACGACGTCGTCAACAACCCCATCGAAATCCGCGACTGGCGCCTGCCCGAGGAATGGCCCACCGGCGCCAAGCCGGTAACGCGACAGATCCAATACGACGACCTCTACCGCGTTTCCCGCGTGGACTATGCGTACTCCGAAGGCGATGACGAGTGGACGTCCCCCTTCGCCGCCGAGCTGGACGGCGACCAAGGCAACGACGATCGGCGCCGCGCCCAACCCAGCCCCCACGTCAGCTTCGAACACCGCACCCAGTGGCAGACTTTCCAGTACGACTGGTTGGGGAACACGGCGAGCACCCGCGATGATGCCGACGGCTTCTACGACCGGTCCCTGGGTGCGATCACCAACGGCGGGAACGCGGGCAAGCCGTATCAGATCCACGCCGCTCAGGGCGCCTCGGCTAGCGACCGTACGGGAAACCTGAACACGACCTACGACGCTGCCGGGAACCTGACGCGCCTCAACGTGGTTCGGGCGGGCCCGTGCCTGGGTGGCGAGTGCTCGCAGCGGTTCGCGTACCAGTGGGACGAGGTGGGCCGCCTAGTGCGAGCGCGACGGTGGGACCTGCCCGCCAACCAGGTCGGTGACTCGAGCGCCGGTCTGCCGACGGATAACCCAGCCGCAGACCTCAGCTACGCGTACGACGCCGGCGATCAACGCGTCCTCAAGACCGCCCACGACTACGTCAACAACGCAGACAGCCACACCGCCTACATCTTCGAAACCCTGGAGCTCCGCCGCGCCCAGTGGCTCGCCGACGGCGACCCCGCGCAGCACGACTACGAGCTCACCGAGTGGACCGAGGTCCCATACCTCTTCGCCAACGGCGTCCGTCTGGCGCGCGTGGTCTGGCACGAGGACGATGCTGGCGACCCGGATCTCCCCAGACCAGACGCCATCACCACCGGCCAATACGTCCTCCTCGAGCTCGGCGATCACCTCGGCTCCACCAGCGTCGTC
>CAZSVU010000509.1:0-5198 GCA_964610275.1 uncultured Polyangiaceae bacterium | reverse complement strand
ATGGCCCACTGGACTAGCTGAGTGGGAACGATCAGAACAAGGGGCGGCGTTTCGAGCTCGGGCAGAACGCGTACAAAGCTCCCGGACTGCAGCGGCCTTCTCCGCAAGATCAAAGGACCGAGGCACCGGGCGAAAGCGTGATCGCTCCGCCGTAGCCAAGGGCCAATCCGAGCATGGCGGCCATCGCCACGGCGAAATCGCTTGCCACCAGCGAAGTGAGCACTGGGAGAAGAATCACGACGGCGGCCGACCAGAGCAGCATTCGCCGTCTGCGCCTCCAAGCGGCTGCGTAGCGCTGGGCTGTTTTGCCGGATAGTACGGGTCACGTCTTGCCGGACTGCTGAACTATGACCACCGCGAGGCCGCGTGAGGACCCACGGAACTGCGCTGGGTTTGCGGACAATGTGGCTTCGCGATAGACGAAAGGCCACAGAAGAGGAGCCCCCTGATGGAGTTTACAGTCAAGCTAGGCGGCAACAAACGCGTCGATGCATATTTGGGCAAGTTCGTCATCAAGACAGATCAATCCGAGAAGAACGGAGGGGACGAGTCGGCACCGGCGCCATATAGTCTGTTTCTGGCCTCCATCGGAACCTGCGTCGGAATCTACGTCGTGTACTTCTGCGAAGCTCGTAAGATCCCAACCGAAGGCATCGAGATCATTCAGAAGCACGACTACAGTCAGGAGGGAAAGACGCGAAAGCTAACAAAGATCTCTTTCGAGATCCAAGTTCCGCCCTCCTTTCCTGAGAAGTACCACGACGCCTTGGCGCGCGCGGCTTCGAGCTGCGCTGTCAAAAGGACGATCCTCGACGCCCCCGAGTTTGGGGTCTCGACCGTGGTCAACGGCTGACGGTCAACGCTCAACGCGTCGCTGTGCCGGCCACTTCGTTTATCCGGCTGAGGCGTAGCGCCAGGCTCTCACCCTCCATTAGCTCCATGGCAATGTAGAGCGAAACCGAAACCACGAAGAAAGCCAGGTTGTCGGACTATCCAACGCTGGAGTCTACGAGGTGCTGACCGAGAGCGCCGGTCACGCGCACGGCGTCTCGATCGTCCGACTGGCTGGCGTGCACAGGCCGGGGTGCCGGCCCTCACACTCGCAAAGTGCATCTGCGCTGCACCCTTTGGGAATGGGTAGGCATCGGTAGTCGGCGCCTGCCTGGGACGGATTTTGGATGGGCGTCCCGCAGCACGTGCACTCGATCAGGCAGTACTCGCGGGGTCCGCAGGTCCGGTTGTGCCTCCTGGAAACTCCGTCCGCCGCGAGATCGTTGAAGTCAGAGCCTGGCCGAACCAGCGTCGCCGGCCGTGCTGAACCTGACCTACTCTTTGTTCATCGCCGGCCCGGTCTTCTTCAGAACCCGCGGCCAACTGGCCGTCGAGAACCTGGCTCTGCGGCGCCACTTCGGCGTGCTGAAGCGCTCGGTCAAGCGCCCCGGGCTGGAAGCGATCTCCACATACCGCGGGTTGGACGAAGCCGCGTTCCGATCGCGACACGCGTGATCGTCAGAGCTCACTCTGCGGCTCCCTGGCGCGGTGAAGTGGTCGCGCTCGCCGTGATCGGTTTTCCGCGTCAACGCGTGTTTACTTACGCTGCGAGCAGCACAGCGACCTCCGGCGGGTGCGGAGGGACCTGCGCTGCTCGGCGGGTTCTCGCCACGAGACGTTGTAGCGGCACCTGGAGTTGGAGCGACGCAAGCACTGGCACACGTGGCCGTCGGTCGTGGGTCTCTCCGTGCGGGCTGCGCAGATGCCGGTCCACGCGGGGTACCCGGGTCGCCGGGCTGGCACACCTCGGGTTCGTCGTGTGCCACCTGGGTCGCCGCGTGGTCACGCCTGTGCCGAGGTGGTACGTAACCCCTGAATCCCCGGTCACGTGGCCTTCATGGCACCATAGTTGCAGAGGTCCGGTTGGGAGAACGGGAACATGCGGTCTAGCGGACTTGGAATGGTGCTGCTGGCGGTGGGTGTCGTCGCCTGCGGAGCAACTGATGGTGATGACATCAGTGAGGGCAACCCGGCCAGCGCGGCGACATCGGGGAGTGGCGACGCCACTGGCGTGGTCGAGACCGGTGGTGCGCCCGCCTCGGGCGAAGCGGGGGCCCAGATGCGGGGCGGCTCCGCTGGTGTGACCGTGCCTGACGACACTGACAGCGGCGGCTCGCCCAACGGCTCTGGTGGCTTTCCCGGCGGCACCTTGGGCACCGGAGGAGATGGCAGCGGTGGCGACCTTGGCAGTGCCGGCTCTTCCCCCACGGGAGGCGGTGGCACCGGCGGGGCAACGGCTACGGGCAGCGGGGGCAAGGCTGGCGCTGGCGGAACGGATGTCGGCTTGGGGGGAACGGATGTCATCGCAAGCGGTGGCACCGGTGGCGTGGTGGCAAGTGGCGGCGGCATCGGCGTCGGCGGCGCGATCATTTTCGGCGGTGGCGGTACCGTCCCTCAGGTGTGCGTGCCCGGCGAGGTGATTGACTGCCTCCACACCGGATACGATTGTCTGGGCACTCAGACCTGTCTGCCCGACGGACTTGGCTACACGCCGTGCGAGTGCACCGGCGGAAGTGGGGGCACAGGGGGCACTGGAGGGGTTGAGGCCGGCATTGGCGGGACTGACGTCGCTGGAAGTGGCGGCACCGGCGGGACAGACGTCACCGGAAGTGGCGGTAGTGGCGACGCGGGCGCGGCCGGGGCATCGAGTGAGCCCACCTGCTACCCCACGATGATAGGGGCCTGGTACTGCTCTCGGGGTCTGAGCGGCTGCTACTACCATCCGGTAACCGGGTGTCTATGCGCCGACGACTCCGAGGTCCCTTGCGAGCAAGTCGATCCGGAGTGCGATATCGAGAAATACGTCGATAACGACGACCTAACGGACAACATCTACTGCTACTGCGACGATATCAGCTACTGGTGGTGCTTCTGACCCAGCGACTGATCGACATGAGCCAGATGGTGACGCGGCCCCGGTAGCTGTTCGCTACCGGAGCGAGCACTGGGTCGACTGGGACTCGACCTAGTACGGCAGACTGACGCCCAGCCCTCCGCATTCACGCCAATGAAAGCGCATTCGGCGAGTCCCGCCCGAAAAGTGTTACCTATGTGTCCACCATGAAGGGGCCTTGCAGGCCAGGGTAGAGTTGTCCCGTGGGCCAGGTCGCTGGGGAATCGAGTGGATCGGTGTCCACATCGTCGCTGCACCCGTCATCGTCGTCATCCGGGTCACGCAGATCGCAGATCCCATCGTCATCGGTGTCCAGGTCCTGCGCGGTGCAGCCGCACCCAGACGTATCGTAGGCGCAGTTCGCGGAACAGGTCAGGCCGGCCGCAGCCGAGTACCCGGCGGTGGTGCAGTCGGCAGTGCCCACATCAGCCCCATCGCACTGCTCTCCGCACCTCGCGACCCCGTCGCCGCAGCGGTTGGCGTAGACTGGCGCGGTCTGACCGATGCCGCAATTGGCCGGACAGGGCGGGGTGCAGTCGTCGGTGTCTCCGTCGTCACACAGTTCGCCCGCGTCTAGGACGCCGTTGCCGCAGGTTGTCGGTCCGCCCCCGCCGGTCATCCCGGCGCTCCCGGCCGAGCCCGCATGTCCCCCAACGCCCGCACCACCACCAGCGCCGCCCGGCGCTCCAGTTTGGCCGGCGCCTCCGGAAGCCCCAGCTTGACCAGGCACGCCTGCGGCTTCGGCGTCGCCCGATGTCCCGCCGCTGCCACCTTCCCCCGGGTCCCCGGCGCTGCCCGCGGTTGTCGGCTCGCCGCCAGCAGCCGTGTGGCCCCCCGCGCCCTGGTCCACGCACACGTTGCCGACGCAGGCAAGCGGCGAGTCACAGCTACCGTCACCGTGGCATGGGCAGGATGCCGTGCCCTGTGGGCAGGTGGTGCCCCCGCCTGCCGGTGAGCCTGCCACTCCTCCGCCGGTGCCGATCGCTGCCGGCGAGCCCGCCACCCCTGCGCCGGTGCCGATCGCTGCCGGTGAGCCTCCGGTATCCGCGCCAGCGTCACCGCCGTCGGGATCGCTGGTGCCTGCACTGCTGGATGAATCGCCGCACGAAGCCGCCCCGAGCCCCAGTCCCGTCACCAGCACGAGACCCATGTTCACCCACCTACTCATTGCCCTTCCCTCCACCACCCCACGCGCTATCCACGTGTCCATCAGCATGTGGGCCAGCATACGATGCCTAGAGGTCGATATTGATCGCACAGCCCCCTGTCACGTGTATTCACTAGTGAAGCGGCGAGGTTGCGGTTACAGGAGCTTCAAGAACTACCGACCGAGAATTCCAAACGCCTGTTGCTGAACGCGTTTCCGCGCACGCCCATCACGAACTGAGAAGAACCCCGCGTCGTGGATTGGCACCGCTGAGACTACCTGCTGAGCAATGATCGCGCCCGCATCACCGCGCCCGCAAGGGAGTGGTAATCGGCTTCGCCGGGCTCCGCGAACGTGCGTACGCCGACGAACGATGCACACATTGCGCTCAACGTTGTCGTCTTTCCCGTACCCGTGGAGCCGCAGATCAGGACCAGTCCGCTCGCCTGACGACGCAGGTTCGCGAGTGTTGCTGCGACCGGTGGAGCTAGGCTGAGGTTCGGTGCACTCATCTCGGGCGGTCGACGCCTACAACTGCTCAAGAAGGCGGTCGTATTCCGCGTGCGACCCGATCCAGAACCAGGTGACTGTCTCGCCCTCGACGAGCCCGAGTGCCCTGACGTCCCGGGAGATGCGAGCGGAGTAGATGGGCTCGTTCTCGTGGACCTTCCTGAAGCGCAATCCTGGATGTAGCGGGTTCGCCTGGAACCGCCGGTAGGCGAGGCGTGTCTGCTGGCGCACGGTTTTGGGCAGCGCGCGATACGCCGCCCAGAAGCGCGGAGTTCCCCGGGAGATCACAGCTTCTCGGGATCGAGATCCGTGGCCTTGCCCGCCGCGACGTTGTCGCGGGCTTCCTGAGCCAGTTTGCTCAATGCGTCCTGCGATCCGGCGAACCTCTTCTGCCACTCGCGCTCAGACGCCAGTTCATCCAGGAGCCACTTGCCGACCCGCTCCTGCTCGTCCGCGGGCAGCTTGGCGACCTCGGCCATGGCCTGTTCCAATGTCTGAGTCATGGTTTCAGTATAGTGGCCCTTGGATTCCGAGGCCACGCGGCACGCCCGGCAGGATTCGAACCTGCGACCAGTGGATTAGAAATCGGCACGCCCG
>CAZSVU010000508.1:0-5218 GCA_964610275.1 uncultured Polyangiaceae bacterium | reverse complement strand
CCCAGTCAAGGCGTCCCAGCACTTCCAAGCACTTGAAGCAGTTCCCGCAGCCCAGGTAGCCGCGTGCAAGTTCCTGCAGTGCACGCAAGGCAGTACCCGGTTTGTACCCGGGGTCGCGCCCACGCCTGGCGCCGAGTCAAGTGCGCTGCGCGCCCAGGTCCGGTGCCGTGCACCCCTGCCCGCCCGAGCGCGGCAGAGGTGCAGAATCGAGGATCGGCACTGTCAAACCAGCGCGGCCAGCGCTTGATCGGCCGAGACGACGAGCAGGCGTGTATCGTCCACCACGTGCTCCTCCCGGACCCCCGGCTCACGCACGACCTGCAGCGCCCAGGGTGTCCGCAGAAACGGCAAGAACGTCTTCCATGCTGGCGCTGGAGACGTATCGGTCAGCTTCACTTCGACCGGAAGCCATGGTTCTCCGTCACGCACGACTACGAAATCCAGTTCCCTGCCATCGCGGTTGCGCACAAAGCAGAGGGTGAAGCTACCGTAGCCAGCGTCCGTCCAGAAATGGCACGCCTTGAGCAGATGTCCGGCAACGAGGTTCTCGAAGCGTCGACCTGGATCGGCGACTTCACTCCAGTCCCAGAGATACAAGACCCCTTCCTTGCGGAGCGACCGCCGGATGCGGCGAGAGTACGGCTTGATTTCGTAGGAGTAGTAGAGGTCGCTGAGAGCGGTCAGCCACCGTCTGGCCGTATCGTGACTGACCTCGAGATCTCTGCGCAGCGACTGCACGCTCAGGAGAGAACCCGCCCGCTCGGGCAACAGCGCTGCCAGCATCTGGACGCGATCCAGTTCTGCAATGCGAGACAGATCTCGGAGGTCCTCTCGAACCACTGCATCCAACCGTTCGCGCCGCCAGACTCGCGCCCGACGCTCGTCGGCGGCCAGCAGTGGCTCGGGAAACGGACCGAACTCGAGCAACTGGTCCAGCCAGCGCGATGCGCTTCGGCTCCGACGTCGACGCTCGAGCAGGCGCTCGAAGGCTACCTCGGGGGTGGGGGGCTCGAGGGTCACTAGCTCCCCCACGGAGAAGGGGTGGAGCCGGAAGCGCCGGTAGCGTCCGAGTAGACTGTCGCTCCCCTTGCGGTACACGGCAAGTCGGGCGCTTCCCGTCACGAACAGGTCGACCGGCTTCTCCAAGGTGTCGTAGATGCCCTTCAGCGTCCGCTTCCACAGCCGCGCCTTGTGCACCTCGTCGAACACCACGAGTGGCACTCGCCCCCTCCGGTTCACCTCCACGGTGGACTGAGGTTCGATGGTCCAGCGGCGCCGAAACTCAACCTGATCCCAGTTGTGGTACGCTCCAGCTCCACGCTGGGCGAGCATCTGTCTGGCCAACGTCGTCTTGCCGCACTGGCGCGGACCGGAGACCAGCGCGATCTTGTGATGCTCGAAACAGAAGGTCTCGAGGGTATTGCGGAGGTAGCGGCGCCGCATCGGCAGTATTTGGAGTATATCAGAATTTGGCCGAATGCGGCGAAATTCGCATTTGACTCAGCGCCGAGCAGGCACGACCCACTCGGCGACATACTCTGAAGTCCTGTGGACGTTGGGGCTTCCGAGTGGGCTTCCGAGTATGGACGTCCTGGGCATGGGACAGTCTCGCTACGCCGCCTGAGTGCTGGCACGGCCGAGCCCGCTCCGGATGACGGCAGCGCCTCCGCGCTTCCGTACTCCTGGCTATCGGCCACCTCCGCGCGTCTATCGGCCACACCCACGGACTGGCCGATGTGGCTACATCCGCTCGAGCGTGGTCCGGGCGTGCAGGTCAGCATCGCGCAGCAGCCCGGACGTGACGAACTACCGGGTGGCTCGGAACCGGCTGGTCTGTTCCTTGAAGCGGAGCGCGACGAGACGCGTGGCCCATGCCAAGTGCCTACTTCGTTCGATGCTGCCCCCCAACCACGCCAGCTGGATGAGCGGCCGCCGTGGCAGTCGTGGTCACCTCGGACGGAGTGGGCGAGACGTGCTCTCGCCCGGACGCGGACGCCGCATCCTGGAGCATCCTGAGGAGGGATACGAAATCGTAGTCGTGCTCCCGCGCGATCGACTCTCGGATGGTGCGAACCTCGTCGATGATGGGATCGTTCCTCATGGTGCGTCGCTTCCTTGCAGTTCCAGCGGCGTGCAGATGATGGGCGGGCGGTGGCGGGCCTTCCAGCTCAGCTCGTCGAGCTGTGGTCGGAGTGCGGCATTCGCGACGTGGGCACAACTACAGGGCAGCAGGAAGTCCATGCCGTGCACCGTCGGCGGGCGTCCCGAGCAGCAGAACAACTGGATTGGTGTCCACGAGAACGACGCCCCTGCCTCGTGCGTGCCTCCAGCGCTACGGTTCACGCATGAGCCAGTCGCAGGACACCACTCCAGACCTCGACCATTTGGTCCGGGAGTTGGCCGAACTTCCGGAGAGCGAGCGCCACGCAGTGTTCGCCGCGGCAGAACGAGCAGCCCGCCGACGCCGTGGAAGACTGCGCGCACCTCTACGATGACTGAGGTTTCCTCGACGCGAACGTGATCGTCGCCCTGGTCCATGACGGGGACGCTTATCAAGATCGGGCCAAGAGACCGCGCACCGGGCAAGAAGAAGCCGGACACGCAATCACCATCCTGAGCTGCATGCTGCACGGAACACTCGCCAACCCCTGACGTCGGCTGAGGCACGACCCGCTCCAGTGCACGCAACCAGTACCCGGCTTGTGCGCGCCCCAGTAAAGGGCCCGGGCGGGCGCGCGGGGGCGCTGGCTCAGGACGGGAGATCCCGGAACAACCTCCAACGGTTGGGAACAGACAAAATGGTCGGGGCGGGCAGATTCGAACTGCCGACCCCTTGACCCCCAGTCAACGCGTCCCAGCCATTCCAAGCACTTGAAGCAGTTCCCACAGTACAGGAAGCCGCGTGCAACTCGCTGCAGTGCACGCAAGCCAGTACCCGGTTTGTACCCGGTGTCACGCCCACCTCAGCCGCCGAGTCAAGTGCGCCGCGCGCGGCCGCCAGCGCCGCCCTCCCCTGGCCGCCCGCACCCACCTCGAGCCCCGTGGGGAGGCAACTCGCCGGGGGTGAAGCTAGAGGATTTTGCCTCGGCACCCGCCTTGTGGTCTCTTCGGGCGGGGACCCACGGTGAGCAAGCTGAAAGACGTGAAGATCTCGGGCAAGCCCCGCCGCCCGTCCGTTCAGAAGGGCAGCCTCACCATCGACGCCGACACCGCGAGACTCGTCCGGCGTGTCTGCCGGCATGAGGGCATGGACATCTCCTCCTTCGTCGACGCCATGCTTCGCACCTACATCGAACGCCACCATCCGGACTGGGAAACAGTCGAGCAGCCGCCACCGGCCGATAGGCCGCGATTAGCGTCAGCTTCTCCCACGCCCCCGACCACGGGCAGACCCCTGTTTGCCGTGGGTGGACGCCCGGAGCCCGACTCCCCTCCCTCTGGTCCGTCGATCGGGCGGGTCCGCCGCATCACGCTGAAGGAAGCGCAGAGCTACGATGGGTTCGTGCCCAACCCACCCCGGAACCGCTCCCCGAGCCCCGCGAGCCAGAAGCCTGCCAAACGCAAGAGCAGCCGCAAGGCTCAGGGTTCCGCGGGAACCGGCTCAGCCAAGAAGAAGAAGCGCCGCTAGCCCCCAGGGGGAGAGCCTCCCCGACTACTCGGCCACCTACGGCCAGGTTCCGGTGGCCAGCAGCTCGGACCTTGGGCACGGCCGCCGATCGTGGCTGGGTCGAGGGCAGACCTCAGTAGTCCAGGCCGGACGGTGTCTTCCCGAGGGACACCTCCTACGCGGCGCTGGAAGTCCAGAACTCCCGCCTGCACTCTCTCTCCCTCACGTCGAGGACGTCGATGGTGACGACGTCCTCGGCCTACGCGCGAAGCCAACCCGCGGCGGTGGATCGAGCCGCGCCACACCCTATCGAGATAGTGAGGTCGCAGGTTCCCCGGACCAACTCGCGGAGCCTGTTGTCGTGGGTCCTTTGCCGACGACCCCACTCGGCACCAAATGGTGTTCGTCCCGCATATGACGCGCGCGTGCAGCGAAGCAGTGAGCGTATAGAACCGCTGCATGAAACCGGGTATCACGTGGCGGTAGCAGAGCCGTTCCCATGTGGCCCGCCCCAGCTGCAGCACCTTCCGCTGGTAGTTGATTTCGGCGAGCTCGCCCACAGCGACGTCAATCCGCGCCTGCGCCGAGTCCCCCCGATGGGGGCGCCGGCGGCTATGTTCATGGAGTGATTTACGGCGCTCGAGTCGTGGTGACGTGGGCGGCGACGTTGGCGGGGTTGTGGCGAGGTGGCTGTCTCTTCTCGCCGCGGCCAACACTGCGAGCCCGACGCGCCCCACTGGCGGGCGGGGCAACGATGGTGGCGAGGTGAGTGCTGGGACCTTCCAGGCGGCGCCTGGAGCGAGACCAGGACGGGGGCCTAGATGAGAGCTACACTAGACCCTGAGCGAAACCGCGGCGAGGACAACGATGCCACATTTTCTTGGTGTTGACCGAGGCAGGGCCATGAGAATCATACTTGCGGCGCTAGCACTGACGGGCTGCATCCCGGCACAGCCTGTTGTTGTTGTGGTTGTTAAAGCCCCTCACCGAGAGGAACGCCCATGTCGCTGCCGTCAGGAAACATGCCGCTGCCGTCAGGAAACATGTCGCTGTCCCGAGACGCCCAAGCCTCTTCCGGACGCGCCGGACAATCCCTACACAGACCGGAACTGGAAAATGGAGAGTGGTTTCTGAGCCGATGAGGAAGCTACATCACTGTGACGGGTGCGGAAGAATGCACCACGACGCACAAGCCTGCGGCAGAGATGCAGATGGAGATGGCATGTGGCATGTCACCCGCTGCCCCGCTGAATCGGACCGTGCGCGTGACAGCACCCGGTCCCGCCCGGATTCAGGTCCCGCTGAGGTCCCCGCCGCTAACACCCCTGCCCGGGTTCGCCGTCTGCTGACGGTCCCGGTGCGGGGCTGCTTCTCGCCGGCGGCCGGGGCTTGTCCACGTATCGGGCGGGGAGTGGAGGCAGTTGCGCGGTAGGTGCCAGCCGCCGGAAACCCAAGGGGGGGACTGGGTCACATCGGCGACTGGCAGGATCACTCTACACCAACGCGACTGATGGAGGGGCGATGTTGGTAGCATGTCCGGTCGCGGTAGGGACGGCCCTTAGCACATGGGGTCGGGCCGCCCCCCGCGCGGATCCCAGCGAGCGGGACTAC
>CAZSVU010000507.1:0-5225 GCA_964610275.1 uncultured Polyangiaceae bacterium | reverse complement strand
ACGCCCGTCCCCGTTCCCCCTTTTCAGCGCTCAGCTGCGACTTCTCGCGCGTTTCTTGTCGAGTCACCGAAACAACGGCCCCGTCGCCTTCACCGATTCCCGTTTGTCGTCGCGCACTTGCGCGTTTTGATCCGAGAACTAGGCTAGCCACGGGAGAGCCGACCGCTCACCCCTCGAGCGACGTCAGCCCCAGCGCGACGATGCGCTGGATCAGCTCTTCATAGGAGTAGCCGGCGGCTTCGGCGGAGTGGGCGAACTCGGCGTCTCGGGCGATGTCCGGATTGGGGTTGGCCTCGATGAAGAAGGGCCGCCCTTCGGTGTTCAGGCGAAAATCGAGGCGAGCGTACCCGCTCAGGCCGAGCACGCGGTAGATCCGCTTCGACATGCGCTGCAGCAAGCGTTCTTGTTCCTCGGTGAGATTCTCGGCAGGGCCGATCAACAGACTGTGGTCGTCCTGAAATCGAGCGTCGAATTTCGCTCGCAACGTCAGAATGCGAGGCGCATCCGGGCGCAGGTTATGCATCGAGACCTCCCAGGTCGGCAGCACCGTCAGGCGTCGCCGTCCCAGCACGCCCACGTAGAGCTCACGGCCATCGATGTATTCCTCTGCGATCGCTGGCGTCTGTAGATTCTCGTGTACGAACTGCACGCGCTCCACCAGTTTCTCGTCCGAGCGCACGACGGACGCTTCTGCGATTCCGGCAGAAGCGTCCTCGGTCAGGCTCTTGACGATGAGCGGATACTGCAGGTGCCGTGGTGGCTTGATGGTCTTGCGCCGGCGAAAGACGGCGAAGCGGGGTACCGGCAGGTGGTGGTAGCGGAGGATCTTCTTCGACAGGGCCTTGTCGCGAGCGACGACCAGGCCTCGCGGGTTGCAGCCGGTGTAGGGCACCCGCAGCAGCTCCAGGTAGCTCACGACGTTGTGGTCGTAGACTGCTGCGCCGTGGAACTCCTCGATGAGATTGAACGCGACGTGGGGTCGCATCTCCTCCACGGCTTTGCGCAGGGGCAGTACCTCGTCCTCGAGAGGCACCACTCGGACGTGGTGCCCGAGGTTGTCGAGCGCCTCGAGCACGTTGGCTTCGGTGCGATATTTCAGCTGCTCGGCGTATGGCAGTGACGAATAATCGTCCGGCGGAAGACAGTGCGGGTGCGCCAGCACCGCAACGCGCCGTCTGCGGCTCATGCGGGCCATGGGCCCCCGCGGAGTCCGTGCTCACCGAAGCTCACGCGAGGCGTCATGGCACACTTCCAGGCGGGGGACACCTGGCAGGCCAGCCGCTTCGCGAACGAGTGACTTCCGGTGGCACCCGGCCCGACCGAGTGGCCTTCGGACCGACTGGCCCCGGGACGGCGTCCGCACTAGACTTCGCGGCCACTTCGCGGAGGCCGGCAGGATGGCGAGGCGAAACAGACGACTCTCAGTGCGGTTCCTTCTCTCCGCCGCCGGCCTCATCGCAGCTGGGTGTGGCGGCAGCAGCAGCAAGCATGCGGCGCCGGAGCCGGACTGCGACCTGGGCGACCTGCGCGACTGCCTGTGCGACGACGCAACACGCGGAATCCAGGAGTGCACCGAGGAAGGCAGTTGGTCCGAGGAGTGCCGGTGCGCCGGCGACGGAACGGGGGGCAGCACCGCAGCCGGTGGGAGCACCGCGGCCGGTGGCAGCACCGCAGCCGGCGGCAGCAACGCGACCGAAGGCGGAGCCGACGCGGGTGGGACTGCCGGGGCGCCTTCGGCATCCGGCGGGGCGGCTGGGACTGGGGGCACCGGGGGCCAGTCTGGCGGAAGTGGTGGCATCGGTGGTGTTGCTGGCCATGCGTCTGGCGCAGCTGGCGCCCCCGCTGGCGCAGGGGGAGAGGGCGCTTCGGGCGGTGCGGCCGGGGAGGGCGTAGCCGGCTCCGCAGGCGAGAGTGTCGCGGGAGCATCGGGCAGCAGCGCTGGCGCTGCCGGGGCGAGCACGGCAGGGGGCGGTGGTGATGTCGGCTTGGGTGGCTCCGCTGCAGGCGGTGCTGGAGCCGCCTTCGCAGGTAGCGCTGGAACGGCTGGCGATACGGGAACCAGCGGCAGCGCGGGACGAGGCGGCGCGGGTGGTGTGGACCGAATCGAATACGGCCCCGAAGGCCAGTCGTGCGACGCAATGAACGGCACCGAGTGCAACGGGGAGAGTTGCTGCACCAGTGTCGTTCTGCCCACGGGCACTTTCGACCTGGGGCGGGGTACGGAGACGTGCGCGGGGTGCGCGAATGGCTGTCCGTCGGGCGGCGTGTGTGAAGGGGAAGAACAGCCCGAACACCCTGCCTCGGTCAGCGCCTTCGTTCTCGACAAGTACGAAGTCACCGTCGGCCGATTCCGGGTCTTCTTGGCTGCGTACGAAGATCCCGGTTGGCGTCCTTCTGTGGGGGACGGCGCGAACCTCGCCGTGGAGGCGGCTCACCTGCCGCTCGCCGGCTCCACTGGGTGGCAGAGCGATTGGGATACCGCGCTACCCACCACGGGCTACAGAGTGACGCCGGGCGACGATTCTCTGGAGGAGCGTATCGACTGGACCACCAGTTGCACCTGGGAGACTGAAGCGGGCACAGTCGAAGCAGAGACGTACCCCATCAACTGCGTGAACTGGACCATCGCGTTTGCGTTCTGCATCTGGGACGGTGGACGCCTCCCCACTGAAGCGGAGTGGGAGTACGTCGCCGCGGGTGGTAGCGAGAACCGGCTGTATGCGTGGGGCAATGACGTCAGCGAACCGCTACCTGCGAGCTACAGGGACAACCTCGGCACCGTGTTTCTGCCGGTTGGCAGTGTACCAGCCGGGAACGGACGGTGGAGCCATGCCGACCTGGGGGGCAGTGTCGCGGAGCCTGTGCTCGACTTGTTCACTTCGGACTTCTACACGACTACCCAGTCCGGATGCTGGGATTGCGCGAGTCTATCCAGCGGATTGTATCGGGTGCTTCGGGGAGGCGATTCGTCTAGTTTCTTCGATCAGATCAGGGCAGCCTCACGCACCTCCGTTGCGCCCGATTCCAACGGTAGCGGGCTCGGAATCCGCTGCGCCCGCAGCCCGGAGTGAGCGTGGTCCGTCCGCGCATCCGCCAATTCAGCCGCTGACCCGCAGGATGACGCTGAGATAGAAGTTGTGAATCCCGAATCCCTGAAGCGGGATCTCGATGACCGTTCCGTCGGCGACCCAGGGCGGAATTTGGACGCGTACGGGTTGCTCGGACTCCACCAGCCCCTCGCCCCAGCAGTACTCGCAGCGGTACAGCCAGTCCCTGCCGGTGCCCCGGCAGAACGGGCAGTCCAAGAAGACCGGCACGCCGATGGCGACCAGCCCGCCGTGTTCGGCTTGAGCAGGGCTGAGCACCACCTCCACGGTCAGGCTGCGCACTTGTTCGCCTTTGGTTCGGCGCGGCTCGGCGAAATTCCTCATCAGTCGGTCGAGCATGCCGTCGCGCGAAGGCCGAATGCGAAAGTCTCGTGCCAGCGACATCGTCTCCGGGATCAGTGGCTCCGCAACGGTCTCCGGGCGAGGTGCCGGTGCGGACTCGGCCCGGCCCGTGGCCGTCTCGGATTGTGCGCAGAAGCGGCGGTCATAGGCGCGTCGCCCCTCGGGGTCCGAGAGCACCTGGTACGCCTCCACGATTTCTCGGAATGCGCGTGTGGACTCCGCACCCGCCCGGTCGGGATGGTAGCGGCGAGCCAGATCGCGAAAGGCGGACTGAACTGCTGCCGGCCCGTCCGCGCGCTCGATGCCCAGGATGACGTAGTAGTTCTTCACAGCCATGAGCGTGACCTCCGTCGACACATCGTCCCGCGCACGGCCGGAGATGTGAAGCGTTTGCGAGTTCACCCCGCGCGCTGGGTGACGCCGTCGGTTCAGCCCGCCTTGATCTCAATCCGCCGCGGGCGATGCGCCTCGGCCTTGGGTAGGCTCAAACGCAGGACGCCGTTGCGCAGTTCCGCGGAAATGCCCGCTCGGTCCACTCCCTGAGGCAGCGAGAACTTCCTCCGGTAGTCGCGCGAACGAAACTCGGCGGCGACCAGGGTTCCCTTGTCTCCGTCGTTGCGCTGGGCCTCCAGCAGAAGCTCGTCCTGGTCCAGGTTGATGCTCAAGTTGTCCTGGGTCACGCCCGGCACATCGGCCAGCAACAGGTACTCTTTCTCGTTCTCGTAGACGTCCACACGCGGCACGACCGCGGGCCGCTCCTTCACGTGTTCTGCGGCGTCCGTTGGGCGCTTTTCTAGGTTTCCTTCGGCCATTTCGTCCTCCCTTCCGAGCTATCTCGCTTTGACACTGATGTGGCGGGGCTTCTGTTCTTCGGTGCGCTCCAGGTGAATGGTCAGGACGCCATCCTTGATGCCGGCCTCCACCCGGTTCGGGTCGACCTGGGACGGTAGCGAGAAGCTCCGCGAGAATCGGAATGGTGCGCGCTCCCGACGGTGAACCGAGTAGCCCTTGGGTGCGTCAGCCCCGAGTTCGCCGGATAGCGTGACGACGTCCTGGTTGAGAGTCAGGTTGATGTCCTTTTCCGTCAGACCGGGCACTTCTGCCTGGATCAGGAAACCTGACCCCGTGTCGTACAGGTTGATGGGCGGCTGGCCTCCCCTTTCGGCTGGAGCAGGAGGACCGCCCCGATCGTAGCTTTCGAACGTGCGGTCCATTTGTCTACGTAGGCCCTCCATCAACGCGAGCGTCCGGTCCAAGTCGCCGATGTAGCCGAACATGCTTCCTCCTTCCCCGCCGCTTGCACCACTCCGTTCCCGGTGCTGGGTCCCCAGACCGCACCCCTCGGGCGGGGCAACTGTGGTGGGTGCGATCACGGGAAAAATGTGATTCGCACGACCGCTGTCAACCCTCTCCCCGGTCGTTTCTGTGGGCCGTCCAATCCGTGGCCGGAACGGCCTTTCTGACACGGTTGGAGCACTCTGGGCGAGGGGACGGCGCGGAAACGCATCTTTGATCCATGTTTCGCCGGCCGCCAGCGGGCGCCGAAACATGGGATGGTTTCGGGACCGGGTCCGGGGTCCGTGACCGGGCCCGCGACGGCGACGGGTAGACCGCGACCGATGCCGGGACGGGGGTCCGGGTCGGCGTGGCCGCAAACCGGCGCGGGTATTTCAAAGAGCTAGACGGCGTGAAGCCTGGGTCACGGCTACGTCGGCAGCGGCGGCAGCCGGTGGCGGCGTAGCCCCTGCAATTGCTCCGCCGTGGCCGCGACCAGCG
>CAZSVU010000506.1:0-5226 GCA_964610275.1 uncultured Polyangiaceae bacterium | reverse complement strand
GGTCGAGGCCGAGCGAGACTGCCTTGTCCCGCTCCTCGGACGTCAGCGGCTTGCACGCTCCCAGGGACTCGAAGCCCGAGAACAGAGCGTGCACAATGGTGGCGTCCGCACCCACCTCGACGTTCTTGCCGAAGAATGTTCCGATGTGGGCCTCTCCATTGGCCGTACCAAGGTTGATCGTGCCGTACGGCGCGATCAGCGTGCCGCGGAATCCCGACTCCAAGGTGGCCCAGCCCGCGCCGAGCATGACCACCAGAAGGTCCCTCCCGTCGCCGGGCGCATCCATCATCGTGCCGCGCACGATGACCGACCCTTCCACATAGAGAATGACTGGACCGTTTGCTGTCTTGGCGTCCAGCACGCTGCCGGGCTCTAGGGCTTCGATCGCCGAGATCCGGTACACCCCGGGCTCGAGCGTCAGCTTGGCGCCTTCTTTGACGCTCACGCGGTCATAGGTGCCGGGCATGATGGTGCGCGAGGTCCAAGGCTCCAGGTGCACATCGCCCTGGGACGCGTCTGCCGGAGGTACCGGCCAACTGAGCACACCGGGCGGGCTGAGCTCGGCGCTGGTCGTCTCCTCTCCATCGATGGTCACGTCGTTCTGCTTGGTGATGGTGCCTTCGGTCGTGACCGCTCCGGCAACGTTCGAACTCGAGCGCAGGAATACCGACGCGACGCTGGTGACCGACCCCACGCTGGCGCTGGCACCGATCTCGGTCTGGTTGCTGCCGGCGTTGGCCACCGCGGCGAGCTCACCGCTGGGCTCCTCGACTCTGCCGCGGTCGGCAATGCGCAGGCTGCCATTGGCTCCCACGGCCACCAGCCGCTCGGTCACGCCGAGCGGCAGCACGATGGCCCCCACGTCGCTGCCCCCAGACGGCTCGGCGCCGCAGGGCATGGGCAGATCAGGCACGCTCGTGTCCAGCCCCTCCGGTAGAACAAATGAAACCGTTCCAGCCGCCATGCCGCTTGCTGACACGAGGATGTCCTTGATCGTGTCTTCGGACCCGTAGTTCGGAATCCAAGTCCAGGTCAGGCCCGAGTAGGCCCCAGCCATGGGACCATGCACTCCGGAATGCTCCGGTATCACGGGCACCGTGTCTGGGGGCGGATTGATGACGTAGAGGTTTCTCTGCGCGATCAGACGGCTCCGCTGCACGATGTCCTCCACCCGCTGCGTGCCCTCACCGGCGTTGCGGATTTCGTCGGGCACTGGGTCGCTAGGCGAGTCGACTACGGCCACCATGCACATGTGATCGGCCGCAGTATTGCCATCAGCGACCCATTCGTAGCCTTTCACCTCGGGGACGCCGGCAGAAATCGCGTGACCCACCTCACACCCCTCGGAGGGCTCGCCCACGCGCTCCCAGTACTGGTCATTTATGGCGCCGCAGGGTGCAGGGCCTGGACCGCTCCGGGCCGGGAACGTCGTGGTCCAGAAGTCGCTCGGCAACGGCGGGACCTCCACTGTGGCGTCGGTCGCCATCACCAAGGCGCGTACGTCCGGTACGTCTCCAAGCGCGAGCTGGGTGACCTGAACGTAGACGTTGGCCGCGAGTCCCGGCTGCAGACCAGAATCCACCATGGTGCCGGGATAGCACTCAGCGACCTCGATGGGGCACGACTCGAACTCAAAGTTGTCGACGGTGGCCAGGTCGACGGCGTTCTTTGGCAGGCGCAGGTCCGGCGTGTCCACGCGGATGTCGGGGCTGTCCCACCAGTAGAGGCACCCCCCCGGATCGTCGTTCGGCTTGAAGAAAGTCCAGTAGCTCGGATCCAGCGTGGTACGATCGAGATCGACCACGGGGTGCTCGGGATCGGGGTACCCATACGGTGAAGGACTGCTACCCTGGTCGAAGACGTTGTCCCGCACCAGCAGTTGCTCGGGCGTACACGGGAAGGCGCGGTCGAGATCGTAGCGATAGACGCCGCATCCGTAGGTCGACGCCACCAAAGTGTGGGTCTCCTGGTTGAGCCAGAGATCCGTGACCGAGACCCCGTCTGGCAGACCGGCGCTGAATTCTACCCAGACCACGGCACCGGGAATGCCTGGCTGGATGGTGCCGTGAAGCACCCCGACGTCCGTTGCCGCGTAGATTTGGGCCGGGTCGCTTCGGTCGATCACCACCGACACCATGGGAAGGAGGGGCGGAGTGAAGGATCCGGAAACGGGCACCAGGTGCCAACTCTGCCCGTTCTCCGATTTGTACAGCTTCCCAGCGTGGGTGACGGCCAGAGCCCTCGAGGGGTTGGTGGGATCGACCGCCAACGCATGGACGAGGTCGTCGGACGTTGATGAGACGTGGACGGGAAGGTTGGTCATGTTAGCCCACCTGCCCTCATCACCTCCGTGGTGGTTGGCGTAGATGGTCTGCGTCTGCAGACCATCCCCGTACGCAGCATCCGAGCTGTCGTCAAACAGACCGGTCCAGGCGTACACTGACTTCCGCGAGTTGGCATTGAGAGTCTCCGAGATCGCCATGGCGTGATGGCCCGCGTGGAACCCGGCCGAGTTGAGGGCGAACCGAGCATGGTGATCTGGCAAGGCCCAATGCGACTGGTGCAGGACGGTCTCCCAGTCCAGGCCATTCAGCGTGCGAGCGAGGCCAATGGGTGGGGCGCTCCGATCGGGAGCCCCATTGAGCCTGGGTCTGTTGACGGTGAACGCCACCCCGGGCTCAGTGGGGTCGGCGACGAAGGACGGACTGAGGACCGGATCCCCTGGCTCTCCGTTGATCAACTCCGAGTCGACGGTCCAGAACCCATTGTTGTGACGCGCGAAGAGGGCGTCATGCATGCCGGCGTAAGGAAGGGGCAGCGAGACGAACGGTACCGGCTCGAGCGACATGTACAGGAAGTGTGCCATGTCGCTTCCAAACACCGTTAGTGGGCCGGCCGGGTCGACCGCCACGTAGACACCGTCACCACCTGCCACGCCGTACCAGGTTCGATTGCCGAACGTCCCCTGGGTGCCGTTGTCCTGCAGCCCACCGGCAGTCATGGTCGACACTCCAGATCCGGTCGAGACCGAGTAGAATTCGGAAGACCGCATCCCGTGACCCCGATTCTCCCAGGCCCAGGTGCCTCCCGTGATCGGCGTGCGGCGGTACACTCCGCCGTCGGTGCCGGCCCAGAGCACGTTCGAATCAGTGGGATCGAACACCAGCTCATGCTGGTCGGCGTGGGCAAGGATGTTGTCTCTCACCGCACAGCTAGCACCTGGCGGTCCGCACTTGATGTCTTCAAGGATAACACCGCCGTCGGTCGACTCCCAGAGGTCCACGGCGCCCCAGAACAGGTGGTCTGAATTGCTGGGATCGACCTCCAGGACAACGCAGTAGAACCCCGACCCCGTCGGGGGGAAAGCGTTCACCTGCGTCCACGCATTCCCGCCGCCAGGCGGTGGCTCTGCTGCGGTCGTCGTCTTCCAGATGTCTTCCCAGATCGCGGGGTTCTGCGCAGACACGCGTGCGTAGAGGATCTGTTGCGGTCCACCGGTCGTGCTGCCGTCCTGTCCGGACAGGGCGAGTTCGACCCCGACGGAACCCGGCACGGGCCCCGGGAGCCCGGTACTTCTGTCTACCCACCGAGTGCCAGTAGTGTACTTCCACACTCTGGCGAATCGGTCGGGCTCATACCGCGCGGCGGCGTACATCACGAGGGAGGGGGCGGTCCTGTCCACTTCGATGTCGTAGATCCTATGCGAATGCGATGACCCACTCGCGAGGCCCAGGCCGTGTGGAGTGAAAGCCCAGGCGCCGGTGGCGGGGTCGCGGACGCCCTCCCAGATGCCGTCGTTGGTTGCCGCATAGACGAGATCCTGGTTGGCAAAAACGATCTTGTTCGTGACCACGTCGTCGAGGTCAGGCGGGCTCACCCGCGTCCAGGTGCCGGGGCTGCCGCTCTGGTACTTCCAGATGCCGTGCTCGCTTGCCGTGATCTGGTGCTCCCCAAAACGCCACCCGTCTGGATCGCCCGGACCCACCAGCACCTCCCCGTTCCACACGGCCACCGCACCCACGCGGTCGGTGAAGAGGTCGTCGGAAACGCGGCGCCAGCGTCGGCCAGTGTCGGTGGACTCGTACAATCCGCCGACTGTGCCGGCGTAGATGACGTTGGGGTTGATGGGGTCGATGGAAAGCGAAATCACGCGGCCGTGCACGTTGGTGGGGCCGGCGTGCGTCCATCCGCACTGCTGGCTGCGTGCCAAGCCGCCCCCAGTGCCTCCGGTTCCACCCGTGCCACCAACGGAAGTGCCTCCGCCAACGGAAGTGCCCCCGCCGACCGAGGAACTGCCTCCGACGCCCGTGCCTCCCCCAGTTCCCTCAGGCAAGCAGGTGCAATCGTAAGTTTCGCCGGAGCCTGGCTCGCTGCAGACCTCGCAGTGCCCGACCCCGCAGAAGCCCTGGACGCAGTCGGTAGGGAAGCAGGCACAACCCGGATCCTGGGTTCCTCCGGCGCCGCTTCCGCGGCACTCCCAACAATATCCCGGGCTGCAGTCTTCGGAATCACAGTCGTCCGGTTCGCAGGTGCAATCGTAGGCTCCGCCGGTGCCCGGCTCACCACAGACCTCGCAGTAGCCGGCCCCGCAGACGCCCTGCTTACAGGGCTCGCCGGGCGGAGGGGCGGGCTCGAGGCCATCCTCGCCGACGTGCGAGTAGCCGAGCGCCTCGCGCTGCGCGCGCAGGTTGGCCAACGCTTCTCGACGCATGTCCGCCACGATATTCGGGTCGGTGTCTGGGAACGAACGCGGCTGGACGTATCCGTACAGCCAGGCGTCCCTCGCCGCGGCAATCTCTCGTCCATCTTCGCCGACGTCTTCTCCTCCCGGGTCAGGAGACGGCTCCCCGCCGTCGTCCCCCTCACCACCGAACCAGAGGTTGTCCAGCAGGTACTGCCCGGGTGGACCGTTGAGCTGGATGCGGATGGTGAGATCGGAGTAGGTGCCTGCGAGCTTGTCTTGGAGGTCGGGCGTGAGCGGCCAGGAGAAGGTGACGAAGGATCCTGCCTCCACCCCGGCGAGCGTGATGGGTCCCAGATCGCGCCAGTACTCACCGGCTGATGCGAGTTGCAGCACGAGCCGGATATCGCCCCAGGGAACGGGCGCAGGCAGCTGGACGTCGAGGGTCAGCTCTTCGCCGACTTCGCCCACGCCTGCCAGCGGAATGCTGTAGAGGTCGGTCCAACCATTGGCGGTGACGGCGAGGGATTTCTCGCCCTGCACGT
>CAZSVU010000505.1:0-5243 GCA_964610275.1 uncultured Polyangiaceae bacterium | reverse complement strand
GGGCAGTGGGTCTCCCTCCTGGACTCCACATTTTCAGCCAGGGCAGAGTTGGAAATTTCCGATGACCAATCACCCCAAAGGATGAATCGATGACTCGCGTTGGCGACGCGCGGGCTCGGCGCGGTCAGCGCTCTGCACGAAGTAGTGTTCGGACGCTCACCGCTGGCAGTTGCGCAGTCTTTCGAGCTCCCGCCGGATTGCGCTGAGGGTGCTGTTCAGCTCGAATGGATTCCGCAATGTCAGTCCCATTGCGATGGCAACGGACCGCTCGGGGAAGGATGAGCAAGCGAATTGCCTACGACGGCGTTGACGCAGCGCATGAACGGCGAGCGCAATAATGAGCAAGTACCACAACGCTGGATCAAGGGTGCGTTGGCGCGCGGTCCTACACGAGCAGCCGGTGTCGACCGGGGGCGGAACGATGGGCGCGGGGGCCCGGCCTGAAGAGCCGGCGGTGGTGGTGGGAAGCGCGCCGCCGGCGCCTCCGCTGCCGTCCGAACCGAGGCAATGCTCGCTGCCTTCGATGGTCACGCATTCGGTATTTCGCGGGCACGCGTTGCGCTCGGCGCATTCGCGCACGCAGACCGGAGTGAGATCGACAGCTCGGCAGAGGCCACTCACGCAGTCCTCGTCACTCGAGCAGAATTGCCCTTCGAGCGTGCAGTGATCGTCGGCGAGGCCGTCGCAATTCTCGTCTTGCCCGTTGTCGCAGACCTCCGCGATCTCGGTGCAGTCGGGCAGCGAGGCAAGGGCGGCGGCGAGCAACTGGCGCACGCGGGGGTTCGCGACGGACGCGCCGTAGGTGAGACCGACGTCGCAGAACGTGTTCTCGTCCGATCCGCCGACGGTGCTGATCACGGCGACCAGATCCTGATCTGGGCCGTACAGAAATGGTCCGCCGGAGTCGCCGTCACACGCGCCCTGACCCGTGGCTTCGATGAGACCGGTGCTGCTTCCCAGAGCTGAGGCGGCGTCCACGGTGGAGAGCTTCTCTCCGGCGAGCCCCGTGGTGAGATCCGAGCGACCGTAGCCCACCAGGGTGAAGGAGTCGCCGGCGGCAGGCGCGTAGTCGAGATCCACGGAGTGGATGTGAGTGCCCGGAGGTACGGCTCCGGCGAGCGTGAGCAGACCGACGTCCTCGCCAGCTTCGACGGCAGCTTGGACGTCGACCTCGGTAGGGGCGCCGACCCAGTCGGTGAAGAGGACGCTGCGCCATTCCAGCTCTTCGAGGCGGGGGCCAAACCCCACCTCGAAGCCACTCATGCTCAAGGGGACGCCTCCGTCCGCGGTCTCGCGCACGACGCAGTGCATGGCGGTAAGGACGAGCTCGGGAGCGATCACCGTTCCGGAACAGACGATGGGGAGATCAGGATGGGCGATGTAGACGACGCCGGTGTGCGCTTCGGCTGGGGTGCCGTCGATGATCGCGTGGTGGGTGGAGGAGGTGGTGGTCGGGTCGCTCGACGGCGCGGGGGCGCACGCGGAGAGGATGGCGGTGAGCGTGGCGAGGACGGAAGAGTAGCAGCTGTGGGGGCGCGGGTGGCGCCGCGCTGAAGCGCTCGGGCGCACCCGATGCGGGAGGACGGATGGCGCCTGGGGGTGGCGGCGTGAGGCGGACGGTTGCAGCGCGCTCCGGGGCACGCGCGGACGATAGCACGGCGGTGGAACGAGCAGGCCCGGAGGGTCGTCGTGATGGGCGGAGGAGTAGCAGGCTTGGCTGTGCGGCAGGCGCCGCGCGGATACACGGGGGCGCGCCTGGTGTGGAGGTATGGAAGGCGCCTTGCTGCTGGGGCCAGGCGCCCGCTGGCAGCGGGCGTGGGGACGCACTGGCTCGACGTGGTGTAGGCTGTGCGCCGATCACCATGACCGTCTCGCTCGAAGCCTACCTCGGCATTCCCGGAGAGCTGGTGGTGGTGCGCGAGAGGAGCGCGGTCGGGCCGGCGGCGTTTTGGGAGAGGCTACAGCGCATTGCGGCGTGGCTTCGGGTAGAGCACGTGGCGGTGGTGGACGGCCAGTACCCGGTGACGGAAGTGGTCGGCTCGCGGCCACACGGATCGATTCGCATCGTGGGGGCGATCGAGCAGCGGCAACTGGAACCGGTGGTGGAGGTGCTGCGGGCGCTGGCCACCGGAGTCGTGGAGGCGGAGACGCCGGCGACGACGGTAGCTCTGCGCGAGTTGGTTGGGGACGTCGACGTAAGCGTGGTGGTCAGCCCGACGTGCCCGTTCTGTCCCCGGGTCGCGGCCGCGGTGCTCAGGTTTGCCTGCGTCTCCCCTCACCTGCACGCCACGGTGGTGCGCGCGGATTCCGGTGCCGCGCCGGCGGCGGTGCGCTCGGTGCCCACGGTGCTGGTGGGCGACCAAATCGTGGGCACGGGGTCGCTGGGAGAGTACGCGCTGCTCGAGAAGATCCTCGCCGCTCGAACGCGTCAATCGTCGTGAGGCATGCTGCCGCCCGGCGCGCGCAGATAGGCGAACGGCGTGTGGTGGAGCAGGTTCGAAACCCGGGACATGTAGATGTCGGCGGAGCGCTCAATCTGCCGCGCCAGGTGGCTCTTGTCGTTGCCCGCGGTCATCAGGGGACCCCAGCGCTCGTGGCGGAGCTCGCCGGCCTTACGCGCCAGCGGCGCCACCTGAGCATCGAGTTGCTCGAGCTCGGTGCGCAACGCCTGGGCCCGCTTCTTGAGCACACCGGATGACTCGGTCGGCTGAGGCCCATAGTTCTCGCGCTGGCGCTGTTGCAGCAGGCGCACCCAGGCCGCCTCGTGCTCCAGCCGTTCCTTGCGCTGCATCAGTTCGCTGAGCTCCGTCAGGTGTGCGGCGAATTCGTCCTGCGCCTCGAGCTCAGGTTCGAGGTCACGCAGGACCAGTGCAGTGCGCCAACGCAGGAGATCCTTCGATGCGCGGACGTCCGCGGCGATGTGATCCCCCACGTACAGGATTTGCTCTCCGGAGAGGCCGAGGTTGCGCTCGACGAAGGCGGCGCCGCCGCCGAGATAGGCGCCGCCCAGCTGGAACTCGCCACCGTAGGGACGCAGGAGCCCTTCCTCATCGACGATCTCGAAGATGCGACTCTCGGTGGCAAAGAAGGCGGGCTTGCGCGCGTCGACAATCACCAGGTCGAACAGATCCCGCCAGGTCTGGCCCGAGGGCAAATCCTGGTCCAGCGCGTAGCTCAGCATGGCGCGCGTGAACCACCACTCGGAGTTGGTGACGACCAACAGCTGCTTGCCCGCCGCTTTGAGATCGAGCAGCGTCAGCGCGAGCTCGGGATCCCGGTCGACATACCGCTCGGGGTCGGCGGCGATGTCCTGCTTGAGGACGCCTTCGGTGTGCACGTGATCCTGGGCTGCACGCACGCGCCGGTACAGATCGGCGTAGCCCAGACCCGGGGGCAGCTTGCCAGCATCGAGGAGCTCGACCAGCTGCGCGTACAGCGTCGCCTCGGAGAGGGCGAACAGCGTGTTCAGAAACACCCAACGCGGTTCCTCGAGATCGACCAGGAGCCGCGCGTACGCCGCGCGTTGCGCTTCGAAGTCCAGGCGCCGCGTCCCGTGCATGGCTCGGGTGACGTAGCCGAAGCGACTGGCCTTGACGATGTTGCCGAGCTCCAAGTCCAGCATCAGCCCCAGCGACACGCACACGGGGTCGAAGCGGAACCCGTGCAGCGGCCATCCGTCCTGGAGCAAACGCTTCCGCGCGCTCTCATAGGCGCGCTGCTCCCACTCCTCGACGTGGTAGTGGACCAGCGTGTAGTCCATGTCGAAACCCACGGCGCGAATACCGCGGAGGTTGAGGGTTCGATTGGTGTAGATCCGCCGGGACCGGGGCACCGCGGGTGCCGCCGCATCAATCTGCGTCATCGGTGCGGATTATGGGCGATGCGAGCCTTCGCGTCAGGCGCCCAGTTGACATGTCGGCCCATCGCCCTACGTATCGCGGGGCTATCCCCCACCTCCGGCGGAAGGGCAGGAAGACAGTGCTTACTGCGGTTTGTTCGAGTTGTGAGTCCAGGTCAGTCGGTCAGACGCCATGGAAGCGCTGGGCGGGCACTCCACGCGAGTGTGCCCATGCTTAGTGGCCAGAGGCGACAGAAGGCCGTTGACGAAGCGGCGCTCGGGCCGCACCTGGGCGAACCCGGTTGCCGCGCCGGCGGAGATCCGACAAAAACTCGCGGCGCCCCTGCGCGCTCTCCCATGCGTATCGAGAAGCACGAAATCCCAGTCGACGGACCCGTCTACAAGGTGGAGCAGCCCGCCCGCGTGACCGTAGTCTCCAACACCCGGCTGACCGAACCGGGGAGCAAGGACGACATCCGACAGCTCGTGCTCGTTCACCAGGATCAGACGGTCCGTTACCTCGAGGGTCAATCGGTGGGCATCATCGTCCCGGGCATCGGGGCGGATGGCAGGCCACACCGCCCGCGCTACTACTCGGTCGCATCGTCCCGACAGGGCGATGACCTCAGCGGCACGACCCTGACCCTGTGCGTGAAGCGCGTCTTGTACCAGGACGTGGAAACGGGGGAAGAGAGACCCGGGTTGGCCTCGAGCTACCTCTGTGATTCCGAGCCTGGTGACGAGCTCGAATTGATCGGGCCGGTGGGGAGGCGGTTCCTGCTGCCGGCCGACGACACCACCGATCTGATCTTGATTGCGGTGGGCACGGGGATCGCTCCTTTCCGCGCCTTCATCCACTATCTCTACCGCGTGAAGGGCAGCTGGCGAGGTCGCGTGCGCCTCTTCTTCGGAAGCCGCACCGGCATGGAGTCGCTCTACATGAACCGACAGAACGACGACATCGGCCTGTACATCCAGGAACAGACGTTCGCCGCCTTCCGGGCCTTGTCCGCAACCGATTGCGAGGATGCCGAGCACGGGCAAGTGCAGCACCGGCTGGCGGAGCATCGAGACGAGATCTGGGACATCCTCAGCCGCAAGAACTTCAGCCTCTACATCTGCGGCATGAAGACCATGGGAGACTCTGCGCAAGAGGTTCTTCGCGAGATCGCCGAAGCGAACGGCGGCGACTGGGACGCGCTTCTCAAGGAGTACAAAGCCCAGGGGCGTTGGAACGTCGAGGTGTATTGACGATCCCCCCTGCGCGACGCGCTCAGCGAAGCAGTAGCAGCCTATGAGCCGCGGGTGGCGCCGCACAGAAGCCCGTGGGCGTACACTGCACGCGATTGAGGAAGGCGCCGCCCGCCTGGTGGTTGCTCGGGCCCTGTGGGGGCCCAGCAACCGG
>CAZSVU010000504.1:0-5254 GCA_964610275.1 uncultured Polyangiaceae bacterium | reverse complement strand
AGACTTCACCGTGTATTTCGCCGAGATCGCTGTGCACAAGAAGTAGCCGTCGAGCGAAGCTCGACGGCTGCCAAATCCCCACTCCGTTCCCGCGCCGTCTCGACCCCGAGAAGCGGCACATCGCGATTCCACGGATGGCCTGCGCCGCTCCGGGCTGGCGCGCATCGAAACCCGCTCGACCTCGGCCCGCGGGTACTGAAAAGGAGCTGCGGTCCTCGGGTGGGGTTTCTCCGCGCGTCAGGCCGTCGCCGCTCCGGCCGCTGCGCGGCTGCTACTCCAGCTCAAATTCCGTGGTGAGCGTTGCCCGCGAATCTCCGCCCACGAAGACCTGGAATTTTCCGGATTCGGTGGTGCTGGACATATCGCGGCCCGGGAACGCAAGCATTTGGCTGGTCACGACGAACTCGACCTGGGTCGATTCCCCTGGCGCGAGGTGGACTCGCGTGAACCCCTTGAGCTCCCGCACCGGGCGGGTGACCGAACCGACCAGGTCGCGGACGTAGAGCTGGACCACCTCGTCTCCGGCGAGCCTGCCGGCGTTGGTCACCCGAGCGGTCACGGTTACCGAGCCTCCCACCGGGGTGCGAAGCGGGGAGACGCTGAGCCTATCGTAGTCGAAGGTCGTGTACGAGAGGCCGAACCCGAAGGGGAACTCCGGTGAGGCTTCGACGTCGAGGTAGCTCGAATTCATCCCGCGAGGATCCAGCGGCGTGCCGGTGGGGATCCGCTTCCCGTCATCCTGGGGCGGTCGGCCAGTGTTCTTGTGGGCGTAATAGATGGGGATCTGACCCACGGTGCGCGGGAACGTCACCGGGAGCTTGCCCGATGGCGCGACGTCACCCAGCAGCACGTCCGCGAGGCCCGGCCCAGCCATGGTGCCTCCGTGCCAGGCGTAGAGCACGGCGCGCGCGAGCTTGCATTCCGCTCCAATCACCAAGGGCCTTCCGGCCATGACCACCAGCACGATCGGCGTTTCCGTCTCACTCAGCTCGCGCAACAAGTCCGTCTGCACGCCCGGCAGATCCAAGAACGCGCGACACCGCGCCTCGCCGCTCATGTTGGCGATCTCGCCCAGACAGACCAGCACCACTTCGGCACGTCGAGCTGCGGCCACGGCCTCGGCGAACCCGCCGCGGTCCGAGGATCGGCAGTCGGGGATACCTGGCGCGAACTCGATTGTGACCGCGTCGCGCAAGCGGTCGCGCAGAGCGTCGAGCAGGGTGACCGAGTCTTCGGCACGAGCGTCGAATGCCCAGCAGCCAATCTGCTCCTGGGGGTCGTCTGCCAAGGGGCCGATCACTGCCAGGCGCCGCAGGTCTTTGCCGAGCGGCAGGATGCCCTGCTCGTTCTTCAGCAGCACGGCACTTTCCCGAGCGGCTTGGCGGGCCAGCTCACGGTGCTCGGCGCACACGGCAACGCTGCTCTTGGGGGTCTCGGCGTAGGGCAGGTCGAAGAGCCCGAGCTGGTGCTTGACGTTGAGCACTCTCCGCGCCGCATCGTCCACCAGCTCCGGCGGGACAACCCCAGATTCGACCAGCTCGGGTAGGTGCTGCTGGTAGCAGCGTGAGGCCATTTCCAGATCCACTCCAGCGCGCAGGGCCTGGATGGCGACCTCGCGCTCGTCGGTGCAGATGCCGTGCTGAATCATCTCGCGCATGGACGCCCAGTCGCTCACGACGACTCCGAGAAAATCCCATTCTCCCTTGAGGATGCGCCGCAGAGTGAGCTCGTTTCCCGACGCCGGGATTCCGTTCAGATCGTTGAAGGCGCTCATCAGCGTCAACACGCCGGCTTCCACGCAGGCTCGGAACGGCGCGAGATACACTTCCCGCAGCAGCTGCTCGGGGAGGTGAGTGCTGTTGTAGTCCTTGCCCCCTTCAGCCGCACCGTAGCCCGCGTAGTGTTTGGCACAGGCGGCGATGTGGGTCGGGTCGCGCAGGTCCTGGCCCTGGAACCCGCGCACCATGGCTGCCCCGAGCTCGGAGGCGAGGAACGGGTCCTCGCCGCAGCTTTCGGCCACGCGCCCCCAGCGCGGATCGCGCGAGATGTCGACCATGGGCGCGAACGTCCAATCGATGCCGGCTTCGGACGCTTCCCGTGCTGCCACGGCGGCAGCTCGCTCCACCAGAATGGGATCGAAGCTCGCGGCTTGACCCAATGGGATGGGAAACGCCGTCCGGTAGCCGTGGATCACGTCACGGCCGAAGACCAGCGGGATCCCTAGGCGGCTCTCCTCTACGGCGATGTGCTGGAGCTCGTTCCGACGCTCGAGGGTTCCGGCGTTCAGGATCGAGCCGACCTTGCCCTGGCGAATGTCCTCGGCAATCTGTTCCGGATCCGCTCGGCGTCCGGGATATTGGCTCATCTGCCCAGCCTTCTCGGCGAGCGTCATTTGCGCGAGCAGCCGCTCCACCTGGGGGATTCGGAGTAGTGGACGGGTGGGGTGCTGGTGGGCTGGATCTCGCATGCGTTGGGTCGCTTAACGGCTCGGTGCGAGGCGCACAAGGTCAGGATTCTGGAACGCACGGTGGGAGGGTGCATCTGGTTGTCCTCTGAGGCACCCGAGCACCCCACGCTACAGGCTAGCTCTGGGTCTCCGCCGGTGGATCGAATCCCAGGCCGTCCGGCCATCGGTCCCGTGGCTCGTAGCCGAGCAGTCGTCGCGCCGGCTCGAGGTCGAACGCTCGCGCTCCGTCGACGCTCGCCGCGTAGACCACGGCGAAGTCGATCCCTTCCGCCTCCACGGCCCGAGCGAAGAACCGACCGGCGTCGTTTGCACTCAAGTAGAGCTCAAAGCGCTGGGAGCGCTGCATGTGCCGAGCTTCCTCCAGATTGCGCACCAGCCAGGCAATCCGCACGGCGATGACGCTCAGATCGTACCGCCGCGAGTACATGGCCCCCATCTCTTCGGCCCATAGCTTGGTGAGAGCATAGTGGTTGCCGGGTGCGGCCTCATTCACGCGAGCCGGCCGAGACTTGCGGTGCGCCCGCCAGAGCACCTGGATCGAGCTGGCCAGCACGATCCGACGGAGGCTGGCTTCACGGGCCGCATTCATCACGTTGTACAGGCCGATGACGTTGGGGCCGAGCAGGACGGAGAAGTCGGCATCGACCGGTTGCGCTGCCAGATGGATGAGCGCGTCGGTGCCCTGTACGGCCTGTTGCACGACGTCGGCGTTGGCGATGTCGCCGACCACCTGCTCGTCCACGCCGGGCGTTGGGACCCGGTCGAGGCCGCGTACCGTGTACCCGCGGCGACCCAGCTCCTGACAGACGGGCTGACCGACGGCTCCCGCAGATCCAGTGACGAGTACGATGGCCATGGCCGGGCCGGAGCCTACTCGTTCGGCGGTCCTGGGTTCTAGGCTCGATTTGAGCCATCGCCTGGGGCGCGGTCGTGCACGGCTCTGGCCTGGGCGAACGATTTCTGACGCGCTCAGTACGCCGGAGGGGGCCCGCCCGGTGATCGATTGGACCGGCCGGGGCATCACCCTCGGCTGGGTCCGTGCGGTGGTGGCGGCAGCCGAATCACGGGGGATTGCCCGCTGTGGGCAAGCCCAACCGAACCCAGTTGCCGGGGGGGGCGGCCGCGGCTCACAGAAATCCAGGATTCCACTCGGCAGGAGAATCGGTAATCTACCGGCCGCGGTGTGCTGAGCGCACCGAAGCGAGGGCTGCTAAGGTGCGGGACAGAGCAGCTCGAGGTATGGAGCTCGACGCCTTGGAAGAACGCGCCGAGCGTTCTTGGTGGCGAAGCAAGACGACTAAGGAGTGAGGCACATGTCGAATCTTGGGTATTTGAGGTTCTGCTTACTGGGCCTGGCAGCGCTGGTGGGTGGTGCCTGGGCGATTGCATGCACCACTGAGGACGCCGACCCGGCCGTGGAAGATGATGACGATGACGCGGATGGAACCGGCGGATCCGCGCAGGGCGGTGCCGGCAATGAGGGCGGTGGCACGCAGACGGGGTCGGGCGGGGCCTCCAGTGGCGACGTCTGTTCAGCCCCGGCGGTGGCCGCTGGGACGCAGCCGCTCATCACCGACTTCGAGGGCATCGAGTTGACCGTCGATGGCTACATGTTGGCGTTCCCCGACGCCAGCGCCGTGTATATCGGGACCTACGCGTACGCGGACGATTCGGTGGGAACGGGCAATCACGTGTGGGCGCTGGTGCCCGGCCCGGACAGCGACAGTGCACTCAGCACGACTATTCCAGGCTCCACCGAGTGGGGCGGTGGCTTTGGGTTCTGGATCGACGGTTGCCCGGACGTCAGCGTGTACCAGGGGGTCACCTTCGCCCTGCGCAGCAACGTGTCCAGTGGATCGATGCAGGTCGATTTCCAGACGGCCGACACCCGCGCGGCACCCGACGGCCTTTGCACGGCCGCGAACCCCGACGCCGGGTGCGTGTCAGCGAATACGACCATTTCGGTCTCGACGGACTGGCAGACCTACGAGCTCGCCTGGAGCGACTTCACCCCGGGAACCTCCGACGGCACGTCGGTCCCTGTGGATGGCACCAATTGGGTCGGCCTCGAGTTCCACCTGGACGGGGTGTACAACACTCCCGAGGACCTCGAGATGGCGATCGACGATTTCAGCTTGTATTGAGCCGAGCCTGACTCGCAGCGTGGCGAGGCCCTGCACGAGTTGGCGGGGCCTCACGCCACCACTGGTCATTTGACGCGTCGGTTCTCGTCGGCGGGGGCAGCGTTCACGAGTCTGCGTCGTTCGCTCGATTCTGCGCTTGTGCTATTCTTCGCTTCGAGCCACGACAGACAAGGGAACTATGCGCATGGGGAGGAGCGCTCCGCGCTTGGTCGTCATGGTGCTGGGAAGCGCCGGGTTGGCTGCGTCCGCGGCCTGCGGAGGCACCGGAGTGACTGGCGTGAGCGACGCGGGTGTCGACGCGGCAGCCGATTCTACAGCCGGCAGCGGCGGTCGCGTCGAAGGGGCCGGCGGAGTGATACTCGTCGGCAGCGGAGGCGCGGGCACGGCCGGTCTGCCCGGTGCCGGAGGTATGGGCGTCGGCGGTTCGCCCGATGTCATTGGCTATTCAATCTGCGAGGATCCGGTCGTTGTCGGCGGAACCCGACCGCTCATTGTCGACTTCGAAGGAATGACCTTGGAGGAGTACGGCGTCGCCTTTGACCTCACTGATGCCCTTGGGGTCTACGGCGGGACCTACGCGTTCGTGGACGACTCCGTGGGTGAGGGCAATTACGTGTACGAATTCGTTCCCGGACCGGATAGT
>CAZSVU010000503.1:0-5264 GCA_964610275.1 uncultured Polyangiaceae bacterium | reverse complement strand
AGCGCAGTTGGCACCCACTGACCCCGCGCCGGCTTGCCCACGCGCAGCCGAGTCGCCTGTTCCACATGCTTTGCCACGACCCCGTTCACTGGATCGGGAAGGCCCGCTAGCACGGCGAGCGTGAGATCGCCGCCCCTACGTGCGGCCGCCTTTCTCTTCGTCCTGGGCACGGGCTATCGCGACCTGAGCAGTAGCTCGGCGATATCGCCTGGAATGACGAGTTTCGAGACTAGGTCGCGCAGTGCCGGCACGATCACATTGCAGAACGGCGCAACGGTCAGCGGTACACAGCGCCAGCATACGTCCGTTCAACCGTACCGGGAGGTGACACTGAACGTAGATTTCGATGCTCCCAGTCAAGGTCCGGTGCACCTCGAGCCGCCGAACGGCTCCGAAGAGCGGGTCACGACCCTCCTACCGGGACGCTACAGCAGTGTCGTGATCAAGTCGCGCAACCGCGTCAATCTGTCGACCGGCAGCTATCAGTTCGACTCGCTCGACCTCGAGCCGCAGTCGCGGTTTGTCGTCGACGACGCTGCCGGTCCGGTCCTGGTGGACGTGCGTGATTCGTTGCTCTTCAAGGGTTCCATAGAAGGCGCGTCCGGGGACCAGCCCGCATTCCGGCTCGTGTACGTCGGCACGAACTCACCGGCCATCGAAACTGCGTTCACTGGCGCGCTCATTGTGCCGAATGCTTCGATGCGACTGGCCACGCCTCCGGATCGGCGAGCGTACAGTGGTACGTTTGTCTCGCGGGACCTGGAGGTGTCCCCTGACGCGCGGGTCGTCTTGAGACCCTTCTTCCGCTATGACGTCGTGGAGAGGTGGAATCAGTCGGCGACGAGCTGGGGGGATGTCGCGTCGGTGATGGATGCGCCAGACGGCGCGACGCTCTTTGCCACCGAGCGGCGACTGTATCGGAGGGAGCCTTCTGGCAGCCTCACGGACCTCACCGGTACCGACCTCAACTGTCGTATCCGCTTCGACCCCAGCAGCGGCCGATGGGCATGCGGCTCCGGCGGCCCGGTCATCCTGGGAGATTCGCAGGGAGTCCTGCTCGGTCAGTACGACTCCAGTGATGCCGTGGGCATGCGTGTCGTGCCTCCCACCGGAGATATTGCCCTGTTCGTGGGCACGGCGGCACCCGATAGAGCCGCTGCCATCTCTGCGCTCCGCATCACGGGGCCCAGCGGGACTACTTCAGCGCCGGTGTCAAATCCGGTCGCGATCGCCGCGGCCGCAGATGTTGTTGCCTACTCCACGGGCACCGATTTGGTGCGTATGTCGCGTGACGGCAGCGTCGTTTGGACCGTACCGGTCGCGCTCCGGCAGCTCATTCTGTCCGATGACGGCTCGACCTTGATGGGGATGCGCAACCAGCCGGGCAGCCATGTCGTCCACGTCGACATGGCGAGTGGCGCTGTGCTCGGAGAAGAAGATCTGGCCCATCCCATGCGTGAGCTGCACTTCTCGCCCAATGGTGCGCGATCAGTCGCGGCTACGAAGACGACCACCGTTTCCTTCGCCAGCGGAATGGTCACAGACCGACGCACACTGCCTATCGCCCAACTTACCTCGGCGGCGATCAGTGATGCGGGTGACGTTGTCGTCGGCGGAATCGACTCGGCAGGCACTGCGGTGATCCGCTGCGACGGACCCGCCGGCGCGATAGGATGGTCTGTCCAGCTTGAACCTGACGACCGCGCGTACAGGCCCTACGTCACCATGGCCAGAACTGCCGGAGGCTTCTACGCGATCACACGCGAAGCACTCTTCTCCTATGGCGTATCCAGGAGGTTCCAATGAGACGTGCAACAGGTCGCGTGAGCGTCACCATCACGGTGATTGCCACCATGCTGGCGTTTTCGGAGTCAGCAAGCGCCCAGCTAGACCCTCCATCGACTCCCAGCTGGAACTGGCCGCTGTACGAGAGAGCAGCAGGAGCCATCACGTCCACGCCGCGTCCCTCGGTGTTCAATACCATGGGACAGTACGAGTACTTCAGTGGGGGCCCCTCACCGCACCCGGGCACCGACTTTGTCGGCAACGCCGGCGATCTCTCAATGTTTCCCGCAGCCGGCGAAATTGTCTATGTGAGCAACCCCGGGCACTACACGGCCCCGGACCGATACTGCCGCGTCTGGGTTCAGGCGTCCTCGACCAGTGTCCTCTACTACGTCGGCCATCTCGTCGAGGAGGCGGCCCTTCCGACTGATCCCCAGACACTGGCCGTACGAGACGCAATCGACAGCGCCAACCACGCCGGTGTCGGCAACGTCTTACCGAATCCGATCCCGGTGGCACAGGGTGACATTGCCGGCGGGCTGGCCTACTGGAACGCTACCAGCCCGATGCACCACGTGCATCTCGGGGCGTTTGATTCGTCTGACCAGTTCTCGTCCATCGACCCATTGCCGTTCATCATGCGAACGGCATCGGGCGATACTGGGGATGCCCTCACGATACTGGACGACGAGGCTCCGACGATCGCCTCGTTCGAGCTGCAGCCACGAGACTCCGGGTCATCGGTCGATGATGACGGGCTGTGTGGCACAGAAGTGCGGGGGACGATCGACGTTGTCCTCGACGCCACAGACACCTTCTACACGACCGCGCCGGCTCCGAATCCGTTCGACGGACAGGGTGTTCTACACCCCGAGACGGACATCTATGGCGCGAGCTACACAGTCCAGCGAGTTGATGAGACCCAGGGGACTACCCGGCAGTGGTATGAGAGTCCTGTCGGATGTGTAGATACGGCCTGCGGTCTGTGGAGGCTCCGCTACGAAGAGGCCCGCAGTGTGGAGACGCTCGAGGAGTGGTTCTTCATGCTCCAGACCGGTTCGCCGTCAGGGCCGGGACGGGACGTGGCAGATTACCTCTGGGATACAGTCAACTCCACGCCAATGGCCTACCAGGTGCCGCTCACCGATCCGGTGCACTACTATCACTACCTGAGCAATGGGGTGCGCGAGGGTGACACGACCGTCACTCAACCAGGATGGAATACGTCGGAGCTCTCGGACGGGCGATACGTGGTCACGGCAAGGACGTGGGACCAAGCCGGCAACGCGACGTCACTCAGCACGGTCGTGACCGTGAACAACGGCGGGCTGACCGAGCCACCTTCGGACCCGCAGGGCTGGGCGTCCATCTACGTGGCAGATCGAGACGAAGACGTCGGACAGACACCGTCCAATCCCGGCGGAGAGCCGTATTGGGCCAGCCCAGACATCATCGTCGAACCTCAGGGTTCTGGGACATCCTGTGCCAGCAAGGTAGCGCGGACCCTCCCGCTGGTGGTTGGTCAGAACTACGATGTCTGGGTCCGGGTGCACAACAACGGATGCACCACTGTTGATGCCATAGGGGCAGTGGTGTATTCGGCCGTTCCGAGTGCCCCACTGACTGGCATCAATCCCATTGGCTCGGAGTCCTATTCCGAGTACACGGTTTCGGTGGGCGCCGGCGACGTGGACTGCATCGGACCCTTCGCCTGGTCGCCTACGGAGGAGGAGCTCGATTCGGAGGGATCGGGGCACCGTTGTCTCGTGGCTGCGGTCAGTGCGGTCGGCGATGAGGGACCGGATCCTGCCGGGGAGCCGGTCGAGAGTTGGTCCGTTGCCGATGACAACAACATCGCGCAACGCAACGCGCAGATGGATCTCCTCTCCTTCATTGTTCGCAATCCGACCGACGCGACGCACACGGCACAGCTGCAGATTCAGATGCCAGCCGGCTTCCCCGACGCCGCAGTATTCGAGCTGCTGGTCGAGGATCCTGATGGCGGCCTGGGAACGGTCTGGGCCACTACGCCGAACGTGACCGTGGTCGCTCCAGAGACCATTGAAGGCGTCACGTACGCCGTCGTGCAGATCGACGGACAAGCACCCGTGCTGGAATGGTCGCTTCCGGCGATTAGCCAACGCATAGTGAGGGCGAGGGCGCATGACCTGCCGATGGGGTCTCTCTACGCGGTAGACGTCGACTTCGATCTGCTCGACACCATTCACGATGGTGGTATGATCTTCTACGTGAGAGGGTCTTCAGTCCCCGAGTGAGATGACGGTGCGGGACACGGTTGGGGCGTCGCAGGCGACGCTGTTGGCGGTCGTAGTGTGCATCGCGGTCGCCCGGTGCGGCGGTGCGACCGGCGCCGACAGTGGGACTGTGCCGGAGCCCACTGACGGTGCGACGGATGCTTCTGCGGGCACAGCCGGCAGTTCGGGCTGTGACCCCATCGTGTTCGAGGATCCGGTGCTGGAGGCAGCCGTCCGCGAGGCAGCGGGTGGCCAGTCGGGGCCCATTTCGGAGGAAGCCGCCGCGACGGTTGCCAGGCTGGTGGTCACTGGGGTCTCTTCGTTGGAGGGGCTCCAGTGCCTGCCGAGTCTGTACTACCTGTCCGTGTCAGACTCTCGCATTGAGTCGTTCGAATCACTCGCACGGCTTCCCAGCCTGGACTTCCTTCTCATCGAGGACTGCAGCGCCCCGTTTGACGAGTTGGAGACCCTTTCGACCGTAGCCCATCTGACGCTGCGGGGAGATGCGGTCACGAGTGTCGGATTCGTCACACGGCTGACGCGGCTCGTTGAGCTGCGGCTGCGGTACACTTCTGTCGCCGATATCTCGCCAGTGGCTGCGTTGGCAGACATTCGCGTGCTGGACGTGACTGGCTCTCCGGTTGCTGATCTGTCGCCCTTGGCGGGACTCTCGGAGCTCTGCTACGTCTACGCGGCCGACTCTGCAGTCGCTTCCCTGGCTCCGCTGGATCGCACACCAGCAGAGC
Organism: uncultured Polyangiaceae bacterium; assembly: GCA_964610275.1. Lineage (GTDB taxonomy): Bacteria > Myxococcota_A > Polyangia > Polyangiales > Polyangiaceae > JAFGBI01. The sequence continues at coordinate 478 of CAZSVU010000503.1, read as the reverse complement.
TGTCCGTGTGCTCGTGTCCTGTGGCGAACGTTGCCGGCACGCCGCTGGCAGCTACGGCCCCGGATGCAACCATCTCCGATCTCTGTAGCCTTGGGTGGCAGGTCATTTGGCAGGACGCGGGCGCTGGGGTGCCCGAGCTTTCGTGCGGCCCGGTGTGCGCCGAGTGACACCTGTGGGTCCCAGAGACCGCGATGCACGCTTCACAGGGTCGATCAAGTCGCCGTTGGTCTGAGCCAGATCTAAGCCATCGGCGGCGCCGCTCGCGTCACGACGGGCTACGTTGTTGCCGGAGGTGAAGTGGCGGGACTGACCGCCCGCAAGCCCTCTACCTGCAGGGCCAAGACCAGGTCGGTCTCATCCTGCAGTTCGGCCTGCACGGCGCTCAGCGCCGAAGCATGCTGTGCGTCGCTCTGCGACAGGAGACGCAACACGACGTTCGTGTCCAGCAGCGTCCTAGTCGCCATAGATGCTGTCTCGG
>CAZSVU010000502.1:3880-5303 GCA_964610275.1 uncultured Polyangiaceae bacterium | reverse complement strand
GCTACGGAAGGTGCTACGCCCCACCACCCACGGTAGGTCGTTACCGGCAATGCCGTAGTCGCCAGGTTGACCGCAGTCCCAGCCACCAATGATGGCGTGTGGCCCTTCACCCGTCGCGAGCTGTCCATCCACGTAGAGCTCGACCGCGGGAGGCCCGAAGTTTATCCCGAGGTGGACCCACTGCTCGAGAGGAAGGGCGGCAGCGCTGCACGCTACCGCGTCGTTGCTGTTCTCCAGTTCATCATCCTGGGGCTGCACTCGAAGAACGGCGCGACCCTCGGTGTCGACGAAGAGCGAAATGTGCCCGGGAGTTTGACGTTGGTCCAGGTCGCGCGAGAACACTCCGATGTTGTCCACCAGATCCGCAGGGAGCCAAAACCACAGGTCGACCGAACCGACCTCGAGATCCCAGTCCGAACTGTCGTCGATGACGATGTACTGGTCGTCCGAGCCGAAGCTGAACGCCCGATCGCAGCCTTCGGGCCCGTCCACGGTGGCCGCGAGCCCCAGCTGAACCGAACCGTTGTGGCTGCCCACGACGTCCGCCACCTGGGCTCGCCCCTGGTCTTGGTCGAAAGTGTACAGGGCCACCACACCCTCGCTCGTCGCGACCGGACCCGGACAGTCGGAGACGAGTTCAGGGGACGTTTCGGCCTGATCACGCGCCACGGCGATGGTGTCTTCTGTGGGTCCGCACGCCATCACCAGAGCCTGCAGAGCGACTGCGGCAGTGAGCCCGAGCGGGCGCGCTCGTCTAGTCCTGCTCACCGCCACCTCCGAGCCGGCGCCGCAGGGTCGCCGCCTGTAGGCTCTTCGGGTAGCGCTGGAGGAAGCGACGGATCTCCGCGCGCTCCTCAGCCGCACGCCCGAGCGCGCGCAGTGCCTGGATCTTGCCGTAGTGGGCCTCCTGTGAAAGTCCTCCGCCAGTTCGCTGGTAGGCGTTGAAGCCGTTCAGTGCTGCCGCAGCGTTGCCCTGAGCGAGCTGCAGCTGCGCCAGGGATAGTTGGGCCAGTCGCGCCTCACCGCTGCGGGGGTGCAGCCGCAGCAGCTTCTGGTAGGCGCGGATCGCGGCGCCATAGTTGCGAGCTGATCGAGCCTTTTGGGCGCGCGCCAAGAGCCCTGCGGCTGATGGGGCCGCGGCGGTGCTCGGGGACGGATTTGCGGACGGAACAGCAGGTTCGGAACTGCTGTCGGGCCTGGCAGTTGGCTCCAGCTCGTCGCGCTCCCCCGGACTCCCAGGTGGAGCGGTGACCGAAGGCGCGACGGCGGGAGCTGTTGGCGGTGTGGTCGCGTTGGGCGCCTCGTCATTCTCGCTGCCCCAGGGCAGGGTGGTTGCTGCTGCGGCCAGAGGCACTACGACTGCCGCCGCCGCCAGCCAGACGACCTTCTTGCGCCGGCGCCCACGCTGCGCGTGGTCTTCAAT
>CAZSVU010000502.1:0-3870 GCA_964610275.1 uncultured Polyangiaceae bacterium | reverse complement strand
TTCGGTGGGATCAGCTTTGGGCGTGCCAGGCATCGCCATGGCATCGAGCACCCTACGTACCTGACGGCGTTCCTCGCTTTGAGCTGTCAGCTGGTCCAGCTCGCTGCGCTCGTCCGCGGACAGCTCATCGCAAGCTTCGGCTTCTAGCAGCTCGGCCCAGCGGGCATCGTCCCGGGATTCGACGTCAGCCGTCATTGTGTTGCCCTCGCGTGCTCAGATCCTGCCGGACCAGTCGCCGCACCGTGGCGACCGCTGTCTTGAGCCGATACTTCACGGTGTTTCGCGAGGTTCCGGTCGCCTCGGCGATGTCGTCCACAGCGTAGTCCTGCCCATAGCGCAGCACAATTGCCACGCGCTGCGGGCTCGGCAGGCGGTCCAGGTATTCCGATACAGGTCGTGGGAGCTTGTCCGTCCTGCTTTCGGTGGGCGCCGGAGCCGGAACCGACTCGATGCTTTCCGCGGGAACCAGTGCGCGCTGTTTGCTCATGTGACGAAGCGTGACTCGAGTGGCGATGCGAGTGACCCAGGTGGCCAGGCTGCTCTGACCGCGGAAGCGCGGTGCGCTGCGCAGCACTGCGAGCAGGGTGGCCTGAACGGCATCTTCCTCCTCCTGAGATCGTCCGAGCAGGCGGCGAGTTGTGCTGCGGGCAATCGGCAAGGCGCGCTGCAAAAGCTCGCGCTGGGCGGTGGTGTCGCCGGAGGCAGCGGCCTGCATGAGCTTCGCATCGATGTCCCATGACTTCTCTCGAAGGGACGAAGAGTCACCAGTCGTTCTCTTCATCTGTGCCCAGTCGCCTCTGGCGGGGTGGAATTTTCGTCGTCGCGGCCGACTCGTGTGGACGGATGGAGGTCGAAGGTCGCCCCAAAACCTACATGCGGACGGATGTCGTAAGTCCTGAGCGTCTGCTCGGACTGCTCATTTTGGATGGTGAACTCGTGCGGGCCAGCGAGCCAGTCTCCGCCTGCCAGAACGTACAGTCCCAGCCGTCCAGCAACGCTGAGCTCGAATCGACCGAGCAGTCCAGCACCCAGCCTCCAGCGCGTGGTGGATCCAGTGGGCTCGAGCGCATCGGTACGCACGATGGTTCGTCGGTACCACCACTCCAACAGAGGCCCCGCCTCCAGTCCGATGGTCATGTGCCCCATCTCGTGCGCCACACCCAGTCGCGCCGCGATCGGAATCCGCGTCACGACCGCATCTGCTCCGTCCCCCTCGATGGTGGCCGGTGCAGCGTAGCCCGCCCCCAAGCTGCCCCGCAGCCACCCTCCTCGGTCGAGCAACAGCTCCCCGGATACTCCGCTTTGCCAGCTCGCGTCCGGTGCAATTGCCCATCCAGCGTAGCCGATGGCCGCGCGAAGCCGCAGGGGCTCGTCATCTGCACGCGCCGCCACAGGCGACGGAGCAGGCACGGGAAGCGACTGCTCGACAGCGGGCTCTGGTGGCACGACCAGCAGCGGCTCACCGAGGCTTTCCCCGCCCTCGAGCACGGCCGGGATGGCCGCGCGCAAGACGACCGCCAGCTGCTCGCGCTGCACGGTCGCATCGCGGGCCAGGGCCACGTCACGGGCAAAGACGCGACCGCTGGGCACGTGCAACGCGTAGATGCGCAGCGACCCCTCGGCAGCGTTCTCGAACCAGAACAAGGCCGCGGCTCCCTGCCGCTCAGCGATATCTGCGGCCCGGTGGGCCTCTGCCGAGACTGTAGCGAGACGCGGCTCGTGCACGGCGGAGATGTCGAGCTCGAGCTCACCGAGCTGGCCCTGCATACGGTCGAACGCCTGCAGCACCCCCGCCGCCGGAGACTGATCGTGCAGCACGAACACCACCGGGTCCCGGTCGCCTGGCTGAGCGGTGGCCGCGTTAGGAGTCGCGACGGTGCCGGCCGCCACGATGATCCCGGCCGCCGCACGCACGCGCCCGCTCATTGCCGAGGCCAGGGACCGTGCCGCGCGCCGCATGGCCCCAGAATAACACCCCGTGGCGGCCTGGCGGTTACGGCGCAATGCGTGTTTCGGGGACCGGCTCGAGCCCGCAGCTCACAAAAAATCTACCCGGTGTCTGTCGCAGCCGCACCAAGTCGACGCGCGGGCGTGACTCGATTTTTGCGTGTCTGGTTGCTCGTCAGCGAACCGATCGGCTCCGGCGCACAGCCCACCCCGGCAACGATGGAGGCGTGAGACATGAACTTCGATCCCAGAGAAGCCCTGCGTTTCCAAAGAAACCGTACCGCGGGCCTGGCTCTGGTGACCGCCATGGGGCTCGGGCAGAGCGGATGTAGTGACGAAGGACCGTCCAACGGCGGGATTGAGAGCGCTGGCGCGACGGGAGTGGGCGGTACCGGCGTGGGCGGCGGTCAGGTCGTGGGCACTGGCGGTCAGGTCGTGAGCGTGGGCGGCGGTCACAATGTCGGCACCGGTGGTCAGGTCGTAGGCGCGGGCGGTCAGGTCGTAGGCGCGGGTGGTCAGGTCGTGGGCGCGGGCGGTCAGGTCGTGGGCGCGGGCGGTCAGATGACGGGCGCGGGTGGTCAGGTCGTGGCCACCGGCGGTCAGATCGTGGGCGTGGGCGGTACCGACCCGGGCACCGGCGGTGCCGACCCGGGCAGTGGCGGTGCCGACCCCGGCACCGGCGGTACCGACCCGGGCAGCGGCGGTCAGGTCGTGGGCGCGGGAGGCAACGCAGGCACCGGCGGCAACCCAGGCACCGGCGGCGACCCAGGCACGGGCGGCAACCCAGGCACCGGCGGCGACCCAGGCACCGGTGGTAGCGCGGGAGCGGGAACCGGGGGCGAAGGCGGAGACCCAGCCGGGCGTCGTCTGCTATCCCACCGCCCCCGGTGCAGAGGAGAGCACTCTGTACTCGGCGACGATCAACGGCCAGCCCATGTTCGTGGAGGAGCTCACCAAGTTTTCCCCGGAGATGCAGGTTCACTACGCGCACTGCTCGGTGCCAGAGCAGGACCTCACGAGCCTCGCTGTCACCGTGAACGAAAGCTTCTCCAACTGCACGCTCAGCCCCAAGAGTCGGAACCTGGCCAGCTCCAGGGACGGCAACACCATCACCTTTGAAAGCGGGCCCAACTACCTGATCCTGCAGGTCGATGACAAGGAGCTACTGTTCATCCTGTTGGACCCGCCCGAGGTGGACCCGCCCCAGCTGGGCGATCCGGACGTGGTGAACATTGCGGACTACGGGGTGGACGCGACGGGGCAAACGCTCGAGACGCAGACAATCCAAGCGGCGATCGATGACGTCGCCGGGTCGTCCCAGAGCATCCTCTACTTTCCCCCGGGAAGATACCTCATCGGCGAGCTGTGGTTGGGAAGCGACATGACGCTGTACCTAGCCGGCGGCGCTCTGCTCTACGATTCAAACTCGACCGGAGATTTCAACACCGGAGGCGGAGGGGTCAATATCGAGGGCTGTCAACACGCGATGATTCGCATCTATCAAGCCCACAACACGACCATCCTGGGACGAGGCGTGATCGATTCCAACGGGAAGAGCATCCGTGCGCAGAATGATACGAAGATCAATCTGCTGAAAATCGAGGAGAGCTCGAACATTCTGGTCGACGGCGTGCTGGTGAGGGATCCGAGCTTCTGGAATACGCTCATCTATCGGAGTGATGAGGTAACGATCCGGAACTACAAGATGATCAACTGCCGCCCGACCACCACCACGTGGAACAACACCGACGGCGTGAACTTCGATGAGTCGACGAACGGGCACCTCCACGATTCCTTCCTGTATACGGGCGACGACAGCATGGCCACCAAGCTCGAGTACACCAACGCGGGGACGGTGAACGTTAGCAACATCGTCCATGAGAGGGTTGTCACCTACAGCAATTCCGTCAGCTGCAAGATCGG
>CAZSVU010000501.1:0-5305 GCA_964610275.1 uncultured Polyangiaceae bacterium | reverse complement strand
AGGTGCTCGGATCCACGGCCTCGAAGATGAGCGGATCGTCCTCCGGATCCATCGAGCCTGCATCGAAGTCGGAGGCGTCCGCGTTCGCCAGACACGTCGCGTCTGCCGGGACGACTACATCCTGGCACGAAGCCTGCGGCGCCCGGTCGAGCTGCGTCACACCCGCGACGCTCCACGCCCCGCGCCCCATGGTCGCCACCACCAGCACATCCGGCTCCGTTGCCGTGGCAGGCAGGTAGTCCAGCGCCGTCGCGGGCGCGCGCGGGAGATTGTCGCCAACCCGCATCCAGACCTCGGGATTGTCCACCGCCATCAGGTACACCCCCAGCGCGCCCGACGCCGCGCCGACCACGATGCGATCGCCGGAGGCCGGGCTCTCGACGTAGACCACATCGCGCAGGCACCTCGCCCCCGTGTGGACCCCGTCCGTCTGGAGCCCAAGATCGCCGGTCACGTCGTTCCACCGCCCACCGCCATCGGGAGTCCCAAACACCTGACCGCCCCCAGTCGTCACGTAGGCCACCTGAGGATTGAAGGGAGCCATCGCGACGGCGTAGGGGTCCACGGCAGGGAATGACGTCACCTGGGTAAGCCCCCCCGCGGCGAAGCGCTGGTACACCCCGCCCGAGCCCACTGCCCACATGGCCTCGACGTTCGACGCCACGCCCGCGACGATGCTCGTCGCGTTCGGGGGGCTGCCAGGCACCAGTGTCGCGGTGTCGCCGTGGTCCAGCAGCGACTCCCAGATCCCTGCCTGGTGGCCGCCGATGAGCACACGATTGGGATCGAATGGGTTCGTTACCAGCGTGTACATCCAGCTGATGTCGTCGGCGTCGCGCACGTAGCCGCCAGCCGTATTTGCGAGCTGCAACTCCACGGGGACTTGCGTCGCGGCCCCCGTGCTGTCATAGGTGTGGCGGAGAAAATCCCTCTCCCCATACGATGTCGTGTAGCGATACGAGAGCGCCAGGCCCGTAGTCGGATCGGTCACCCGCGCGTCCACGGCGGCCACCCCAGTACCGTCACCCCCTCCAATCTGCGTCCAGCGCACGGGCGTGCCCGCCATGGCGCTCGACTGAGCCGGCGTCCCATTGTCGTGGACCCCGCTGAAGATCGCCCGCGACACCGGATCGATCGCCACCGTGAGCATCTCGGCCGAGACCATGTCGCCGGCCAGCGAGTACCAATCGCCGTTGCTGTTGGTTGGCTCGGTGCGCAAGTAAACGCCCCCGTCGGTTGCGGCCAGGAGTCGCCACAACGAGTCGAAGGTGAGATCCCGCACATCGGAATGCGGATACGTCCCGTTGGCGGTTTTGTCGTAGGCGATGCTGTTCCATTGCGCCGAGGGGATCTGGCCCGCAGACAGGCGGAGGTCGCCCCGCGCCAAGGAGATGCGGCCCGCGTCGCCCGCCAGATAGACGATCTGGGGTGTGCTCGGATCCACCGCCAGGGCCAGATGGATGTGGGCTTGATTGACCGTGTTCGCGCCTACCCACCCCAGCCAGGTGCCGGTGCCCACCGTGGCGGAGTCGGTGGCGCCGGTGCCTTCGACACCGCTGTACCGGTCGATGAGCGCGATCTGCGTCGCTGAGATGACCTCGATCCTCCAGTCCCGGTTCAGATCCTCGCCAGCGGGACCGAAGGGGGGAACGCCGCCGAGCCGGACATAGTCGTAGTCGCCGTAGTTGTTTAGGAGATGAGCCGTGCCGCAGTCCACGACGATCTGGGCCGAGCCGCCGGCGCGCGAGATGCTCGCCACCGGCAACGACCCGCCGGCCGTAGCGCTGCCAATGTCGAGCGCACTGGGCACGTCCATCGAGCCCCAGGTCCTACCCTGGTCGTTCGTGTAGGCCAGGTACGTCGCCCGGCCGCGCAGGGCGACCACCGCGTAGAGCTCGCCGGTCGAAGCCACCGCCAACCGCGCGTTGCTCACGTAATTCCCCGGCGGTATCCCCGGCGGTGGGTTCGGCGCTGGCTCCGGAGCGTATTGGTTGAGGACGAAATTCAGTCCCTTCGGATCGGTATCGTTGTCCGAGATGCGCGTCCACGTCGTGCCCGCATCGGGAGTGCGGTAAATGCCCCCGTTGTCCGCGCCGTTCGACGCCATCACCGCGTAGTAGGCGTTCGCGTCCACGGGATCGGCAACGAGATCGAACACGACCCCGAAGCTCGCCGGCAATCCGCCCAACCCCGCTCGGCTCTCGAAGGGCGCCGCGTCGGAGGTTCGGCGATAGATCCCACCCGCGCCGGTCCATATACCCGTCCCGCCGCCCCATTCGCCCGCCTCGCTCCATTCACCCGTCCCGACCAGGATCGTCTGGCCACGGATCGTGATCCCATGGATCTTCCTGCCTATCAGGAGTGGATCGTTCGTGACGCTCCAGGTCGTGCCTCCATCGGGGCTCAAGTAAAGCAGGCCCTCGCCACCACAGACAGCATCGGAGGTGAGGCATCCCGCCCCAGCCACCACCCGCTGGCCGTCCAACGGATCGATGGCCATGATCGCCCAGATCGAGCGCCGGAAGTTGATCGGTTAGAGGTACCCACACCGGCCGAGCAGGCGTCGCCGACAGGATCGTCGTGTAATCGTCGGTCTTGAATAGGCCGCCATTGACGCTCGCGGCGTACGCCCCCTTGGGATTGAGCGGATCGATCAGGATCCGCTCCACCGCGCCCGTCACATCGTTCTCGAAGGCTACCGGGAGGGTCTTGGCGTAAGCGAGCGACGTGATCGGAGAGGGCCCCTCGGAGGGCCAGATCGCGGGCGTCGTGCCCAGCTCCTGCTCATTCGTGCCGACAGTCACGTCGTTCTGTTTCGCGCTGCACGCGGGCAAGGCCAGGACGCAGCACAGAATGCCGGCTGCGCACCGACTGAAACTCAGAAACCCACTTCCGTGTGCCTTCGATGCCATCGCTCATTACTCCTTGCGCCCACTTCTTCCTGTCGCGCGCGCTCTGCTGAAGACACACGGGCGGCGACCGAACGCAGCACGTGCCCTCCCAGCTTCACCATGATCTCCGTCTGCCTTTGGCGGGCAACGACACTGAGATTTCATGCCGCCCCCGAACCCCACCGAACGCGCGCCTCTCGACATGTCCCCCAGCGCGCGAGCGGGAGTCTACGGCACACCGCCGCCGTTTGCAGCAGAAGAGAGGACGCCGATCGAAGTCTTGTACGACGAACTCCCACCTGAACGGAGATGGCGTAGCGACACCCAGAGCACCGGACCGAGTCCAGAGCAGACCAGTGTGATGCACCAGGCAACGGCGCAGCGAATCACGCGGCTACTCCGCGCCCGGGGCCACGGACCGATGCTACGGCGGACAAGCGGGATCACCCCACGGTGTGATGTCCATGCGTTCCGGTGGCGGACCTCTCATGAAGCCACGTGAGCTTCGTGCGCGGGTGGAAGCACCTGAGGCGCTGTCCGGCGACGAAGTCGCAGACTCCGCTGGCGCACAGCAGACGTGAATTCGGCACACACCGTGCATCGCGGAGTCTTTGAGAATCGGCCGGGGTCGTGATGCGGCAGCCCTCGGTGCGCTACTGCAGTCCCACGACCGCTACCGGTGACCACGCGGTATTTGTAGTGCCGTCACCAAGCTGGCCGAACTTGTTGTCTCCCCAGCAAGCGACGTCTCCCCCGAGCCGGAGAACGCAACTGTGAACGTCACCCGTGCCTAGGTCAACGGCGTTCTCGATTCCGTCGACGAAAACGGGTGCGTCCCGCGTGTAGCTAGGTGCGTTTCGTCCGCCTCCCAGCATCCCCGCTCCGCCAAGCTCTCCTGACCCCGGATACGTATTTGCGCCCCAGCAAGCGATGCGGCCGTCGCGCAAGCGGGCGCAGCCGTGGACGTGCCCACTGCATGCTTCCGCAGCGTCGCTGATCCCAGGAGCCAGAGCTACCTCAACAAGGCGATCGCCACACGAAATGCAGCCCCAGCAGTACACCGATCGGTCTAGCGCAACAGTACAAGTCTGCCACTTGGTTTCTGCCCCTAGCACCGGCGCTAGCCCTTCGACGTCCGTGGGATATGGAACCACGTGTCCCCACTCTCCATTGCCGACTTGGCCGCCACGGTTTCTCCCCCAGCAGGCAAGTCTGCCCGAGTTTATCACAGCGCAAAGACTGCTGCCTGCCGTGACATGGACGGCGCTGTCAAGGTCTTGGATTCGAGCCGGCACGTTGCGGTCTCCCCCACTGCCGACGCCAAGCTGGTGAAGTCTGTTTGCTCCCCAGCCGAACACCGAGCCGTCTTGCACCAGTACCAGGACTGATTCCGGGCCGACGGCGATACCAGCAGCGCCGGCCACGTCGTGAGCCAGTGTTGGGACGTTGCTGTCGGCCATATCGCCGTTCCCCAGCACGAGACTCGCACCGCTTCCCCAACAGACGATCCGGCCGTCGCGGCGGCGCGCGCAGGTGTTCCACAAGTCCGCGTCAACCTCTACCGCGTCGGCCAGTGCCACAACCGGCGCCGGCGTGGTCTCGAACGGGCTGGTGTAGCCACGGCCAAGTTGACCCACGTCGTTTCTCCCCCAACACAGGACTGCGCCACTGGCACGCAGCGCGCACGTGTGCCAGCTGCCTACCGCAATCTGAGAAACTGCGGCGGGCTCCCAGCAGCTACCGCCCGCGCACAGCATTCCAGACGGGCAGGGCGAACCACAGCTCGAACAGTGACCGCTGTCAGATCGCACCTCGATTTCGCAGCCGTTCTCCGGCTCGCCGTCGCAGTCTGCAAACCCGAACGGGCAGGGATAGAGTGGGGCGCCTTCGTCGACTGCGTCCGAATCAGAATCTGTTGCCAGCGCGAGGTCGCTTCTCGCTCCGCACCCGATGGAAAGCCACGCGGCCACCACTGCGGCACCGAACCCCGGAGCGTCGACGATCCCCATCCTTCCGATGAGGTATACCGCGCCGGTAGCGTCCCGCCACTTCTGGGCTCGCGGTCATCAGCACAACCTGGAAGCCGAAATCGCTGGCTCCTATCGGGGTTTTCCGTGGCTGCGGAAAGCATTGTGAAGGCGACCATTCGGAACAGCCGCGCTGCAGTAGGCTGGAGAGCACGGTAACGTCGCGCACCGCGTCACGTCGTTACCTTGGGGACTATGCCCCTCGCAGGGTCGCATCGGGGTGCCTCCCCCTGTGCGCCAGAGATTGCCTAGTCCGGGCGGCAGGGGCCGGCCGTGCGCGCGGCGCCGAAGCGACAGATACTACGACTATGGCCAGCAAGCGCTCGAGCACGAGGCGGTGCCCTGGGGCCGGCGGTTCCGGACGAGAACGCGGGAAACAGAAGCCGA
>CAZSVU010000500.1:0-5308 GCA_964610275.1 uncultured Polyangiaceae bacterium | reverse complement strand
TCCGCAGATTCTCGTTTGTATCCGCGCCCTTGCGCGTTTTGATCCGAGAACTAGTACTAGGCCGGCTGGGAATCGGGCAGTGGGTCCTTGGCGACCACTCAGGATCGCTGCCGGCCATCTGGGCATCACCCCCGATGCGCTCCGGAGACGCCTAGAGCGGCATGCCGGGGTGGGTGAGGATGGTGTGGTTGAGGCGGAGGTGGACGGCGTCCGAGGTCGCAAATGGGGTCGGACCTGGCGGGTTTGGCTCAGCCCCGGATGGGCGGGAGAGCACAAGCTCGAGCGGAGAGGCGGCGAAACGTGATATCTTTGGTGCGCACGGAAGCGCGCGGTGATCGCCGAGGAGAAGAGCGGCATGGCCGTGCGCAGAGATGACCGGCGCCCTGGGCGCCCCCTGTTCCTTGATATCAGCTACCGAGACAAGAGCGGGCGGCGCAGGCGCCACCGGCGTGATGCAGTACTGCAAACCATGGCGGGCGCCCGGGCCGAAGAACGGCGGTTGCTCGTGCACCTGGCCGAGCAGGGCGAACTGCCAAAGACCTTCCCCCAGTCTCAGGACTCCACGGCTCCAGGAGAGCCAAGGGTGGCAACGTTTGGCCGAGTCGTGACCAATTATTCCGATCACCGTCTGCCGACGCTTCACCCCAGCACCCGCCGGACCTACCAGAGCATCATCGACGGAGAGTTGCTGCCGCGTTTTCGGGAGTGGGCCATCCAGCAAGTCGAGTTCGAAGCGGCGGCCGAGTTGGACGCGGATCGGGCACGCGAAGGGGTCGGCGCATCCACACGGCGGAACACGCAAATCGTGCTCAGAGCGGTCCTGAAATTCGCTACGAACGTCGGCGCGCTGGCCGTCATGCCGAAGCTGCCGAAGCTGCCGAAGGTTGGCAACACGGCCAAGCAGTCGATGTCGTGGACGCAAGTGGATGCGATTTTGGCGGGCACGTCCGACGCCGGGCGGATTGGTCTTGGCCTGATCGCGTTTGCCGGACTGAGGCCCAGTGAGGTTCGTGGGCTCAAGTGGGCTGACGTGGATCTCGCTCAAGCCTCGATTCGGATCCGGCGTGGGGTGTGCGGAGGCGAGGAGGCGGAGCCAAAGGCGCATCATCAGCGGCTGCTGCCCATCGCGGAGCCGCTCCAGGTGCTGCTCGAGCTGGCAGCGAAGAAGCGGCGGCGGCGCTGCGAGTGGGTGGCCGTCACCTCCCACGGCCTTCCGTGGGGCGACTCCGGGCTCAAGCAAGCGTTCGAGAGGGCAGCCGCCAGGGCCGGAGTGACTGGATGGTCCGTCTATGACCTCAGGCGCTTCTTCGCCACTGACCTCGCCCGGCTCGGGGTTCACGCCGCCGTGATCCAGCAGCTACTCGGCCACGACAGCCTGAGCACCACGCAACGGTACATTGGTGTCGACAGCGCCGAATGCCGCCAGGCCATCAGCCGCATCCGGGGCAATGGTGAGGCGACGCAGGCCCCGGCGACAACAGCCGACCCCGAGTAGCGGACGAATTCATCTGCGATTCCGCCCCATTGCTTCACCGTCTCCGCCCCAGCAGTTGCAGTTTCGTAAACTGCAGGTCTCCGGTTCGAGTCCGGAAGCTGGCTCTAGGAATTCAGCCGTATTCGACACAGGGTCGGGCGCGACCGCGAGGGTAGTGATGCGGGGATCGTAGCGGATCCCCCAGCGTCTCGGAGATTGTCGGGTCCTCGCACGGGAATCTCCAGCTCGCGCCGGCAGACAGCACCGCTGGTCGGCGGCGAGTGCGCGATCTTGGTTGCCCCGGCGAGGGCGGATCGCGTCTTCGTGGATCATGACTTGAGATACGCAGTGCCTGCTTGGTACAGCGCCTCCCACTTGTCATAGCTCAGGCTGCACACTTGGACGTGGGAGTCCTTCTGGGTGAGCCGGAGGACAGGTCCAGAGGCCGTTGGCTGGGCCGTGGTGCGAATCGGCAGGAAGCCGAGTTCCCCGCATAGGGACCGGATGAGGCCGCTGTAGCTCGGCATGTCTTCGGATACGAAGGCGATCGCGTCGACGCCGCCCAGCACGGAGACGAAAGCGCCGACGTACTTCTTGATTTGGTAGATGTAGAATTCTCTTGCCTCGCTCAGTATCGGATTCTGACTCCTATCCTGCGCGACGTCCCGCATCGTGCAATCTCGACCGAGCAGCGCAGAGTAGCCACTCTGCTCGGTCAGCAAGCGGGAGATCTCGCGGAAGCCGAATCCGGTGGCGTGGATCTGGAATACAATGGTCGGGTCGATGTCCCCGCAGCTACGGGCGGAGGAGATTCCCTCGACCGGCGTGAAGCCGATCGTCGTTTCCACCGGCTTGCCGTCCCTGATGGCTGCAATGTTGGGGCACTCCCCGAGATAGACGCTAACGACCGCGGACGGCGGCACGGACAGACAGCCCTGGAGGGAGTTCCAGACCCACTGATGGCACAAGCCGAACCCGCCGTAGCGTCTCAGGGACGGGTTGGCGAGGGACAGCGGGAGCGCGTAGGTGTGGACGTGCTTGGGCAGATCGAGGAAGAAAGCGGTGTCGCAGAACAGGACATGCGGGACAGCAACTAGGGTGGACAAGCCCACCCTCACCAACCTGTACAGGGCATCGTTTTGTTCTGGTAGGAACTGGGTGCATTGCTGGATGGCCAGGAGGGTGTCCGGGCCAACGAGGCTCACGGGTAGCTTCACCGTCTCGCCCCCGTGACGGAGCACGTATCCAACCGGCACTCCCTCCCGAAGCGTCCCGAGCCGGTGTTTGATTGACTGGAAGACGTCGTCCGACGCGGCTACCTCACCGTCGAGGCGCTTGGCCCCATCCAAGTAGCACCAAGCCGTGGCCGTCGGCGTGACGTCAAAGAGCAACACGGGAGTCGTCCTTGACGCCGAAGAGTCTCGTGCCCGCCAGGTAGATGACGAGCTCTTCATCGGTGGGAATGGCGAGGATGCTGACTCTGGCCCCTTCCGCCTGGAGAGCGGAGATCCGGTCCACCGGCGCGCCGTCGTTGAGCCGCTTATCGAGGACGAGTCCAGCCCATTCCATTTGCTCGCACGCCGCCTCCCTGATGAACGGGTTGCGCAGTCCGACATCGTCGGTGAACACCAGCACGTCGATGCCTCCGAGCGCGGCGATGTAGGCCCCGATGTATTTCCTGAGACGGTGAGTGTACATTCGGACTGCGAGCTCTGAGTTAGGTTCGTTCTCCGAGATGCGACGAATGACGTCGCTGATGTCGCTCGAGAACCCCGAGATCCCGAGCAGGCCGCTCTTCTTGTTCAGGAAATCCAGCAGATCATCCGGCCGGTATCCCCATGTGGCCATCAGATAGACGGTGAGCAGGGGGTCGATGTCTCCCGAACGGGTGCTCATGACGAGGCCTGTGAGCGGCGAGTAGCCCATTGACGTGTCGATGGAGCGCCCGTCGACAATCGCGGCGACGCTGGATCCGCCGGTACCCAGGTGGCAGGCGACGATTCTCAGGCCCTTAGGGGACAGCTGCAGGAAATCCGACGTTTTTCGGACAACATAGGAGTAGGAGAGCCCGTGGAAACCGTACTTGCGGAAGCCAAAGTGATCGAGAATGCCTCTCGGCAAGAGGTACGTGTGGGCCCGTGGCGGAATCGTAGCGTGGAACGCATTGTCGAAGGTCGCGTAGTGGAGTGCTCGCGGAATGCAGCGGCGGGACTCCTTGACCACGCTGAGAGCGATCGGGTTGTGGAGCGGTGCCAGTGGCATGCACTGGTACAGGGCCTCGAGGGTACGATCGTCCAGCAGGACAGAGCCGGTGAAGTAGCTGCCGCCGTGGACGAATCTGTGTCCGACCTGGTCAACGGGGATCGAGTTCTTCCGGATGAATTCCAGGGCGAGAGAGGCAGCCGTCGCGTGGTCCTTGATGGGCACCACGTCCTTGTGAAGCCTTCCCTCGAAGCGGTTCTCGACATGCGAGGGCTCGCTACCCTGGACGCCCACCCGGTGCGCCTTCCCGTGCAGAATGACCTCGGGCTCACGGGAGGGCGTACTGCGAAAAACCTTGTAGGTGAGCGATGAACTCCCGCAGTTGAAAACGAGGATATGGGTCTGCAGCATGCTGGACTTCGCCATGAGCCTGGCGGCCTGTGAATGTCATCAAGGCGGCATCTCTGTGTGCGGTTCAGACTTCGTCGTCGTAGCCGCTGAACGGCACCCACATGCTCTTCTCTGTGCGGATCACGGTGCTGTACGAGTGGAGCATACCGAAGTTGGAGCAGGCGACGGAGTAGTAGTCGAACTGCTTCTTGTGCATCAACTCGCCCTTGATCTCATCGACCATGGTGACGCTGCTTTTCTTCTCGGAATGGATGCTCCGTATGGTCTCGGTCTGGTCTTCCGGAGTCAGGAAGGAGTAGACAGGGGCCAGCGCGTGCCTGTCGACGAGCGCGACCAAGTCTTCCGGATACACATCTTCCACAGACTGGATCTCGATGGCCACCACGCTGAGTTGGCCGAATAGGCCCCCAACCCTGGTGGCATCGGCCGCGGGGAAGGTGGTGATGCATGGAACCTTGATCCTGAAAAGCGCCCCGGGCTCCTTGTCGAAAGAAGGGACCTTGATCGAATAAGAGCAGCAGTACTTGACCAGGCACTTTTCCTTGGCAACGGGAGTCAGCTTCTCGACGAAGAAGGGGTAGTCGAAGTCGATCTTGACCGCCGTGGCGTTCAGCTCTTTCAGGTAGTCGCCAATATTCTCTCTCAGCGTTGTGGGCCCGATCCTGTCCCTATGTCTGTGGAGTATCTGGATGAACTTGTCGATCCACTGAGCCTCGAACTCGTGCATGATCCGGGCGCTGATGGTTATGCTGGCGATGGTGCTTTGGCCATCCAGATTGACCTTGGAGGGGGCCTTGATTGGAAAGGGCAGATCAGCCATCCCGACGTCGACCAGATACTTCTTCTCTTCGGCCATGCGGCTGCTCTCCTTGGTGGCTCCACCGAGCATCGTTGGGCGCGGGGGGGGTGTCAACACGGTCGAGAATCCGCAGGAGCTCCGCAAGCCCCGTTGGAGGCAACAGCGCACGCCAGGCGCAAGGGGCACCCTGCCAAATGGGATCGCGGTGGGGCCCAGGTTGTTGCTGTGTGAGCTTGCCTCCTTGCGGCCATGGGAACGCCTGACCGGAGCGTTTCAGCGTGCCGGATCGGACAATCGTGGATCGCGACGCGTCTTCATCAGCCCCTCGAACGCGGTCATGAGGTCGATGGGCAGCGGGAACACGATGGTCGTGTTCTTCTCTACGCCGATCTCGACCAGAGTCTGAAGATAGCGAAGCTGGA
>CAZSVU010000499.1:0-5320 GCA_964610275.1 uncultured Polyangiaceae bacterium | reverse complement strand
AACCGGTGTCAAGAATGAAGGTCGCTTCTTCCCCTGTGCAGTTGCAATGGGTGGCCCAGAGGCGCACCACTGGCGGATTGGCTGACTTCGCAGCGTCGGCAAGCTCGCGCACTTCTTTGATGCCCTCCGGCCCGTACGGCTCTCGGTTGGGGGCCGTGGGAAGGCGGCTGCAGCCCCTTCCTGTTGCAGGTGTGCTTGCAGTCGAAGCGTCAGTGCTTGGTGTACGCGTGCCAGAACTCGAACGGACTGATCCGCCGCTGCTCGCTGGCAGCGACGGCACAGCAGGCACCGAGGTCGAGTCCTGCGGCGACGTACGCTCGGCCCCGCTATCTGGTCGGGAACAGCCCTCCGTCAGCGCCATCATCGCCAACGTGACCCGCAGAACCCCGCCCTGGAACCTCATGTCGTCATCCTACCAGGAAACCATGTGACCTGGTGCTCCCCGGCACACACTGGGCTGCGCCCTCATGATTCCAACGACCGCTACATTCGACATCGCACGCGGCGAGCCGCCGAAGAGTACCGAGGCGAAGACGCAGAGAGTCATGCGTTCGGCTCGTCGGACTCGCCCATCCGCAGTTCTGCAGCTGAGCTGGTCTCGGTGAAACCGGGCTGAGCGTCGGCGACATGCTCCACCGATTGCTCGACCGGAACCCGCTTCTCGTCGGCCGTGCTCCGTCGGGCCCGAGTGAGCAGTAGGCCAACAATCCCCGGAACCAGAAAGGTGCTCAACAACGCAAGCGTGAAGCTCACCAACCTGATCGCCGCGCTTCCTGCTTCATCGAAAGGCGGGACGTTCTTGCTAACCCAAGGGCCCACAACGTATCGCTGGAGAGCAACGAGGGCGGCCACGGGAAGTGGATAGGTGAGGAACAGCAGCCAACGGCGCTTGGAATGCGTGCGCAGGATAGCCCGCCAGTAGAGCCAGGGGCCCACCGTGATCGAGACGAGGAGAGAACCAAGCACGCAGAAGAGCATGAAGTGCTCTGTCACCGCGCCAGGATACACCTCCTGCCGCGCCCTCGTCCTCTGCTGGCCGAGGTTGACCATCGCGACCGCCTTTGCCTCGGCAGACGGCGACGGAACAACCGTCTCGATCGCTGGTGTCCACTTGTCCATTTGTCCGTTTCGGGTTGGGCCTCGGTCTCGACCGGCTCGACAGACGGTGGCGGCAGCCGGAACCGGCCATGACCGACCTTGGCTCCCGCCTCCTTCAAGCGCCGCTCCATCGTCTTGCTGCTGATGACGACTCGGGCGTTGGCGTTGTACTGCGCCGTCCACTCCTCGACCGAGTGCTCTCCTCGCTGCACCGCCATCCAAGCGAAGGCAGCCGACTTGGAATCTTGGGGAATCCCGCGATCACCGTCAGCTCCCAACAGGTACGCCACCGTTCGCTCGACGAAGGGCATGATGGCATCCACGTCCTCCGGCCGAGCGACACTGCGGTCTTGCCCCCTTGCGTGCGCCGTGACCAGGCGCTTCATCTTGACGGTCAGGCGGGCTGGGATGTCTCCCGCTTCCGGGTGAGTCTCGATCAGTTGTCGATTCGCCTCGTAGAGTTCGTCGAAGCGCCGAACCATTTGCTCAGTCACCTGTGAGAGATCAATCCATGGGTGACGATCTCGCAGCATGGCCACGAGCACCTTCAGCAACCGTGCCGTCGTGGCAGCGTGAACTCGCGCTTGTCTCTCAGATCCGAGGAGCATCTGGCGGGAGAGTTGCCATGCTCGCTGTGCGTCCTCCGGGAACTCCAGGATCACATCGAACCGCGACAGCAGGGGCCGCACCGAGGCAATGGCACCCGCCGAAATCTGAATCTCTCCACCTCTTGCTAATTGCCTCGGCAGATTGAGATCGACGAGGAACGAGCTACACGCGTCGAACTCAGCCGCACCAGCTGTGGTCTTCCGCACGACGCCCTCTTGCATCGCTTCCTGCATCACGGGAGCAACTTTCTGGACGGCACTCGAACTCCACGCATGGGCATCCTGTGCAATCACGACTCCGCCGCGAGCACATGGAATGGCTCCTGGCTCACACGTCCATTCGCCGTTCCTGCGGCTGGAAGCCCCGATCAGCCCGGCGGTGCTGAAGCTGCCGGGGGCCACGTCAACGTAGGCCGGCTGCACCGTACGCGCCGTTCGTGACAACTCTCCTTTCCCGCAGCCGGGCGGGCCAGGAATCATGATGTGGATGCACGCCGATGTTGAGTCATCGAGGCGGCCGAAGGACATCCCCTGCAAGACGCAGGCATCCACGCCCAACGTCAGCTCCACCGCGTCGCCGTACCCGATCAGCCCGACCTCTCGCACTACTGACTCGACGAGGAACTCGAACGGTGACCGCCCTTCGTCGTGCAGTTGAGCCAGGATCCGTTCAGCCTCCGCGCGCTCTTCGTCCGTCGCACCAATCAGGTCTAGCTGCGTGGCAGGACGACCGATCTCGACGAGGTGCAGTACGTAGTCGGACGGCGACCAGCCGGCCTTGTCCGTCGGGCTCTTGACGTTCACCCGACTTGGCAGCGCGATCGGAACGGCGACGAATTCGCATCGGCCGCTTGCCCGAGCGTGGTGCTGCAGCTTGCGAACGAGGTCGTCCCCGACGACCACGGCGTCGATCGACTCGCCGTCGAGGTCGGTGATCTGGGCGCGAGCAACGTCCACGGTCGTTGAAAGACCGCTCTCCTCGACCACTCTGGTGCGCCTGGGCGCAGAGTAGGTCGAGACGTGCCCGACGATGCGCACCGGGCGGAGGAGCGTCTCCTGACACCTGACGGCGGCGACCGTCGCCCTGACTGGGTCGTCGTCGGGGCTGGCACCACCGGACATGTCCTCGATGACGGCCAGTGCGGTGTGCCGCAGGTCGTCGAGGTCGAGCTTGCCCTTGGCGACCCCGGCCACATGGGCGACGACGGCGTGATAGAGGTCGAGGGGACACCGCAGGCGTGTCAGCTGCGGCTGGGACGGGATAGGGAATGGATAGATCTCTGCCATGCTGTTCCTTTCTTTCTTCGGCAGCGGCACCGCGATGAGCGGCGTCCGCAGCCGGAATCGTTGGGGTTGGCCGTCCCCGCCGAGTGAGCGGCACAGGGACGGTGGGAGTCACCGGAGACCCGGCATGTGCGACCGAGCTGATCAGGTCGCGCACCGGGTGATGCGTCTCACAGAGTGCCCGGTTGGATCATCTCACGACCGAGCCGCCGGTGTCACGGCTGTGCAGCGAGATTTCGACGCTCGGCGCTCGTGTGAACAACCGAGGTTCGAAACCGAAAGCAATTGCGACGTGGATGATACGTGTGGATCGAATAGCAGTTCGTGCCTATTGCGCCGTTGCCATTACCGTCGGCAATGGCAATCGTCCTGCAACTCGTACTGCCTGCATCTCTACAGAAGTCCATCATGGGTAGTTCGGTACTCGTACCCACGACATGTTCTGTCGAACTGCATCGACCTCGACAGGGTATTCGTGCCCTCTGCAATTGATTGCGCGACCCCATAGTACACATGGAACTACTCTGCGGGACTGCCCGCCCTGGGAGCGAAAGCAGCTTGACGGCCTCCACGAAGGTGGGAAGATCGAGGTGCCGTCCGGACACGTCCGGGGCGGTGGTCACCACGGCCGAAACGCCCCCTGAGGGCTAGAGGCTGACCTCGACATACGCTGCTCGGCGTTCTTCTTCATGAGGGCCACGGCCGGCTCCACCGGCGCTTCGCAGTTCCCCTGAAACTCCATGCGTTCCGACCGGAGCGACCAGAGGAGCTGTGCGCCATGCGACAAACTCCCACCAAGGGGATCGCCCGACTGCGACCCACCACCAACGGCCAACCGCACCCCGTACACTGGTACACGGTGCCGGTTGCGGCTGAGATTCTCTCTCTCCCAGCAGTAACCCTTCGACGCCGGATCCAGCGCTACGCGCGGCGGACGCCCGACGGAACCGTGTCCACATTCGATGGCATCACGGCCCGAAAAATCGGCGGCCAATGGAGGGTTTGGCTGGGCAACTGGGCCATGGAGACTGCGACTGCACCTCCTGGTACAGTTGGGGCGCGGAAAGCTGCTGAGCATGGCGGCGAGGAGAGCTGACCATGCCAGTTCGAAGAGAAACGAGGCGCGGCAAGCGCCACCTGGTCCTTGACATCAGATACCGAAAGCCCGACGGCTCACAGGCTCGCTACCGTCGGGACAGTCAGGCCGCGACCATGGCTGCCGCACGGGAGGAGGAGCGGGCGATTCAAGATCGCATTGCTCGAACCGGTTCACCGTATGACCCTCTGGAAGACAACGGAGGGGAATCCAACTCAGCGCAGTCAGTCACGTTCAAGCGGGTGGCATCGGAGTTTCTGGCGCAGCACGCGATGGCCAACCTGAAGCTGACCACTGTCCGGGGTTACAAGGTGATCATCTCGACACACCTGCTGCCACGTTTCGGGGCTTGGGACGTGTCATCGGTGGACAGACACGCGGTGCACCGGCTGGATGTTGATCTCGCCAAGAAGAAGAAGTCGAAGGGAACCCGAAACAACGTGCAGATCGTTCTGCGGTCCATCCTCAAGTACGCCAAGGCCAGAGGCTACTTGCTCGACGTGCCCAAGGGGCTACCCAGCCTCAAGGTGCAAACAGACAAGGTGCTTGACGTTCCCGATGATCAACAAGTCCAAGCCATCCTAGACAGGGCCAATTCCCGGCAGCGACGAGCACTGATGCTGATGGCGCACGCTGGACTTCGACCGAACGAGGTGCGTGCCCTACGTGCGCGGGATGTCCTGCTCACCTGGAGGGACGGCAAGCCAACAAGCGGCCGCATCAAGGTGAAGGAGGGCCTATCCTATGGCCAGGTCCACACCCCCAAGACTGGTCAGCGCGAGATCCCAATTCGTGGCACCCTGCTTCACGAGCTTGCTGGTGTCGCGAAGCTCAAGCGCGACGACTACATTACCGGCTCCGTCCAGGGGAAGCCTTGGGGTCAGTTTGGGCTGTACAGGGCATTTGGCAGAGCGTGCAAACGCGCTGGGCTAGGGGACGAGTGGACGGTGTACTGCCTTCGGCACTACGCGATCACTTCTTGGCTTCGGGCCGGCATTCCAGTGCACACCGTCCAGCGGATGGCCGGCCACTCCAACCTCAGCACGACCCAGAGGTACGTCCACCACATCGCTGCTGACCTGGACGCTGCCGGCGAAATCATGGGCAACATCTGGGCAACGCCGCCCCCGTAGCTCAGTGAATAGAGCCACGCATCCCGGTAACTTCTTGGAATTCTTAGCGCCCCCGGCGAGATTCGAACACGCGACCAACGGTTTAGGAAACCGCTGCTCTA
>CAZSVU010000498.1:0-5326 GCA_964610275.1 uncultured Polyangiaceae bacterium | reverse complement strand
CCGTCCCGGGCAGTGGCGGGGCCGTCCCGGGCAGTGGCGGGGCCGTCCCGGGCAGTGGCGGGGCCGTCCCGGGCAGTGGCGGGGCCGTCCCGGGCAGCGGCGGGGCCGTCCCGGGCAGCGGCGGGGCCGTCCCGGGCAGCGGCGGCGCGACGGCCAGCGGAGGAGCCACGGGAATGGGCGGAGACGCGACCGTCCCCAACGATCTGACTGGAGACATCATCTTCTCGGTTCCCAGCGGCACGTTCCAGGGTCAAATCCAGGTTTCCCTCAGCACTGCCCTGAACGGCGTCGAGCTTCGATACACCACCGACGGATCGGTGCCCACAGCGACCTCCCCACTCTACGACGGGACGCCGATCGCCATCACTAGCACCACCCAACTCCGAGCGCAGGCGTTCCTCAACTCCATCAACGCCGGTTCGCCCGGTACCGCGATGTACGTGGCCCGGAGCTTCGACACCAACCTCGATCTGCCCATCGTGCTCATCGACAACTACGGAGGCGGTGTGCTGGACAACCAGAACCGAGTGTTCGTCGACGCCGCCTTCATGACCTTCGGCACCGGCAGCGGGACCGCGTCACTCTCCGCGTCTCCAGACGTCGCCTCTCGCGCGGGCATCCACGTCCGTGGGCAATCGACCGCCATGTTCCCGAAGGTTCCGTATCGGGTCGAGCTCCGCGACAACGCCGACGAGGATGCCGACCACGCCGTGCTGGGAATGCCCAAGGAATCAGATTGGGCCCTGCGCGGCCCGTATGCGGACAAGGCACTGATCCGCGACGGCTTCTTCTACGATCTGGGCCGAGACATGGGCATGGAATCGCCGCGTTGGGCGTACTGCGAGTTCTACATGAACACCGATTCGAGCCCGGTGAGTGAGGACGACTACCAAGGCGTCTATCTCGTCGTCGAAACCATCAAGAACGCCGCCAACCGACTCGATCTGCGGCAACTCAGAGAAGAGGATACCGACCCGGCGAGGATCACCGGCGGATACATCTTCAAGTTCGAGTGGATGGCCGCCGAAGACCAGGTGCTAGCGGGGACCTGCGACGCGAACATGCCCTGCTGGAGTGAGCTCGAGGTCGTCGATCCATCCCCCATGAACGCCACGCAGCAGACCTGGCTCACCAACCAGGTTCAAAGTTTCCACGACGTGTTGAACGGGGCCAGCTTCGCTGACCCGACGGCGGGGTACGCCAGTCTCATCCACGTGGACTCTTTCGTGGATCAGCTCATCGTCAACGAGCTCGGACGCGAAATGGACTCGTACATTCGCAGCGCCGTCTTCCACAAGGACCACGACACTCCGATCACCGCTGGACCTCTGTGGGACTACAACCTCACTCTGGGCATCGGAGGGTTCTTCGAGAACGACCTGGTGGAAGGGTGGCAATACGAGCAAGAACGCATGAACATGAACAACAACTGGTTCCCGCGTCTGCTAGAGGACCCGGCGTTCGTGACGCGACTCGCTGCTCGGTGGCAGGAGCTGCGTCAGAGCTTGCTCTCCGATGCGGCGATCGACACCCGCATCAACGGCCTCACTGCGCCGCTGGTCAATGCTGCCGGGCGGAACTTCCAGAAGTGGCCCAACCTGGATGCGACACAGGTCGAGATGTTCAACACCCCCAGCTCCGCCACCTGGCAGGAACAGGTGCAATACCTGCGCGATTGGCTGGCCCAGCGCGTGGCCTGGCTCGACACCCAGTGGCAGTAGCCGAGCCCTGCTACCAAGCCCCCGTCCCCCGTTGCGGCCGAAAAGAAACGTCATCCCCCCGGGTGGCGAAGGCCCGGATGTGGACCTAGATCAAGCCCCCGATGCAGTCGGTCCACGGTCACGAAGTCATGCACATGATGTTGGAGCGGCCCGAAGGATTCACCAGGGCGGAGCTGGTGCAGGCCATCGCCGAACGCTTCGGCGCGGAAGCTCGCTTTCACGCCTGCTCGGCCGAAGGCCTCACCGCCGAAGGGCTGGTGGCCTTCTTGCAGGAGCGTGGCAAGTTCCTGGAGCGCAAAGGCCGAATGCAGGTGCAGCCGGAACGAATTTGCCAGCACGAGTGAGGCCGTGGCTCCCTCGACCAGCGGTGGTTCACCACGCTGAAACCGCTGCCACAGGCGATATGCAGTGATTTGGAGTAGTTACGAATCCTGTGACGCGGACTCCTGGAACCGTTTGCACATCCGATTATCGGCGTCTACGTTCCCCCCCCCGATGACGCCTCAGCGTGTGGGTGAGCGGCGGGGATACTCAGGGCACGCCGAGCCGAGCTTCCACGTCTTCCTGCTCATCGGCCAGTCCAACATGGAAGGCGTTCCCAGCCCGGAACACCGGGATCTGGTCGCGAACGACCGCGTGCGAGTGCTGGCCTACGACCATTGCTCGAACCTCGGCCGGTCCTACAACCAGTGGTACACGGCGAGCCCACCGCTGCACGGCTGCGGGGCGGGCGTGGGACCTGGCGACGGTTTTGGCCGCCGCATGGCCGAGGCGTATCCCGAGGCCACCATCGGGTTGGTGCCCTGCGCAATCAGTGGCGTGGACGTCGACTTCTTCCGCAAGGGCGTCGTGTCCTCGAGACGCAACGAGTTCACCATTCCCCCCGACAACCACTGGTCGGGCGCCTACGAGTGGGTGGTGGAGCGCGCCCGCCTGGCACAGAAAGTCGGAGTGATCCGCGGGATCTTGTTTCATCAAGGGGAGAGTGACAGCAGCGATCCCGCCTGGCCCGGCAAGGTTGCGGAGCTCGTGAGCGATCTACGTGCCGATCTGGGGCTGGGAGAGTCGGCACCCTTCCTCGCCGGAGAGGTGCTCCACACGGGCGGCTGCTCTGCCCACAACTCGCGCATTGCCGAGCTCCCCGGGCTGATCCCCCATGCCCACGTCATCTCGGCACGTGGGCTCGGCGCCATCGACGAGCACCATTTCGACCTTGCGGGACAACGGGAGCTCGGCAACCGCTACGCCAACGTCCTGCTGAGCGTTCTCAGACTGCGGCAACCAGTGAACTTCGCTTCGGGGTGAACCGGCGCTGAGCCGACCTCGGAGACACGACTCGTACCGATGCAATCGACCTAGCATTCGTCAGTGATCATCATGTTGGAAGATACCGCGCGTCTTATCTCGGCGTCCGTCCTCACCCTCGCATTCTCACTCATCCTGACTGGCTGCGGTTCCGATTCCGAATCCACGTCGGGAACCGGCGGAGGCAACGGTGAACCCGGTGAAGGGGGAGCCGCGGGGCGGCCTGCCACGGTCTCCCCATGGGACTGGAACGGCATCATCGGCACCGGCCAGAGCCTGGCCGTGGGGACCACCCCCATCACCTCCGACACGCAGCCCTACGACAATCTGATGCTGTCCCTCGGTGACGCGACGGTCCCGCCGTTCGACCCCGCCAGCAGCGAGCTGTCGATGGTGCCGCTGGTGGAGCCCATACGCCCGGCGGGCAGCGGGTTTCCCCGCCCGTATCCAGACAACATCTGGGGGGAGACTCCCCACAGCGCGATGGCCAACCAGATCACGGCCCTGGCGCAGCCCGAGCCTGGCGGCGACTACGTCAGCGTCCACACCGTAGTGGGGGAAAGCGGTCAAGGCATGTCGGAGATCGAGAAGGGTGCCGTCGACACCGGCGAAACCGGTCGCGCATACGCCGCGAGCATTTTCGAGGTCGAGGCCATCTCGCGCCTCGCCGACGAGTCCAGCAGCACGTACGGCGTCGGCGCGATCGTGCTCACCCACGGGGAAACCGATGCTGGCAACGGCAACTACGACGACCAGATCGTCCAGATGTGGTCCGACTACAACGCCGACATTGCAGCCATCACCGGACAAACTCGCAGCATTCCCCTACTGGTCTCCCAGCAACACGCCTACCCGACTACCGCGGGAACGCGCTCCGTGGCGACTCAGATCCAGTGGGAGCTCGGGCTGCAGCACGCAGGCGACATCATCTGCACCGGACCCAAG
This sequence comes from uncultured Polyangiaceae bacterium, assembly GCA_964610275.1. Classification (GTDB taxonomy): domain Bacteria; phylum Myxococcota_A; class Polyangia; order Polyangiales; family Polyangiaceae; genus JAFGBI01. The sequence goes on along the minus strand of CAZSVU010000498.1, from coordinate 1,355 downwards.
TATCAGTACGAGGGTGGCGACGACGGGATCCACCTGACCAGTCGCGGCTATCGGCAGTTGGGTGAGAAGCTGGGGCAGATCTACTACCAGACAGTCGTCCTGGGACAGGGTTGGCAACCGCTGCAGCCCATCGGCGTGGAGCGCGACGGCGCCCGCACCGTCGTCGCGAGCTTCCACGTGCCGGTACCGCCGCTGGTGTGGGACGAAGACATGCCCTCACCCCACCAGGACTACTTGACCGAGTGGGCGCTGGGGCGTGGGTTCGAGGTGCGCGCTCGCGCCACGGAATTCGTCATCACCTCGGTGGAGATCGTGGGCGATACGGTGGCGATCACCTGCGACTCGGATCTGCCGGAGAGTGACCTCGTAGTGGCGTACGCGGCGACGAGCGACGGAACGCCGATGGTAGGCGGGTCCCACCGCTGGGGGCACCTCAGAGACTCCGACCCTCACGTCGGCCTGGGCACGGGCGATCCCCTACCCAACTACGCCGTTGCCTTCGAGAGGCCGGTACCGTAGGCCGACGCCCGTTCTCAGGCTCGGACTACGGATCGACCAACACCAGCACGCCTCGAGTACTCGAGATCACGGGCACACCGGAACCGTTGATGGTGTACTCGGCGGCCAACTCGGGGCCGTCGACCCACACGTCGAAGTGGCCGGCGGCGAAGAGATCGAGCTCGTACTGCACGCGGTCCTGGACAACGTTCATGCGGACGCCATTCACGGGGTCGGCAACGCCCGCCTCGATCAACTGCAGCTGGGTGGCATCGGTCGAAAACGTCGCCCAGATCTGCGTGTCCACATCCACCGGAACGTAGTCCGAATCCTCGGGCCAATCGCCGATGTTGTCGGACTGGAGCTCGTGCGTGATGTGATAGAGGAACACGTTGCCCGCCAACACACTCAAATCGGCAGTGCTCTCGCCTCCCACGCCGCCCGATGCGGCATCCGCTCCACCGGCGCCACCCGAGACCGCGGCGGCGACTCCGGCAGCGCCACCCGCGGCCACGGCGCCGACTCCGGCAGTGCCACCCGCACCCCCGCCGGTTGGGTACCTCGGGGTCGCCGGGATGTGACTCGCCGCCCCGGCGTGAGCGCTACCTCCAGCCGATAGACGCGTGGGTTCGGCCTCACCGCTGCAGGCCCCGAGCGCCGCAGCCATCGCCACCACCGACAACGGTCCGAACTGCATGAGCCCAGCATACCACCGGCACGGGCCGCCGCCGGCTGGATCGCGCTCCGTCAAGGATTGGCCCGGTTTGGGGCTGCGCAGAGGTGCTCCGCCACGTTCGCGCACCCGCACCCTCGCTCGGAGGTTGGGCCGGGCGGCGTGAAGATGATGGAGCAACGTC
>CAZSVU010000497.1:0-5347 GCA_964610275.1 uncultured Polyangiaceae bacterium | reverse complement strand
GCCGCCGAGGCCCGTGGCTCCGCCGCTCGTCGAACCGCCCAGCCCGGTCGCACCGCCGCTCGTCGAGCCGCCCAGTCCCCTCGCACCGCCGCTGCTCGAGCCGCCCAGTCCCGTGGCGCCACCACTGGTCGAGCCGCCGAGTGCGGTCGCGCCACCGGTGCCGTTGCCCTCTCCGCCGCTGCTCGCCGTAGACCCGCCGCTCGATGGATCGGCTCCACCGGGGCCGGCACCGCCCTGTACGCCGGCGCCGGGCGCGTTCTCGGCTTCGTCCCCGCTGCAGCCGAACCCCACCGCGGTCACGCCCAGCACCACCGCTACGGTGTGCCGCCAAGCACGACGGGACCAAGGCATTCCTCTCGCCGCCACGACGTCCCGGAGGGTCATGTCGATCTCAGCATAGCGGATGCCCACGCCCCGAGGACCGCACAGCGAGTCACCGCGACAGCGCGCGAGCGACGGATTCGATTGTAATGATGCAGTGTAGCGGCAATGGCTATCCCCTACAGCCAAAGCACGGCGTCCCCGGAGCATGTGTGGTAGCCGGCTGCCGCGCACCTTGTGGTCGGGTGTGCGTGCTCTGCTCAGCGACCAAACTCGTCCATGAGCTGGTTGAACGCGACTCGGTCGGGGAGCTCGGTGTGCGGCTCCAGACTCGCGTCGGCAGTGATCGCGCCCGTTGCCGAGTCGACGGTGTAGACGATCGCGTCTGTCCCGACCCCGAGCTGCAGCTTACCAGAGGCGGGTCGAGTCAGCCCGTCGTCGACCTTCATCGCAACCAGAGCAGGACGATCGCGGCGATGCTGGCGTCGGCCACCACGTGCGCCGCGATCACCGCACGGAGCCCACCGGCCCGCTGTCGAAGCACGCCCAGACCCAGGGCCCAGACTCCGACGAGCACCACCCCCACGGACCCGCGCGGAACCCCCCACGCGTGCATCAATCCGAACGAGGCCGCCTGAAGAACGATTCCCCAGTGTGGGCCGAGGAGCTGCGTCAAACGCTCCTGGATGTGCCCGCGCCAGATCCATTCCTCGAACGTCGCGTTCACGACCGCGAACGCGCCTGCGCCAAGCACCAGCAGGGCGGGGTGCACTTCGGGAATGGCCCCGCTGAGAGCGCTGAGATCGGGCTTCACCCAGTGCACCCAGAGCACCAATGCAATCGGCGTGACCGCTGAACAGATGAGGGTGGGCAGGGCGGGGATCGCACCGCCCGAAAAACCCCTGGCGCGCAGGCTCGGATCGGCTCGACCTGCCAGCCATAAGACCCCGAGCGACAGCGGCATGGCGACCTGCCACAGCACCCCCAGGCCGGCAAGCGCCGTGAGCGCAGCGAGCAGTATGGCGAGCGCAGCGGATTCGATCCGCTGGCGCCACGCCCAGCCCGCCAGGGTCAGTGCAAGCACCCCGCCGACCGCTCGTACGGGGAGCCAGGTTCCGGGCGGGAGCACGCCAACCACGGCCAGGATCGAAAGCGCGGATCCTGCCACCAGCAACTCCTTGCGACGATGGCTGCGGGACACCTCGCTCACCTGCGCGACCGTACGCCGGTCCTCGGACCCGACGCAACGCCGCGGCCGAATCAGCCCCGCAGCCTGGGGCCGGAGCAACGCATGTCAATGGGGTGGCGTTCGGCGCCTGATCTCACCATGATCCGCCCCGACGACATCAGACCGGCCATTGGGGGTCGGAATGCCCGGAGAGGACGACATGGCTGATCTCAAAGGATCCAAGACACACCAAAATCTCAAAGAAGCGTTCGCCGGCGAGTCGCAGGCAAACCGTAGATACCTCTACTTCGCGAAGGTGGCCGATGTGGAAGGCTACCCGGAAGTCGCCGGCAACTTCCGCGAGACCGCCGAGGGCGAGACGGGGCACGCCCACGGGCACCTGGACTACCTGAAGGCAGTGGGCGACCCGGCGACCGACATGCCGATCGGCGACACGGCTCAGAATCTCAAGAGCGCCGTGGCCGGGGAAACCCACGAGTACACCGACATGTATCCGGGGATGGCCAAGACGGCTCGCGCGGAAGGATTCGCCGAGATTGCCGACTGGTTCGAAACGCTGGCCAAGGCCGAGAAATCCCACGCCGGCAGGTTCCAGTCCCTGCTCGACGATATCGACTAGTGCTCTGTCCCAGAAGTCGCAATCGTTGTCCTTCGCCGGGCCGAACGCAGGGGTGGCGGCCCGGCGAAGGACAGCTCCGCTGCGATCTGGACAGAGCACCCTACTTTCCTGCGGCACCTGCGGTGCCGACGTGCCCTGTCCCGATGACCACAAGAACGTCCCAGGAGAACTCAGCGGAACGCATTCATGGATTGTTACTTCCGAGACAGGGCACCACTGCTCTGTCCCCATTGGGCCGGCGTCACACTAGACTCGGCGTCGGCCCGCCCAATGGGGCCCAGCTGTCGACGAGGATGACATGAGTGGACCAGGCAAGACGGCGTACGCCCCCACGGATGGGCTATCGTACGATCCGTCGGACGAGACGTACTGGAAGGAGGATGCCCTCCAGCAGGAAGTCGAGAGGGTATTCGAGGTCTGTCACGGCTGTCGCATGTGCTTCAAGTACTGCGATTCGTTCAGAGGCCTCTTCGACTTCATCGACAATCGACATGACGGCAAGGTCTCCGCGCTCACTGCCGAGGAGATCCAGAAGGTCATGGACGACTGCTTCCAGTGCAAGCTGTGCGAGGTGCAGTGTCCGTACACCCCTCGCGACCAGCACGAATTCCAGCTGGACTTCCCCAAGCTGGTGCATCGGTACCAGGCGCAACGGGCTCGTCAGAGGGGCGTTCCCCTGCGGCAGCAGTTGCTCGGCAACCCGGACGGGGCCGCTGCCCTGGCACGGGCGAGCTTCGGGCTCGCCAACCGCATGAACCGAGTGCCCGTGCACCGCTGGTTCATGGAGAAGCTCTTGGGGATCCACCGCAGCAAGCTGCTGCCGGAATTCGCCTCGAGAACCTTCGAAGCCTGGGCCAAGGACCGAGGGCTGGTTCATCCCCAGCCAGGTGGCGAGGTCGTCATCTTCCAGACCTGCTATGTGCAGCACAACGAACCGCGCCTGGGTCAAGACGTGGTCGAGGTGCTGGAGCGCAACGGTGTCGACGTGCACTGCGCCGAAGGTTTCGTGTGTTGCGGGATGCCGGCATGGGAAAGCGGCGATCTCGTCGGGCTCCGCCAGCAGGCGCGGACGAACCTGGACATCCTCGAACCGTTTGTCGAGCGCGGGGCGCTGGTGATCGCCATCAACCCGACTTGCGCCATGATGCTACGGCGGGAGTATCCCGAGCTGGTGGAGCGCAAGGACCGAGAACGCGCCCAGCGGGTCGCGGACGCCGTTCGCGACCCCAGCGAGTACCTCTGGTCGCTGCGCAAGGAAGAGCGGTTCAATACGGAATTCGCCAGCACGCCGGGACCGGTCGCCTACCATGCTCCCTGCCACCTCCGCGCCCAGGCCATCGGCTTCCGCGGCCGTGATCTGATCCGCAAGGCGGGGCAGAAGCAGATCACTACGGTCATGGAGTGCTGCGGCCACAATGGAACCTATGCCATGAAGGTCGAAGGCTTCGAGCCTTCGACTCGCATTGGGCAGAAGGCTTTCGACGGCATGCAGGCGGCGGACGCGAGCGTCTGGGCCACGGACTGCCCACTGGCGGCGATCCAGTTCGAGCAGCACGCGGGCAAGAAGCCCCTGCACCCGATGTCGATTCTGGCCCAGGCCTATCGCGGAGAAGAGTTCGAAGACTCAAACGAATGAATCAGGTAAGGACCCATGCGCAAAGTACAGCGAGTGGAACTGCTCGATTATCAGACCTACGGTGACCGACGCGGCGAGATCCGAAACCAGATCATGGAGCTCAAGCAGCCCCGGCGCGTGCACGCCGGCGAGGTACTGACGTTCCTGTTCGAGAACGCCGAAACCGTGAAGTATCAGATTCAGGAGATGATGCGCGCCGAGCACATCGCCCGCGAAGCGGACATCCAACACGAGCTCGACACCTACAATGCGCTCTTGGGAGACGAGGGAGAGCTGGGCTGTTGTCTGCTCATCGAGATCGACGACAAGGCCAAACGAGATGAGCTGCTGCGGGCCTGGCGGAAGCTGCCCCAGCATCTCTACCTGCGCTTCGCCGATGGGTCCAAGCAGGCGGCCACCTACGACGCAGCCCAGATGGACGACGAGCGACTCTCTTCAGTGCAGTACCTGAAGTTCAAGGTCGCGGACCGCGACCCGGTCGCGGTCGGCAGCGATCTGCCCGAGCTCCGGGTGGAAGCGGTGTTCACCGCGGAGCAGAAGCAGGCGCTGACCGCCGATCTCACGAGCTGAGGCCGGTTCACTCCGGGTGCGACGGGGGGAGCTTCAGGCGGCTGAGTTGCGCTGCAACCTGCTCGGCATACTTGGCTTGGCTCGGCGCGGCGTCAATCAGCGCCGCCACGTAGCGGGCGAGAAGATCTCGGTCCACGTGGGAGACCTTTTCGAGCGCCTGCGTCAGGTCCGCGAGCGTGCCCGGGGCGAGGCACCTGCCCGTGCGCAGGTGAAGCTCAATGGTGTAGTCGACCCACTTTCCGTCGTGCAGCGCCTCGGCGAACTTGAGTGCGTAGCGCGACGCAGACTCGCACAGCTCCTCGCGGATGGTCTCTCCCTTGCGCGCGCCTTCGAGCAGCTTGACGAGTTGGTCGGTGAGCACGACCTTGGCCCGCTCAGCGTTACCTGCCGCAAGCATTCGCTCGGCCACGCGACCCAGCACGTCCAGGGATCCGGCCCGTACCGTCGCGACCGAACGCTGCTCCTTGAGCACCCCGGTCAGGGTGGTTCGGTCCTCGGGCGGCACCGAGGGACGCTGTGACGGACGCGCCTTGCTGAGCAGGATTTCCGTCGAGCCCACCAGGATGCGATCGCCGTGGAACAGGGCGCGGGGCTCGGTGATCTTGACGTCGTTGACGTAGACGCCGTTGGCACTGCCGGCATCCGTGACGATCACGTTCTCCGGAGTGACGATCACGCGCGCGTGTTGCCGCGATGCCAGAGGGTCGTCGATACATACCCAGCAGGTCGGATCCCTACCGAGCAAGAACTGGCCACAGTTCAAGATGCAGTCGAGGCCGGGCGCTGACAGCGCCACCGCTCCGGCGAGTGCGCCGCGAATGTTCACGGTGCTGGGAACACCGGGGGGGCGCCCAGTGGGTGCGTCCCCACTGCTCTGCCGACGCGATGGCGGGTCCTTGGACACTACCGCCAGAGCTACCATGCCCCCCGACCGCCGTCCAACGCTGACCCGGCGACCCCATCCTTGATCCATGTTCCGCCGGCCGCCAGCGGCCGTCGAAACATGGGTGGG
>CAZSVU010000496.1:0-5423 GCA_964610275.1 uncultured Polyangiaceae bacterium | reverse complement strand
CCGTGGTCCGTCCAGTTGACCATGTCCTCGGTGGAGTAGAGCCTCCAGTCGTTCATGGTGTAGAAGTTGTCGACGGTGACATCCTCGTCGTGCGAGGTGTAGAGGTACAAGGTGCCCTCGTGCACCATGGGGGCGGGGTCAGCGGTGTAGTTGGTCTGCACGATGGGGTTGTCCGCCCCGGCAGGGGAGGCAAGCGTGGTGACGACTCCCAGCGACAGCGCCGAGAGGGCCACCCTTCCTTGGTTCCACGTTGTGTTCATGCGCACGTTGCTTCCTCGCGAGCTCGCAGCCGTAGGTGCACCGGGCCAGGGGCTCCGCTGACCCGACTGGGCCAACCCGGCTATATGTATTGTCCGAACCACGGACGAGTTGTTCCACGCGGTCGCTCTTTCCCAAGCCGACCGCCAATCAGTTGCGACGAGGCTGCAGAATTGTAGCTGTGGCTGGAATCCCGAGGCAGCCAGAGTGTTCTGGCTCCCTGGCCGCCGTGCTCCTGGGCTGGATCTTTGCTCGTCCGCGCCAGTTCCGTGGGGTCAGGACTGGTCGACGTTCTTGCGCAACCACGCGCATCAGATTCGGGCGGTGGATTTCGTGCAGACCTACGACATCTGGTTTCACCCGGTGTTCGCTTTCCTCGCCATCAACCTGGACTCGCGCGAGGTCGTCCACTTCGGGGTCACTCGGGCTCCGACAAGCCGATGGACGGCGAACTGACTGCGGCAGCTGACGGGCCTCCGGGCGAGTCCGGGTTGTCGCCGTACCCGTGCTTGGAGGGCTGCACCGTGACTACCAGTTGGCGGCGTGACGCGGCCGGATGAACGCGGTGGCCAAGACAGGGTGCGGGCGGGCAGGGGAGGGCGGCGCTGGCGGTGGAACGCGGCGCACTTGACTCGGCGGCAGCCGTGGGCGCGAGACCGGGTACAAACCGGGTACTGGTTTGCGTGCACTGCAGGAGCTTGCAGGTGGCTCCCTGGGCTGTGGGAACGCCTTCAAGTGCTTGGGACTGCTAGGACGGCTTGACTGGGGGTCAAGGGGTCGGCAGGCGCGAATCTGCCCGCCCCGACCATTTTGTTGGTCTACAACTGCCGGACGTCGGGTTCTTCTCAGTTGGGCGCCAGGTCGAGTGCCCACATCCAGAAAGGCACGATGCGCACGGTTCCCGTGGCGAGGCTCACGCGCTCGTCAGCCGAGAGGGTGACCACAGTCGCCCGTTCGATGCCTAGATCCTCCATGGCTGCCTCCAGGGCACGGAGCTCACGCTTGCGTGTGTCCACTGACGTCATGTCTGCGCACACCTGGACCGCTTCCGGACCTTCGGGACGCTGCACGATGAAGTCGACCTCGGATCCATCGGCATGCCTGAAATAGCTGAGCTCGTGGCCTTGCCGACGCAGGTGCAGGAAGGCGAGTGTCTCGAGCAACTGGCCAGTCCCCCACCCGCCTTGGGGTGCGGCGGCACTGACCAGACCGGGGTCGACCGGGTAGACCTTGCGTGGGTTGGACTGGCGCACGCGCTCGGAATCCGTGTGGATGGATACTGGAAAGAAGAGAAACGCGTCGTGCAGGTGGTCCACGAACGCATGCAGTGAGTCCTTCCCGACCTGGACGCCCTGAGAACGAAAGTCGTTGTGGAGACGGTTGACACTGAACAGACCGGCTGGCGCGCTCAACAGTCGACGCATCAAGCGACGCAGCGCCACCACATTGGAAACACCGTGACGCTCGACGACGTCACGCAGCAGCACCACGTCGAGGTAATCCTGCAAGACCCGCCGTCGTAGTGGCTCGTCGAGGTCCTGGACCTCTGGAAAGCCACCGCGCTTGAGATACTGCCCAACCTTCTGTTCGATGAGCGACCGCTGCTGTCGTCCCGGTCGGCGGCCACGGGGGACGTGGACGCTGTGGTGTCGCAGAAACTCACCAAAGCTGAATGGGAACAGCTCAGTGGCAATGGACCGGCCGCGCAGGCTCGTCGCGATTTCTTTGCTGAGCAGCTTGGAGGATGACCCCGACACGCACACATGGACGTCTTCGGTGTCAACCAGGCGTCGCACGAAGCGCTCCCACCCCGGAACGGTCTGTATCTCGTCGAACACGAAGGTGCAGGTCGTGCCGCGGAGTTCGGGATGGCGCCGATAGAAGATGTCGACGAATAGTCCGAGCTGCTGCGCTTCGAGTTGCCACAAGCGCTCGTCCTCGAAGTTCACGTAGACGGTCGATGCCCGCGCCGCTCCCTCCTCGACCCGCTGCGCCAGAGTCTGCTGCAGAAACCAGGTCTTGCCGACGCGTCGCATCCCAACGACGGCATCGACTTTGCCGGACAGCCACGGCAGACGCGCGTCGCGCGCCGTGCCGCCGTGCCACGGCTGTTCCTCGGCGTCGGCGAGGATTTGCTCAATCAGTCCTTCCACGAAGGATAGATTGACATAAATCTGTCCTTCGTGGAAGGACTGAGCGGGGAGAGAGTAGAGCGTGGAACACTTGACTCCGCGCCGGGTGCGAGCCCGAGACCGGGTGCAAATCGGGTACTGGCGTGCGTGCAGTGCGGCAGCTTACATGCCGCTTCCTCTCGGGACATCCATGAGCGTGAACGAGGGGAGCGGAGCGATGTCAGGTTCAGCGACCGGACGGATTCGATCGGGCGCCACGATCGGGCTGCTGCGGGTGGGGGCGATCTCGTGCGGTGGCGCGGTTGCTCCGAGATGGCATGGCCATCGCCCAGTCCATCAACCCGTTCGATCGGTTCACCGCCGCGTATGGACTGTTGCGCAAACACTCCATCCCCACGGTAGTGACCGCCGACTCGGTGCTGCACGTCTATCACCTGTACTTCAGCGAGATCCTCAAGGCGCAGGAAACCCAGGCGCTGCTGCCACAAGTCGAGGGATTGGTGGACGGGCTGTATCGCGAGGTCAAGGACATCGCGATACACGCCGACGGGCCGCTGGTCGAACCCGCGGCGAACGAGTTGGCCTTTCTCAGCGTGGCCAAGAAGCTCCTCGCCCCGGCATTTGAGCCGCACCCGGACGTCGCGGCGCGAGTGGTGGAAGACGTGGCGGAGATCGGTCGACACGCGAGGATCTGCCACGCCGTCTCGCTCAGCAGCTTTGCGTGCCTCCGGGAGCGCAAGAGCTGTCGCATCGAAGACACGAAAACCGCACGACGACCTTGGCTGCTACATCGAGGATTTTTCCCAGTACAAGCCGCGCGGCCACTACACGCAGAGCAAGGATCTCGAAAGATACTTCAAGGCCGCGATGTGGCTCGGCCGCACGGGGCACCGCGTGCGGCACCCGAACGAAGTGCTCCAGCAGGCGATTCTCGTGCAGGCGCACCAGCAGGCATCGTGCCAGGTCGGCGAAGAGACGTTGACGGCTGCCGAGGCCCACGACCGCATCGATCGAGCGCTCGAATTCCTGGTGGGCAAGTCGGATGATCTCACGGTGTCCGAGGTGCAGCCGGTGCTGGCCCAGGCTCTCGGCACCGGTGGGGACCTGCGCCTGCTGGCGCAAGTACAGGCGATGCAGAAGACTCAAGCAGCCCTGCGACGACTCCGGCCGCCGCGAATCCTCTCGACGGTGATGAGCAAGCGGGAAGACCAGTCTACCGGGCAAGCGGTGAAGGAGCAGACTCAGGCGCTTCGCCTGCTCGGGCAGCGGTACGCCACTGACTCGGAGATGCTCGGCCGGCTCGTGTATGGGCATGTGACACTCGACCCGGGACATCCCTTGTTTCAGCAGCTCCACCTGCAATGCGAGTCGATTCCTGAGAAGAAGCAGCACGAGCTCTGCAACTGGGCAGTGGACGAGAAGCGGTCACAGGACGCGTGCCGGCTGATGCCGACCAGCCTCGATGTGGCCGCGGTGCTCGGGAGCGAGTTGGCGAACGCCTATGGCGCTCCGGCTCACCGCTACTGCGGTTACACCGAGCAGCAGCAGCAGCTGGCGACTCGTTCGTCGGGCGACGCGAGTCGGGCACCGGACACTCTGTATCTGGCCTGGCTGCAGGCGCTGGGACCGCTCCTGCGACCGGCACCAGCGGGCTATCCAACCTGGATGGGCGGCAGACCGCACGACAAGAAGGCACTTCGCAGCGCGTTGGCCTCGTGGGCCGAGCTCCGGCACGACACCATCCTCTACGTCAAGCAGTCGTATACATTGAAGATGAGCCGGGTCTCATTCGAGATGCCGCCGCTTCGGCCACCGGAAGCGTACGGAATCGTCGAGCCGCAGCCCGAGCTCTACGCGCGCCTCAAGCGTCTGAGCGCGCAGACCCGGTTGGTGCTGGAGAACCTCAAGCTCCTGCCGGTCCCGGTGGCCCAGTCGCTGAAAGAAGTAGAGAGGGTGTTCGACAGCCTGATCTCGATCACGCGCAAGCAAGTCGAAGGCAAGCCGCTTGCCAAGGAGGATGAGCGGTACATCAAGTCGTTCGGCGCCAGGCTGCACGGCCTGCTGCAGAGGCTCACGGTGGCCATCACTCCGCCCACGCGCAAGGAGAAGCTCCGGGACCGGCCAGAGTACTACCGCGAGCGCAAGGACGTTCAGGGGCAAGAGGACGCCTTCAAGACGACTCTGGTAGCTGACGTGCACAGCGAAGCGAACAGCGGGCGAGCGCTGGAGGAGGCGGTGGGGCCCATCGAGTGGCTGATCGTGATCAACCCGACAGCCGACGGCCAGCTCTCGGTCGCCGTGGGTCCGGTAAGGGAGTGTGAGCGCTCGCGGATGCGGGAGAAGATCGAGTTTCCGCGTCGAGAGCCACCCGAGTGCGCCACAACCGAGTAGAGCGGGGTGATTCCAGCACGCCGGAGCCCGCCGCCGACCGCTGACCGCGGGCGGGAGCCCCGACCCCGTTTTCCCCCCATTGCCCAACGCCACGTCGTTTCGCGTCTTGAGCCGTCTTGGTCCGTCAGGAGGGCAGGTTCGGAAATCTGCGGAATTGCACGAGTCGCGCGTGGGCGACCGCCTTCTGTGAGTGCAGGTTTCGAATCTGCCTGCCCCGACCATTTTGTCTACTCCGGCGCACCGCAGTCGGCGCTGCGGCCCGAGAGTTGCTCGTGGAGAGCGTCCGGAGCGAGGTCGGCGCCGTTGGGCTGCACGCCGAAGAACGAGCTGACGGTCGGCATTGCCCGGTAGCCCTGTTGCGGACGCTCCCTGCGTCCGTGCGTCCTGTATCGGTGCCTGCCCCGCGGCAATGTCCGCTGGCGGTCTTCGAGATGGTGTTGACGCACCAGGCGCTGCCGCGTCCGTGAGCCATTCTGATACGGTCGCGATACTAAGCTTCGAAATGGAAGCAACCCCGATGAGGGCGCTGTCGACGCGCGCAGAGGATTGAGTCATGATGCGGACTTCACAGCGCAACTGCTTGCTGTGTCTCGGCCTGCTGGCAGCCTCTTGGGGCTGCGGCGCTGGCGACGACGATGCTTC
>CAZSVU010000495.1:0-5427 GCA_964610275.1 uncultured Polyangiaceae bacterium | reverse complement strand
CGTCACGAACGTAATGCAGGCAACTCTGGATGGTCAGCAGCAACAAGAACGTGGCCAGGAAGTCGAAACCGCCCGAGCGAGCCGTCATCAGGGTGTTGGGGACCGCACCCACCAGGATGGCAGCCGCCATCCCGTAGACTTCACCGCCCAGGGACTTGGCGAGGCGGTAAGTAAGGAACACGAAGAGGACGAACACGATCGCGTTCAGATGGAACGCATGCTGGACGTCGTAGCCACGCACGACGTGCAGCAGGCTCACCAGAAAGGGGTAGAGCGCCGGCCGACGTGCCGATACCGTTTGGAGGTCCCAGTAGCTTTCGTAGTACCACTTGCCGGTAACCGTGAAATTCGCTGCTCGGTCGAAGTAGAGGTTTCTCGACACTCCCACCAGGTTCGCTTCGTCCGCCAGAACTCGAAAGAGCGGCGGAACCGCGAGCAGAACGACCGTCGAAACGGCTGCGGTCACGATGAGGCCCGGCCAGTTCTCCTTCACCCAGACTCGAGGAGACACCGTCGGCTCCCCTCCGGATATCCAGACCCCCGCGTAGACCAAGAGGATGGCAGACAGCACGTAGTAGGTGCTGTGCACGAAACAGGGCTCGTTTAGCTCACTTTGCCGAATGGTGACGCCCAGCAGCATGATGGCCGCCAAGAGCGGCACCGCGATCACGGCGGCGCCCGTGGCCCGTCGCCTCCCGGACGTGGCTGCATCCGGTCGTGCTTCGACCGCCCACCAACGGGCCAGTCGGCTGCGCCTCTTCGGGGGTGCACTCATCGGGTCAGCCCTGCCCTCAAACGAACTTCAGTTTCCGCGCGGCCACGGCGCTCATCCTGAGCAACAGCAGCCCATGTCGAAATCGCGAGATGTTGGTCGCGCCATAGGCGCGGCTTCGGTACCGCACCGGGATCTCGAGCAGCCTCAAGTTGAGGTTCACCGCCCCGAAGATCAGATCGAAATCACCGAACGGATCGAGAGCACCAAAGACATCCCGGCGCTCGGCCAGCCGCAGGTAGTCGTCGCGCCAGATGACCTTCGTGCCGCACAGTGTGTCCTTGATGGGTTGATTCAGCAAGAAGGTGAAGAGCCGACTGAAGGCGACATTCCCCAGGCGATTCAGGAAGCGCATGGCGCCACCCTCCAGCGGGTAGACCATGCGTGTTCCGTGGATGTAGTCACCCGCGCCCGCCACGGCGGCTTCGTAAAACTTCGGCAGGTCCTCGGGAGTCACCGTGAGGTCGCCGTCGAGGATCATCAGCAGGTCTCCCGTCGCCCGAGCAAATCCTGCGCGGACCGCATCTCCCTTGCCGCGGCCAGGTTGCTGGCAACAGGAGAGCTCCAGCGGACCGGAGTAGTCGCGGACCGCCCGCTGGATAACGTCCCAGGTGTCGTCCGTGCTGCCACCCTCCACGAAGATGAGCTCGGTGCGCGCGCCCATCTTCGGCGTGCGTCGAATGGCTGCATCGATGTTGCCCGACTCGTTTCGCGCGGGAACGACCACGGTTACGCTGACCTGCTCCTGGCGTGGCTCGGAGGCTCGACGCAGGACGTAGATCCGATAGAACGCCAGCCGCGAGACGACGGGCAGTGGGGCCAGGTAGCGGTTGACCAGGCGCGCCCCGGGCACCGGCGCGAGCAAACGATCCTCGAACCGCACCACCTCCAAGCCCGTCAAGCGGAAGAGGTTCTCGAAGTCTGACTCCGAGAGCCAGTTCATGGGGGGAGTCCGCTCTTTGGCCCCCAGCGACTCCGCGACCTCGAAAGCCGGCTCCAGCAGACCGTTGAAGCACGTGAGGAAGATCCGCCCGTCTTTGGCCAGGTGCCGTGACAGGTTGCTCAGCAGGAGCTGGACGTCCGGCACCGTGTGGCACAACTGATCACAGATGATCGCGTCGTACCGCTCGGAGCGCTCAAACGTCGAAGCGTCACCCGTCCAGATTTCGCATCCAGGTGCGACCTCGCGAGCCTGGTCCACCACGGACGCGACGCAATCGAGTCCGTGGCGCACGCGGTTGGGCAGACCGTTGAGCAACTCGCCCCGACCGCAGCCAGCATCCAGGACCCGGGCCTCGCGCGGCACCAACCGGTGCAGGGTGGCTGTGACGTCGGCGCGCAGCACATTCGCGGCAAACCGAAAGCGTGACCGCTCCTCGGCTGCGCGCTCGTAGTGACTCTGCCACGCCGCCACCTCGGGTGGAACGTACGAGCATTCTGCTGGTCCGAGCCTCACACCGCCGGCCAGGATACCGAGCAGGAAGATTCGAAGCACCAAGAATCTGGCTCCGCCATCGCCAGGGTGCGCAACCGGGCGCGCCAGCGACTGTCCCTACCGGAAACCTCGTCCACCGCGAAATGATTGAGGTCCGCGCGTTGGCAAGCAAACATCACCGGTACGTGCGCGAGGCGGCGCAATTTGTGCTGGGATGAGCTATTGGCAAGGACAGGCACACAGCTCGGCGTGATTCTCGGTGGATTTGGTTTCCGGACAGGACGGGATCTTCCCGTTCGTGCTGGCAGACAGCTTCACTGCCATCCCAACCGGAATTGGCTGACCAGACGCGAGTCACCACATCGGAGCTGGACGAGGGCGGCACGCGCGCTGTCCCTCCGAATCGCTTCGACTAGTTTGGGACGGGGGTGGCCACTGGCTCAGCATTGCGTGCCCGGATCCGCGCCAGGGCATCATGCGCAGCGTTGACCAGCGGATGCACCGTTGGCGCTGGGGACAGCAACGGATGCGTGGCGATCTGCATTGTGTCCAGGGCTCGAACGTTGAGGCCCATCTGCACGCCAATGGCTACGCTGTTGATCAGCTCTCCCACGGACCCTCCTCCGGACATCTGGCCACCAAGTAGAATGCCGCTCCGATCCGCAAAGACCAGCTTCACACGGAGCGGGCATGCGCCCGGGAGGGTGCCGGGATGACGGTCCGGAGCGACCGCCTCGCCGACCACGATCCGAAAGTTTTCGCTCGCGCAAGCCTTGCAGGTCATGCCCGTGCTGGCAAAGGTCACGTCTCCGATCTTGGTCGAGAACGCCGACACCGTTCCCTGAATCTGGCGCACGACACGGATGCCGTACAGGTTGGTGCCAGCGGTTCTGGCTTCCGCAGTCGCGGTCGATGCGAGCCAGACCGGAACTTCCTTTCTGGTGAAGAAGTCGCGCTTCAAGGCGCAGTCGCCAACCGCGAAAATCCTCGCGTCGGTGGTACGCAGGTAGGAATCAACCCAGACGGAACCGCCGTCGGTGATGCGTAGGCCCGCTTCTCTGGCCAGGTTGCTGTCGGGTCTTCCTCCGATGCCGAGAATGATCAGATCTGCGGGCACCCGTTGCCCGTCATGTAGGAGCACCGACTCGACTCGCTCGCCTCCCTCGATCGCCGTGGCTCGTGCGCCCGTGTGTACCTTCACGCCGGAGTCCACCAGGCGGTCCGCAATGGCGTCGCAGAACTCGTCATCGAAGGCGCCCGGCAGCAGCTTGGGCTGCATTTCGACGACGTGCACGGTGGTGTCGGGCTGCCGGATGAGTTCGTCCGCGAACTCCGCTCCGATGAAGCCACCGCCGAGAATGACCACGTGTTTCGCGTTCGCGGCTTCCCGGCGCAGTGCGGCCATCGCCGAGAGACTCTTCTGGATGGTGAAGATGCCACGCTTGTCCATTCCTGGGATGTTCGGGCACACTGGGATGCTGCCGGTCGCCAGGACGAGTCGCTCGCAGGTATGTCGCTCGCCGGTGTCGAGGGTCACCGTTGGCCCCTCTCGATTCACCGCGACCACCTCGCCCACGAGCACTTCGACGCCGGCCTTCTCCAACGGTGCATTGCCGAGAACGTTCTGAGCGGGATCGGGCATCGTGTTCATCATGTAGGGAATGGCGCAGGGAATGACGCCATCGCCAATCGACTTGATGACGCACACTGAATGGTCAGGATGCACGCTCTTCGCGGTGAGAGCAGTCACGATTCCAGCTGGTCCTCCCCCGACGACAATGACGTTCTTGTGCATGATCAGTATCCTATTCTCCAGAAGTGCGCAGTGCGCATGGTTGTGGCCGCCGCGCCTGTGCAGCGGCGGAACCGTCAACTTTCGCAAGCAGCGTTGAGTGGCGATGCGGAAAACTCCTCGGCGTGGTTGCCAATGGGTGGGCGAGCGCAACTTCCGCGCTCGGACACACCTACGAACCGGCGGTAGCCGGAGGATTATGAGAGGAAGAGCGAACGCGGTGGCTACGCCGTCGAAAAGTGATCACTCCGGAAGGAGCAGACCATGGCGAAGTAGGCCAAAGGCAGATAGCGGTCTCTGCTACAGAGTTGGTCTCTGGCTCACTGCGGAGTCACCGCGGCATCCCGCGCTGCGCTCTGCTCGCCCGTCGCCTCGTTCAGGCTGAGCGCACCGTTCGAACATTCATCCAGGCACGCACTGCACTCGATGCACTCGTCCTGCTGGACGACGAGGACGTTGTCTACCAACGAGAGCGCCTCGACCGCGCAGATGTCTATGCAGTCTCCACAACCCGTGCAAAGCTTGCTATCAATCGTCAGGGCCATTCGTGCCTCCGTCCGATTCTGGCCGGTCGACGCCGAGTAGAAAACCGGCACGCTCCAGGTGCCGGAGAAACGATGCACTATGGACGACGGCGACCGCCGAACTCCGGTTATGCGCATATGCTCAAAACCGTCCCGTGTCAAGGCGGTGCCGCCCGTCTGCTGTCGAACAACCCAGGAAGTCGGGCAACTCCGCCCATCGGTTGTCGCCGTGGTGCGGTCAGTGCCAGTTGTTCGTCCGGTGGCGTCGGCTCGTGGGCGGGTGTAGACGCACGGCATGAGGGACCCGCCGATCGTCGTGGCGGGGTCGACCGGGAATCTCGGTAGACTCATCGTGAGTGGCTTGGCGGAACGCGGTGCCCGGGTGACGGCCCTGGCTCGCCAAGGTACGGCGCGGGCCAAGCTGGATCAGCTGCAGAAGCTCGGCGCGTCCGTTGTCGGCGTCGACTGGAGTAGCGCTTCCGAACTGGCAGCGGCATGCGCGGGTGCGTCGTGAGTGGTGTCCGCGCTGGCCGGGCTCCAGGACGTGATCGTCGAGAGACAAGCTAGCTCACTGGGACGTCGTCACGTTGGCCACAGGGAAATCAACGCTTCCTTGGCCAGACGCTGCTTCTACGACAATCTTGACCTCTAGCAGGTTCCCCAGTTGCCAGCCTCTGGCGGCCCACACGTCAAAGTGATCGGAGACGGTTATGGTCCCGCAGTCGTTACCCTCTAGCCGGATACTATAGTATTGGTCCCAAGTCGTGGCACCGCCGCATCTGTCGCCACCGGTTCCTTGAGTGACGCGGTGTACGAGGTTGTATGTGGCCCCATCAACTTCAGCTGTGCCACTAGTGCTGTGTCTCACAAGTCGCAATCGTTGTCCTCCGCCGGGCCGAACGCG
>CAZSVU010000494.1:0-5461 GCA_964610275.1 uncultured Polyangiaceae bacterium | reverse complement strand
AGGTCCGCGTGGCCCCACCGGCCGTTGCCGTCAGGCTCGCCGGAAATTCGGCGAGCCTGGCTTTCGCGTCCGTACGTCATTCTCTCGAGCAGCCGTCTCGAGGTAGACCGGGGTTCATGAGAGGTCGATTCTGGGGCCTGGCGGTGGTTGTGCTCTGCGCGGCAAGGTGGGCCCATGGGCAGGTGCCCGAGGAGCACATTGAAGTCAGCGTGCGCGGAGATCATCCCCCATCCGAGGGGCAGACGGTAGAGCTCGATTCGGCACGTCACACGACCACCGCCGACGTGCTGGCCGAGGTGCCGGGAGTGGCGGTAGTCCGACGTGGTGCCGCTGCCCCAGAGCCTGTGCTCCGAGGCCTGGGTTCTGAACGGGTCGTGACCCAGATCGGGCACCTGCCGCTCTATGGCGCCTGCCCAGGGCGAATGGACCCGCCGCTCAGCTACGTGGGCCCCTATCTCGCCCGCACGCTGAGGCTCAGTCTCGGCATGCCGTCGGTGACGGACGGTCCAGGAGGCACAGGTGGCAGGATCGTCTTGGATACGGATTTCCACCACGACCCTTCCCGGGGCGCGGTGGGCGGTGAACTCGCGACGAGCTACCATCCATCCCGGGCAGGTTATGGTGGCAATGCGCGCGTTCACGGCAGCGTGGACGCGATCGATCTCGCCCTCGGCGGTGAAGGTCAGAAGCTCGAGGACTACAAGTCCGCTAGCGGGATCGTGGTACCCGCGTCACAAACCGAGATGGGAGCGAGTCTGCGAGCAGGCGCCACTCCATCACCCGGTCATCGCGTCTGGCACACCCTCGCCTACGTTCGGCACCAAGACGTTGACTACCCGGCGCTGCCCATGGATCTCGACTGGACCAACGCCTGGATCTACGACGCCGGATATCGCGTGGCAGTCGACGATCCCGTCCTGATCTCGGCGCGCCTCGGGTTCGGCACTGCCCGGATCTCTCACGCGATGAGCAATCGCCACAAGCCGAACCGCGCAATGCTGGAAGCGGCCACCTCCTCCGAGTCCCGGAGTCTCGCTGGAGTTGCAGGCCTGACCTGGCGCCTCGCAAAAAGCGCAGCCTTGGAGACGGGAGTCGACACCACTCGCCTGAGTCGCAACGCGCTCAGAACGCGGCGTATGGTTGCCGCGGACAGCCTTGTTGCCGACCACCTCTGGCCGGACGCGCGGCAACGGACGTCCGGCTTCTTTTCCGAACTCCGGTGGCTCGCAGCGCGGCCGCTCTTCGTTCGCCTGGGCGGTCGTGCGGACTACGTGCACAGCAGTGCGCTGGGAGCGGGTGATCCCGGGCTGGGCGGAGTTCCGATCCAGGCCGCGTATGCGCGCTTCTACGGAGCCGGCGAGGCGGACCTGGTCGCGCACGAGATTGCGGGGGCCGGAAATGTGGTCCTTCGCTACGAGCTCTCACCGGAAATCCACACCGAGCTCGGCGCCGGTGTGGCGACTCGGCCTGCCGGAGTCACCGAGCGGTTCTTCGCCTTCGCGCCCGCGCCAGGAGGGTTCATGGTGGGCAACCCGACTTTGCGAGCTGAGCAGAAGCGCTCGCTGGTGTGGAGCACATCATGGAGATTTCCGGCGATCGACCTCGAGGTCAGTATCCACGCCAGCCAAGTCAGGGACTTCATTCTCACCACAACGATCGCGCAGCAGGACGTCGATGGCGATGGTGTAGTGGACCGCGTGCGCGGCTTCCACAACGTCGACGCCGTCCTCATGGGCGGTGAGGTCGTCGCCGAGCCGAAGCTCACGACCTTTCTCACTCTGCCGACGAGCTTTGCCATCGTCCAGGGTCAGAACACCACCCAGAACCGCCCGCTCCCGGAGATCCCCCCCTGGGAGCTTGCCTCGGCGCTGCGAGTTTCCTTGGGGCAATCGCTCCCCTGGTGGAGTCAGGTGGGCGGGCGCTACGTCGCAGCACAAGACCGCATCGACGTCGACTTTGGAGAAAACGCCACACCGGCTCACTTCACGGCCCACGTTCGGGGGGGAGTGAGGCTCTTCGAGCGCTGGGATCTCGAGGCCACCGTGGAGAATGTTCTGAACGAGGACTACCACGAACACCTAACCCGCGAGTCCGTGTTCGCGGAGGGTTCGCTTTCCCAGGGCGGTGAGATTCCGGCTCAGGGCCGGAGTGTTCATGTCGCGGTTGGGGCACAACTCTAGACGCCCTCTCATGCAGGAAACGCTCTTGCGAAGCCACCCCGAGCGGTCAATTCGCACAGCGCTGGAGTAGTGCTCGCCAAGATCGAGAATCCGCGTTTGCTGACGATCCCTTGCGAGGTCACGTCCAGCGAACCCTTTCGGAAGCCGCGCAATCTCGTCGAGCTACGGCAGCTCGGGCGGGAGGCACTCGCTCTGGGCGGCGCCGTACTCGAAGGCACCGATGTCCGGAGCGCTGCCCGCAGGGCGCGCGCGGTTGAAGCAGTCGAGATCGTTGCCGGAGATCACGGCGCCGGCGGGATCGGCACCGCCCGCACAAGCGTCGCAGCCGTCGGGTACGCCATCGCCGTCGGCGTCCGCCAGATCATCCCACCCGGGACAGACGTCAGCGTCGTTCGGCACGCCATCCAGATCATCGTCCGCGACCGTCGCCGCGCCGGCCGCACCGCCGCTGCTCGCACCACTCACACCCGTGACCGCGCCGGCCGCGCCGCCGCTGCTCGCACCACCGATGCCCCCAGGAGCCCCGGCCGCGCCGGCGTCTGCTCCGCCGCCCACTCCTGCGGCGCCACCGACACCGACCACGCCTCCGGCTGCACCGCCACTGCCAGCCCCGCAGCTCGGCACACCACCCACACCGATCACAGCCCCAGCCGAACCAGCCAGTCCCGGAGCGCCCCCGGCACTCGGATCGCCTGCCGACCCTCCGGTGCTGGACTCGAATCGTCCGCCTGTCCCCAGCCCGACCCCACCCTCACTCCCGACCGCGCCACCACCTGCGATCACCCCCCCGGCAACGTCCAGGCTCTCGAACCCGATCCGGCCGCATCCCCCGAGCAGGACCGCGGTGATCCCCACGAGCACAAGGCAGCCACGTCCCGACTGCTCACCCTGGCTGGCGAGCGACCAGGCCTCTAGCTGCCGTCTGAGCGGCCGGACACGATTCCGCATGCTCTATCAAAATGACATAACGGGCAGTTCAAGCCCTCCTTAATCCCATCCTTGAGCGGGGTTTCGCCGGGGTCGGGGATCGTGCCCTGCTGCGACGCTGAGGCGGCGCAACGTCACCCGTTTTCGTGTCTTTCTTTTGGGCGGGCATTCGGGTCCGAGGGGCCGTGGTGGGGGTTGGTCGCGAGCCGTGCACCGTGCGCAGAGTGTACGCGTGTCCGAGTCCGTCGTGGTGACGGTTGCGATGGGAAGCGCGGTTGGCTCGAACAGCCACGAGCTGGATTCGTTCGACTATTCGCGCTCGATGAGCCGACCGCGAAGGACGCATGGAGATAGCTTCCAACCACTGATCATGCGAAGGAATCAAGGGGACACGGATGCCGTGCCAGCACCCTGTCAGTCGACCGACTCGGGGGCCAACACGTGACCACGCCGACTTGGACAACCAAACTCGCACTCGTCGTGCTGCCTGCGGCGCTCTTGCTCTTGCTGCTGGTCAGCATCACCGACGGAACCGTCGCGCAGCAGCTGTTCCTGAACACGGCCTACTACTTCCTGATGGCCACAGTGCTGTGCTGGACAGGGATGTATCTCTACGCCGCTCGCGACGTGCGCCGGGAAACGCTCCTCGCCTGGGCGAAGGAGAACTGGCCGGGCCTCGTCGTCGCGCTTTCGGTGACGGTCATCGCGGGCCTCGCTGTAGAGCCCGCCCTACGCCTGCTCTCGGACGAGGCCAATCTGGTCGGAATCTCGAAGAATCTCTTTGCCTCGAAGAGCCCCACCTTCACTGTCTCGGGCAAGAACTACTACGGCAGCTACTGGGATGTCGACGTCGCCATCGACCAGCGGCCGATTCTGTTCCCCTTCTTGGTCAGTCTCGTACATGCCGTTGTCGGCTATTCGTATGACAACGTCTTCGTTTTCAACTTGATGGTGCTGCCCGCCTTCCTGCTGGTGTCGTACCGCCTGGCCAAATCCTTGGGCGGGGAGACGTTTGGGCTCGTGGCCTCGCTGCTGGTGGCCGCTCACCCCATCCTACTGATCTCGGTCCGTTCGGCTGGGTTCGACTTCCTCACGGCGTTCTTCGCGCTGCTCGTCGCCAAGAGTCTGTTCGACTTCGCTCGAGAAAAGCGCTCGGAACAGCTGGCGATCCTGTGGATGAATCTGTGCATGTTCGCCGAAGTCCGCTACGAGACCGCCCTGTTCATTCCGCCAGTGATAGGCTTGCTGCTGCTGTTCAAGATGGTGTCGTGGCGCACGCTGCGCCCGTTCGCCTTCATCTACGCGCTCACACCTGCATTTCTCCTGCCCCGCTTTTGGCTGTCGCTCTTGCGCGGGAGCGTTCCCAAGCAGGCCCCTGGGACTATCACTTTCAGCGTCGAGAACTTTCTCGGCAATGCGTACGAGTACTTCCGACCGATCCTGGAGCCCTTCCACTCCTTTCCTGCTCATTCCAGGCTCCTGATCGCACTGGGTGTGGTCGGTTGCGCAGCGGGACTGCGATGGCTGTTTCTCCGAATTCGCGCAGGCGACTGGAAGGCTCCGGAGCTGAGGTTTGCCGTCTTCGTCGCCGTCTGGATGTTGCTGCAGGCGATCATCGTCTTTGCCTACGTGTGGGGCCGCGCCCAGTACCCATCGTCCGCGCGCCTCGTCATCCCGATCGACACCTTCTTCTCCTTCACCGCAGCCTGGCTCCTAACTCGTACCCTCCAGCGGTGGCGGCCCTTCATCCCGATTCTGCTCGCCGCGGCGGTCTTTGCGATAGAGCTGCCGGGTGCCCCCCAGAGTCGGATGATGAATCGGCTCACCCAGACCAGAGAGAATGCCGCGACCTGGCGTTTCTTCGAACGCTTGCCTGACAAGCGGATCCTCATCGTCACCGACCGTCCCAACCACTTCACCATCATGGACTACGGGGCGATGAGCTTCGAGAGTGCAAGGCGTGACCCACATCTCTTCACGGCCCTGGAGCGCCGCTTGTTCCAGGATGTCTACGTGATCCAGCAGATCAAGCTGTCCACGAACGAACCTCTGCCCGGATACGAGCTCTGGCCCGATCGCAAGCTCGACCCAGTACTGGAATTCCAGAATGACGCGGACGTCCTGGTGCGCGTCTCACGCGTTGCGCGTTGAAGACAGCTCTTTGGTGTGACCGCTCGCCTCAACTGAGTGCGTAGTGCCCGATTCCGCGCCCTGCTGCGTCTCGAAACATTCAGCACTCGTCTCGGTGCAAATGCAACAGGCGCGACATCGTTGCCATTTCCCCGTCGGGCCGTCCTACCCTTGCTCGCTTACGGCAGGGGCCTTCACCACTGGGGTGGGCCAGGTAGAACATG
>CAZSVU010000493.1:0-5466 GCA_964610275.1 uncultured Polyangiaceae bacterium | reverse complement strand
GCGACACCGGCGTGGGCGGCGACACCGGCGTGGGCGGCGACACCGGCGTGGGCGGGGACACCGGTGTGGGCGGGGACACCGGCGTGGGCGGGGACACCGGCGTGGGCGGCGACACCGGCACCGGCGGCGACGTCGGCACCGGCGGGGCCACCTTGACCTGCAACGACGCATCGCCGGCCACGGGAATCAACCCGCTCATCGACGACTTCGAGGACGGCAACGCCGTCCTCGCGGCCAACGAGACCCGTTACGGGGTCTGGTTCCAAGTCACGGACGGAACCAGCGGCACCTTCACCACCGGGGACACCTTCATGCCCGTCCCGGACCCGACCGGAATCACCCAGTACGCGGGAGCGTTCTCCGGCAACGGCTTCACGGATTGGGGGGTCCAGCTGGGCGTGCGCCTGTTCGAGATCGGCGAAGAGCTCGGCTGCCCCTACGACGCGTCGACCTACAGCGGCATCACCTTCTTCGCTGGCGGCACCGGCACCATGGCCGTGCAGATCGCCACCGCACAGACCATCCCGACGGACGAGGGCGGCACCTGCACGGATGGATGCTACGACCACTTCCGCGCAGAAGTCACCCTCAACTCCGGCGACACTCCAGTGATCTTGTGGGGAGACCTCGGGCAGGCAGGCTGGGGGTCGCCCACCTCGTTCAGTGCGAGCGAGATCATCGCCATCTACTTCCTCTTCCCCGGCAATGCCGCGTTCGATCTGGTGATCGACGATCTGGTGTTCGTCCAGTAGAAGCTAGCTCCCGTACTTCTCTTCGTACCGCTCGCGGAGAGCCTCGACCACGGCGGGGTCCGCCAGGGTGGTCGTGTCTCCCAGCGCGCGGTTGTGCCGTTGCACAGAATACTTCTCGACAACCGGCGTCGCCCAAGCACAAATGCTCGCCCGACGGCGTCGGGCGCTCCGGCCCCCATCCCCACTCGACCCATGTCCTCGGCCATCTACATCACCGGCCTCGGCAGCATCTCAGCGGTCGGACACGATCGGGAGAGCGTCGCCCGCGGCTACGCCGAGGGCCGGACCCGGATCACCGTGGAGCCACTGCTGGGCAAGCCCACTCCGGTGGCGCGCGTATCCGCCGCAGCAGAAGCGCAACTGGAGTCGACTTTGGCAGAACACGAGCGCTACCGTCCGCTGGATCGCAGCGTT
The DNA here is from genome assembly GCA_964610275.1 of uncultured Polyangiaceae bacterium. GTDB lineage: Bacteria > Myxococcota_A > Polyangia > Polyangiales > Polyangiaceae > JAFGBI01. Next base: position 4,300 of record CAZSVU010000493.1, on the reverse strand, counting down.
CACTTCGCACTCCACGCGGGGCGTCAAGCGGTCGCACAGGCCGGCTGGACGCAGGCAGATCCGAGTTTCGGTGTCGTGCTCGGCTCGTCGCGGGGCGCCACCGGACTGCTGGAGCGGTATTTCACCGAGTTCCTCGCCAGCGGTGCTGCGCGCACCCCGAGCCTGGTGTCTCCCACCACCACCCTCGGCAACATCTCGAGCTGGGTGGCCCAAGACGTGCAATCGCGCGGCCCCGCCACCGAGATCTCCAGCACCTGCAGCACGTCCATGTACGCCGTCGGCCATGCGGTGGCTTGGTTGCGGTCGGGCATGGCCGCGCGCTTCCTGGCCGGTGGCGCCGAAGCCCCACTCACCGACTTCACCATCGCGCAGATGCGCGGACTGCGTGTGTACTCCCGCGATACCGAGTCGCCGTATCCCTGCCAGCCATGCGCAGCCGACCAGGGCAAGAAGAACAGCATGGTACTCGGCGAAGGGGCCTGTGTCGTGGCGCTACAGCGCTTCGCGGATGCGGAGCTCCGCGCCGCGGCGGCGCCACCGCTCGCTCGCGTCGACGGCATGGGATTCTGCGTCGAGCCCATTGCGACCAACACCTCGCTATCCGCGCAGGGCGAAGCCCTGCAGGCCGCCATGCGCGGCGCCCTCGGCGAGACGTCGCCGAGCGAGGTGGATCTGGTGGTGACCCACACCCCGGGAACCGCGCTCGGGGATCACTCCGAGCTCAATGCGTTGCGCTCGGTGTTCCAGGATCGGCTCCCGATCCTCACCAGCAACAAGTGGATTCTGGGGCACACCCTGGGCGCATCCGGAACGCTGAGCCTCGAGTACGCTCTCCACGTCCTCCGGACCGGGCAGTGGGTGGACTACCCCTACCCGGTCGCATTCGAGCACCAGCACCGCCCCATTCACCGAGTGCTCGTCAACTCGGTAGGCTTCGGCGGGAATGCTGGAAGCCTTCTGTTGCGCGCAGTGCCCTAGCGACGGCTCACCACCGATTCGATCCGCTTGAGCAGAATTTGTCCACTCTGAGCGCGAACGTAGCTTCGAAGCCAATGGCCGGCACGAATCGCGTCCGGTGGACCCGCGGGTGTCCCCGCAGGCACGCCGAGCCAGATCCTCAGACGCGGATCGGCTCTGACCGGGTTCCGGCTCGGCCGGAACCTCCGAGACTGGGACTGGCGGCGCGGAGCCTGCCGTCGCGCTCGCCGTCGGAGCGGCCTGGTCGACCGAAACCTCTGCCGCCGGGGGCCGGGGCGCCGCCGGCTCCGATGGTGACGCGGGCGGCGGGGCCGCACACCCGAGAACCAGCGCAAATGTTCCAGCGCCGGCGCGGCTCACTCTGGACATCTTGCCTCCCCCTTCCCCTGGTCCAATACCTCTGTCCGGCTCGGTCCGCACCGATGAACACAGCTGCCAGTCGCCCCATCGCCAATCCCACAGAAAAGACTGACGCAGTGCGTTCGGATCCGCTTGCTCCATCACCGGGGGTCACGGTAGGACGATCCTCCCTCCCGGTGGGTGGGGACCGGGCGCACCAGCGCCAGCGAGCGGAGCTGATGCCACAAGTGGTCCCTGCCCTCAGACCGGATTTGTGAACAGGAAACGACCCAGGAGAAGCCCATGCTAGAGCTCAACAAAGGTGTGGACATCCTCGCTGAAATCGGTGGCGTCAAGACCGCCGACGAAGCCAAGGCCGTTATCGAAAAGAAGCTCGACGCCAAGAACCTGGAGAAGCTCGCGCCCATCCAGAACGTAGAGGCCCGGATCAAGATCGCCAATTCCATTGCGATCTGCGAGCCGGACGAGGTTTTCGTCGATACTGGCAGTGCCGAGGACACGCAGTGGATCAGGGAATATTCGCTCAGGAAGGGCGAGGAGAAGAAGCTGGCCAAGGAAGGCCATACGATCCACTTCGACCTGCCCCAGGACCAGGCACGCCTGGTCAGTCAGACCTTCTACATCATCAACGACGGCGAGAAGATGAGCGCGCTCGCCAAGAGCACGCCGCGCGCCGAGGCCGTCGAATACGTCCGGCAGCACATGAAGGGCATCATGAAGGGCATGACCATGATGGTCGGCTTCTTCTCCCGAGGTCCCTCCGGCGCCGAAGCCGCCATCCCCGCCATCGAGATGTCCTCGTCCGGCTACGTCTTCCACTCGGCGGCGATCCTCTACCGCAACATCTACGCCGCCTTCGACGCCGAGGCGAAGCGCAAGGGGATCTTCTTCACCAACCTGCACTCAGAAGGTCCCAACCGCGTCGAAGACGTCCCCAACGCGCGGATCTTCATGGACCGCAGCTGGCAGACGACGTTCTCGACGTTCTGCACCTACGCCGGCAACACCCTGCTGATGAAGAAGGGTAACCACCGGTTCTCGGTCGACTACGCCACCTACTTCAACCGGGGCGAAGAGCTCTCCGAGCACATGTTCATCACGGGCATGACTGGTCCGGGTGGTCGCAAGACCTACTTCGCCGGCGCCGCTCCCTCCGGGTGCGGCAAGACCACTACCGCCATGGTGGGCACGGACTTCGTCGGGGACGACCTGGCGCAGATGTGGATCGCGAAGGATGGCACGGTTCGCGCGGTCAACCCCGAGAAGGGGATCTTCGGCATCGTGGCCGACGTGAACCGCGAGGGCGACCCCTACCTGATGGACTGCCTGCGCGGCGACGGCACCGAGGTCATCTGGTCCAACGTGCTCATCGACGACAAGGACGTCCCCCACTGGGAAGGCAACGGCGAAGCGAACCCGGACAAGGGCATCAACTTCCAGGGCGAGTGGTTCAAGGGCAAGACGGATGCCAACGGCAAGCCCATACCCATCTCCCACAAGAACGCCCGCTGCACGCTGCTGTGTTCGGCGATCAAGAACCACGCCACCGAGGCCAACGCCGATCCCAACGGCGTTCCCATCAAGGTCATCACGTACTCGGGACGCGACGCCGACACCATGCCCCCAGTCTGGGTGGCCCAGAACAACACCTCGGGCGTGGCCATCGGAGCCTCCATCGTGTCGGCGGCCACGGCCACCGAGGTCGGTGCGGTGGGCGTGAACCGGCAGCCTTGGGCCAACGCACCCTTCATTCCGGGAGCGCTCGCCGACTACATGGACGCCCAGTTCAAGTTCTTCAACAACGAGAAGCTCAGTGACGAGGGTCGGCCCATCATGGCGGGCCTGAACTACTTCCTCACCCATACCGCACGCGGTAGCAGCGGCACAGGCTTGCTCGGCGAGAAGCGCGACGTGAAGGTGTGGCTCGGCTGGCTCGAGTTGTTCGCCCACGGCGACGTCACGGCCATCGAAACCCCCATCGGCCACATTCCCAAGTACGAGGATCTGAAGCAGCTCTTTGCCGGCATCGACAAGGAGTATCCGAAGAGCCTCTACGACATGCAGTTCGCCCTGTACGTCGACAACATCATCGCCCGCATCGACCTGCAGACCGAGGCCTACGGCAAGGAGGAGAACCTCCCGCCGCAGCTCTTCGAGGTCTACGAGGAACGCAGGAAGGCGTTGCTCGCGCTCAAGGAGAAGCACGGCCCCGTGGTGAGCGTGGACCAGCTGGTCGCAGCTGCTGCCTGACCGCGTCACCCCATCCAATCCGCGAGGGCCGTCCCCACCAGGGCGGCCCTCGCTGCATTTGGGCGCCACCGCCACGGCCGCGCTCTCCCGTCAGAACGAATGGGCGGAAATCCGCATTTCGTCGCCCCTCGGGCTCAGGAATTGGCTCCGGGGAGTACTCACGTGTGAGAGCCTGTGACCGAGATCGAACCGCAGGACGTCTCGAAGGGAGAAGCACCGAGGACGCCGACTGCCCGTCGGGCAATCCGGTCTGCAGTGCCGTGGGCGAATGTACCGCCGCCTGCCACGCCACTACGCCGTGCTCTGAAGACGATCGCGTCTGCGACTTGGCTGAAGGGGTCTGCTACGAGTGCGTCACCAACGAGAACTGCGGCGACGGCGGCTACTGCCAACCCGACCGAAGTTGCGGAGGCGACAGCCAGAACTGGCGCTCTGCGAGCCACCGCCTCGCCCTCACCTCCTCCAGCATCCTCAGCCGCACCCGCCAACGCTGATTCCGCGCCCCCCGCCGAAATGAGCGACCGCCCCGCACGCCAAGCCGATCCTGGCTGAACCCGCCTCTCCGCAGGCCCCCAGGACGCCCCAGACAAACCACCTTGATCGTCCCCCTCCCCCATGCCAGCTTCCCCGCGCTCTCCGCCCCCGTAGCTCAGTGGATAGAGCAGCGGTTTCCTAAACCGTTGGTCGCGTGTTCGAATCTCGCCGGGGGCGC